>CAZMGX010000140.1:0-11216 GCA_964565915.1 uncultured Gemmatimonas sp.
CGCGCATACTCGACGAGGACCTGACGCATGGCGCGTGAGGCGAGCGCAAGGAGGTGCCCACGATCCTCGACGTGCGCGCCGATCTGGTCGCCCAGCTTCAGGTAGGCTTCGTGCACCAGCGCCGTCGTCGACAGTGTATGCTCGCCGGCGCGGGCCCGTCCATCGCGCCGCAATTGCGCGCGTGCCGCGACGCGCAGGTGCTCGTAGACGATGGCATAGACACGCTCCAACGCATCGGTTTCTCCGCGTTGGTGGGCCTGCAGCAGCTTGGCAATCGTATCCGGAGCGTCAGTCGTCACGGCGGCAGGTCACGCGGTGGATGGCCCACATTCGCCCTCGGAACATGCGAGACCGTCCGGGCGGAAGCAACGGATGCGGGGGAGGGACGAAATGAGGGGCGGCCATGTCCGGACTTGAGCGGATGCTGCGCACAGGTGGGGTATGCGACGTGTCCATCTGATCGAAATCGCCGAACAGGCGTGGTGCCCGCGGGCCATCCGCCACGGGGTGACCGACTATCTCTGTTGGGCCGTGGAAGCGGGTGATGTCTATGCGGTCGCCGCGCCGGTCCTGGCCGACGTATTGCGTGCGAGTGGTGCCCGCACGGTGGTGGACCTCGGCGCGGGCGGCGGGGGGCCCTGGCGTCGGCTGCACGCTGCGCTGCGATCGAGGGGCCTCAACGTGACTGTGCGTCTCACGGACGCCTCGCCCAATCTGTCGGCGTTCGCACGCGCCGAACTCGCGACGGACGGTGGTGTGCTTGGCGATGCGCGGCGTATCGATGCCCGCGACGTGCCACGTGACCTGCGTGGCCTGCGCACGATGTTCTCCGTCTTCCATCATTTCCGGCCACCAGACGCGCGCGCCATTCTCGAGGATGCCGCACGCGCCGGTGTACCCATCGCGGTTTTCGAGGCGACCCGGCGGGATCTTCGGTCGCTGCTCGTGACGCTGCTCGTGCCGATGCTCGTGCTCGTCGGCACGCCGATGATCCGTCCCTTTCGCTGGGGGCGACTGTTCTGGACGTATCTCGTGCCGGTGATTCCGCTTGTGGCCTGCTGGGATGGTCTCGTCAGCTGCATGCGCACCTACACGGCGGCCGAGCTTCGTGGGCTCGTCGCTGATCTCGACACGTCGCCCGAGTGGACGTGGCACGTTGCGGAGATGGTCACAAAAGCGCCGATCCCGGTCACGGTGCTTGTCGGGTATTCGCCCGCGCCGCGATGAGTCACCGCGCTGGGCGGGGTCGTGTCCGGATTCTGCAGACCGTTGCGCACAACACTGACGCGGCCACCAAACACCGGTGAACGGCCGGCATCGATACGAACGATTCATCTCACGCTCGGAGGACTTCCATGTCAATCTCATCAGCACTTTCCAGCCTGCTTCGCGCAGCTCGCGGAAGCACGGCCGCCCGACGCACGACCTACCGAGGCGTCCGGGTCGGCCTTCTTACCATCGCCCTCTCCGCCTTGGGCGCTTGTGGCGGGTCGGACTCGCCCACCGCGCCGTCGACGCCAACGCATGCGGTACGCTTGACCAACAACTCGTTGCGCGTCGTGAATGCCGTGTACGTGTCCTCGTGTTCGTCGGACAGCTGGGGCGAGAACAAACTGACGGGCACCTTGTCCCCGCTCGGCGTCCGGACGTTCGCGGTGACGACCCCCGGCTGTTACGACATGCGCGTCGTCGCGACGGACGGACATTCGTGGCGCCGCGACGACATCCCGGTGCAGGGAACGACCGGCGTGAAGGTCGAGTAGCGTGCCTGCTCACATCTCGGGGGCACGGCATTTCCGACGCGTGGTGATGTTGCTGCTGGCAGTGGTCGCGGCCCTGCCAGCCAGCAGCGCGCGCGCCGCTTCGCAAGGCTCCGCTTCGCCCGCTGCGCGCGTTGTTGCCTGCAGCCTCGTGCCCGCGGCGATGCGGGCGGCGCGCGTGCACGTGCGGGATTCCAACCGCGTGCTGCGCATCGATACGGTGCCGGTGCCAGCACCCAAGGCGGGACAGGTACTGGTGCGCGTCCATGCGGCCAGCGTCAATCCGGTGGACTGGAAGCTTCAGGACAGTGGCGAATTGGCACCTCTCTCCATTCCGGGCGGCGACTTCGCCGGTGAAGTCGTGGCGGTTGGTCCGGGTGTTCAAGCGTTCCGCTGCGGCGATCTGGTCGCCGGTACCGTGGATCAGGTGGCGCAGGGTGGCAGCTATGCGGAGTACGTCGTTGCGCCGACGGACGCCATCGTGCCCAAGCCCGCCGCGTACAGCATGCAGGACGCCGCCGCGTATCCCACCGTCGCCATCGCCGCGTGGCGTTTTCTCATCGCCGGCGCGAACGTGCAACGCGGAGAGCGCGTGTTGGTGCATGGGGCATCCGGCGGCGTGGGCTCCATGGTCGTGCAGATGGCCAAAGCCCGCGGCGCGTTTGTCATCGGCAGTGCGTCGGGACGCAACCACGACTACCTCCGACAGCTCGGCGCCGACTCGGTGATCGACTACACCAGCACGCCGTTCGAGTCCGTGGTGCAGGGAGTCGACGTGGTCGTGGATGCGGTCGGTGGGGAAACGCTGGCGCGGTCATATGGCGTTCTTCGCCCCGGTGGTCGTCTCGTTTCGTCCGCCGGCGCGGTGGATGCTGTGCGGTGTGCCGCAGCGGGGATTCTCTGTCCGGCACGCGCTTCGTGGGACGTCGCGCGCGGGCTGGCGCACGCTGCGCGTCTCATCGACGTCGGTGCGCTGCGCGTGTATGTCGACAGTGTGTATCCGTTGTCCGACGTACAGGCGGCGCAGCAGCACAGCCGCAGTGGGCGTACACGTGGCAAGGTGGTGATCAGCATGGACGCGAGCGAGACGTCTGCCGTCCTGGTGCCGCTCGACGCCTATCTGGAAGGACATGCCACGGGTAGCGCCGCCGCCTTCACACGGGCGTTTGCGCCGGACGCGATCCTCGTCGGCATCAAGGACGGCCAGTACCGCCGTTGGCCCGCCACCGAGTACATACGCGTGTCTGCGAGCGGACGGGCGCCCGCTGACGAGTCCCGCCGCCGTCGGCGCGTGGAATCGCTGCGCATCACGGGTCACGTCGCGACCGCCGTCATCGCCCTGGACTACCCGGACATGGTTGCACGAGACCACATGACGTTGATCAAGCACAACGGAGAGTGGCGCATCGCGGTGAAGGCGTATGATGCCTACACGCCGAAACCCTGAGCGGCCGATGGGCGTCGATCGGCGATATCCAGGATCACTTGAGTGAGCCCGCCAGTTCGTCGTACACCCGCCGGACGGCGATGGGGGCCTGTTGGCCGGCGAGGAACCAGTCGGCGTACGGGCCCCATTTCGCCTGCTGCGTGGCCTGCTCGACGGTGAGCCCCTGCGCGCGCAACCGCGTGACCTCGGCGATCACGGCACGCAGCGACTCACGAAACGTCACCAATTCCTCGCGCGACACCGCCGGTGATTCGATGAAGCCGTGTCCCGGTATGAAGTGCGACACGTCCATCGCCAGCGCGCGGTCGACCGTCGCGATCCACTCGCTCGGATAGGCCGAGCGCATCGCGGGAAAGACGCGGTTCAGGTAGGCCTCGCTCATGAAGAGGATCTTCGTCGCGGGGAGATAGACCATCAGGTCGCCGCCGGTGTGCGCACGGCCGAGGAAGCGTGCCTCGACGATGATGCCGCCGACATCGATTCGCTCGCGGTCACCACGCATCGCGACGGGCGGGACGATCACCCGTCGCGTCGCGGGTGCGGCCGCCGAATCACGCAGCAGCTGTGCGCGTGAGTTCGGATGCACGACATACGTGATGCCGGCGGGAAGCACACTGTTGCCCGCCGTGTGATCTCCATGGTCGGAACCGACGATGTACCACTTCACCGGCAAGGGCGTGATGGTCTTGATGCGGTCGAGCATCGTTTGTGTGGCGGAGACGCTGCCCTGTCCATCGGCAATCAGCACGCCGTTCGCGCCGACCACGATCAGGCTGACGGTGGTGAAACCCGGTTGGCGAATTTCCTCGTAGCCGTAGATGTTTTTCGCGAGTGGCACGAGGCGAGGAAACGCCGAGAGTGGGATGCCACGCTGCGCGGGGTCGGCGGTGCGCTTCGGGTTCACGCGGGTGATCGACTGAATCGCAATCGGCGGTGTCAGGTTCTGCTCGGTGCGCGGTGAACGCTGAATGGCGCGCACGACGTCCATGCCCGAGGTCACGCGACCGAAGGCGGCAAACCCCTGGCCGTCGAGATTGCGGTGTCCGGCTTCATCGAGTGACGGCTGGGCACCGATCGTGATGAAGAAGCTCGACGTGGCGGTGTTCGGGCCACCACGCGCCATGGAGAGCGTGCCGTCGAGATGACGCAGCCCGGTGGTGCCGGTTTTTTCGATCGGGATCGGTGCGAATCCCGAGTCGGGACGCATCGGGCGCACGCTGCCCTGGATGACTTCGATGCGAACCGAGTCGCGCGGCTGATTGTCGGGGGTGACCGTGCGATGAAAACGACCGTTGGTGAAGAAGCCACCGTCGACATAACGCAGGAAGTTCGTCACAGTGCCGGGTGCGCGGGCGCTGTCGAGCGAGACGGCGATCTCGCCGCGTTCGGTCCGGATCACCAGCGGGATGGTCCCGGCGGCGGTGCGTGGGGCGGGGCTGCCGGCGGCGCCACTCGATGACGCGCGCCCAGCGCAGCCGGCGCCTACGAGCAACATCATCGGGATGAGTCCAACCACCGCGGCGCGCACACGCGCACGCACACGCGTACGCGCTTGCGCACGCGCTCGAGTGCTCGATCGACCGGACGAATGACGCAGTAGGCGGGAGCGGGACGAGGAATCCATGAGCGGCGGGCAGGAGACGCGCGGAAGAGGCGCAGAAACGAGCAGGGTCGTCGCGCGAGAAGTCGCGAACACGGGCGCCTCGAATATCCGCGTTGCCGCTCCGCTCGGCAAATCCGGGTGGGCGAAAGTTGAGTCATTCGACCCATTCGTGGCGGCGGCAGTCACGGCACCATGCATACAGTCGCTGCGCCGGTCTCTTCAGCGTTGTCGCGACCCCGACTTCACCCGGTCACCATGAGGAATACATCCATGCCGATCCTGTCCACGCCCTCCGTTCGCGTCTCTGCAGCGGCAGCTGTTGCACTGACGCTCATCTCGGCCGCTACGTCCCTCGTCGCGTGTTCGGACGAGGCCACGTCCCCTGCTGCGGCCCGCCTGGTCTACGGCGCCAGCCAGACTCTCGGGGCGGGGACGGCGCGGACATACGTCGCGCTGAATGCCGCTGGCAAGCCGACGTCGGTCGGCGTCGCCCTCACGGAAGCGGCGCTCACCAATCTCCCGACCCATGTTCCGGGACCGGGTCCGTCCGCGGCGATGCTGACGCTGGCGCTGCCAGCCGAGGCGCCGAACACCGGTTTCGATCACGTGATGCTGGATTGGAATCCGGCCGGTCACGAACCGGCGCATGTGTACACGCTGCCGCATTTCGACTTCCACTTCTACAGCATCACGCCGGCTGAGGTGATGGCGATGATGCCGTCCGACCCGCAGTGGGCGCAGAAGGCTGGCGCGCTGCCGGCGCCGGCGTATGTGCCGAACGGTTATGCGGCCGCGAATGTGCTGGCCGGCATTCCCGCAGCGGCCGCAGCGGTGCCGATGATGGGCCTGCATTGGCTCGATACGTCGTCGCCCGAGCTGCAGCCGCCGCCGGCCGGCAAGACGTTCACCGAGACGTTCATCTACGGATCGTACGACGGCAAGTTCATCTTCATCGAGCCGATGATCACGAAGGCGTATCTGGAATCGCTCAAGGGGACGGCGGGCATGTCACGAGCGATCGGTACGGCGGCGCAGGTCGCGAAGCCGGGGTACTATCCGTCCCGATATTCGATCACGTACGACGGCGAGACGAAGGAGTATCGGATTGCGCTCGACCAGTTGGCCTATCGGCAGTAAGTCGTGCTGCCGGACGTCCTGAAGGGGTCAGCGTGCGGCACGGACGCTGGCCCCTGACGAGGTACTTGAAAATCCACCACCGCGACCCCTTGATTGCGAATGCTCTTGATTCTCGCCGACCGTGAAGGCGCGCAGTGACCGGCGTGCCGGTGTTCGCCTTGTTGTTGCTCGTGCTGGTTGGCATGGCGTGGGGGTTCCGCACCGTGTTCATCGTGCTCGTGGCGCAGTCTGCGGAACGGGGCCACTTCATTCCGGTGTCGCTCACGCTGGCACGTGTTCCGGTCCCCGCGGGCGAGACGTTCTATCTGAGCCTGCCGGCACGCCGCGCGGATGAGGGACTGCGGAGCCTCGGTTCGCTCGTCCTGACGTCACGTCGGGTGCGGTTGGTCCGCCGCGGCGCCGTCGTGGTCGACGTCCCGTTGGCTCAGGTCGAACACCTCACCGTGCAGGGATTCACGCTGCGTATCGCGGTTCGCGGCGGCGGTCCGCCGCTGGTGGTGCGCGTCGCCCAGCCGGCCGCCATTGCCCGATACATCCGCTGTCTGGCCGTGCGGGGGGCGACTCGGGCTGTCTGATGGTCCCACAGCGCTGTCGGGGGCCGGGGCGGGTCCGTTATCTTTCGACGAACCCTGCTCAATGATGGAGGAACCGATGGGAATTTCGTATGGCGCGATGACCGCGCCGGTGCGGACGGGTGCCGAACGTGCGACCCTCGTGCGCCGCACGTATCTGCTGGTGTTGGCGGGTGTGTTCGTGACGACCGTCAGTTGCTGGTGGGCCATGTCTCAGCCTGCCCTGATGGGGCTCGTCGTGCAGCATCCGTTCCTCACATTCTTCGCCACCCTCGCGCCGCTCATGGGGGCGCAGTTCTTCCGGCGACAGTTCCCGCTCAACATCGGCCTGACGTTGCTGTTCACGCTGATCGAGGGACTCTGGATCGCGCCGCTGGTGTTCGCGATGGAGCAACGGCAGCCGGGCGTCGCTGGTCAGGCGGCGATCCTCACGCTCAGCACGTTTGCGGTGCTGACGGCCTATGCCTTCATCTCGCGGCGCGATTTCTCGGCGTGGGGCAGCTTCTTCGTGGTCGGCCTGTGGGTGCTGATCGGCACGTCGCTGCTGAATCTGTTCTTCCAGAACCAGACGGCGTCCCTGTGGATTGCGGGCGCGACGGTGCTGGTGTTCAGCGGCATGCTGGTGTTCGACACGTGGCGTCTGCGAAATCAGTACGGGCCGGATGACTACGTGATTGCCGCCGTCCAGATCTATCTCGATTTGCTCAACCTGTTCACCGCCATCCTGCGTCTGCTGGGCGGCCGTCGATAGACTTGCGCGGCACTCTTCACCTCGCGGCTGCGGCCGCGGTGGCCATCACCGCCGATACGCGGATGGGGCAGACATGACGATTCGTTCGCGAGAAGAGTTGGAGGCCATGCAGCGCGTGGGGCGGGTGGTCGCACAGACGCTCGCCCACATGCGCAAGTTGGTCGCACCGGGCATCAGCACGCGCACACTCGATCAGGCCGCAGAGCGTTTCGCGCGCGATGCCGGTGCGCGGTCTGCCCCGCAGCTGACGTACGACTTTCCCGGCTTCACGTGCATCAGTGTGAACGACGAGATCGTCCACGGTGTGCCGGGCGCGCGCACGATCGCTCCGGGCGACGTCCTCAAGCTGGATGTCACCCTCGAGTTGGACGGATTCATGGCCGACAGCGCGATCACCGTGCTGGTGCCGCCCGTCAGTGACGAAGCCCGTCGACTCGATCGCGCGGCGCGCATCGCGCTCAATCAGGGACTCGCAGCCGCGCGTGCCGGCGCGACGCTCAGCGCGGTTGGCGCAGTGGTCGACGCCGCGGCCCGGAAGGAAGGCGCGAATGTCCTGCGACAACTGTGCGGGCACGGCATCGGGCGCGCGCTCCACGAAGAGCCCAGTGTCCCCAACTGGCGCGATCCCGACGCGACCCAGCGATTGCAGGAAGGCCTGGTGATCGCCCTCGAGCCGATGTTGACCAACCGACCCGCCCGCGTGCAGGAAGCGCGTGATGGCTGGACCCTGCGGACTGACAATCGCGCGCTGGCCGTGCACCGTGAGCACACGATCATGATCCGCAAGGGCGCGCCGCTCATCCTCACCGCCGCGTAATCCCCTCGCATGCGACGTCCACTTTTGTACCTCGCGGCCGCCCTGTTCTTCGTCTACGAGCAGGTGGCCTTCTATCAGTGGATGCAAATGCACGGGACCGTGTCCGCCGGGCTCTCCCACGCATGGGCGACGCTGCGCGCGGATCCGATGGTCTTCATGGCCTGGAACGACATGGGGGTCTTCACCGTGCTGGTCCTGGTGTGGCTGGCCCGTGATCTTCGCGCCCAGGGCCGGTCCAAACTTTGGTGGCCGGCAACGCTGATCTTCGGCTGCCCGCCGCTGCTGATCTACCTCGGACGTCGCGAGAAGTGATCCGCAGGGAGTGATCCGCCGCGCCGGGTTTCGCCGTGCCGAAGGACGGTAAAGCGATCCGGCGGCAGGCCGCGCGCGGCGACTGCGGCAGCCAGATCGCGCGGAGGCTGATCGAGTGATTCATCGGCGAGTGGAAACGTCCCCCAGTGCACGCCGATCGCGGCATCGGCGTGCACATCGAGCATGACCTGCACGGCCTCGTCGGGATTGATGTGCTGGGATCGCATGAACCAGCGAGGCTCGTACGCACCGATGCCGATGGCTGCCAGATCGAAACGCTCAAAGCGTTCACCGATGCGTCGTGGGTCGTCCGAGTAGCCCAGGTCACCGGAGAACCAGAAGCGGAAGGACGGATGCAGCATCGCCCAACTGCCCCACGGGGTGTCGTTGCGGCGCAGGGCGGACCGGCTGCTCCAATGCTGCACCGGCAGGAAGTGCAATTCGAGTGGACCCGTCGGCGTCTCGATCGTGTGGCTGTCGTGCCACTCGAATCCCCGCACGCTCACTTCACTCGTCGCGCGCACGCCCGGCACGTTGGCCAGCGTCCACGCGTCGATCCCGCTCGGCACGAAGAAACGAGGTGGTCCGCCGGCCTGCCGCGCGACGGCCCGGACCGAAGGGCGATCCAGGTGATCGTAATGACTGTGTGAAATCACCACGGCATCGATGTGCGGCAACTGGGCGATCGACAGCCCCGGCGGCTGATGCCGTTTCGGGCCGGCGAATCGGACGGGAGACACGCGCCGGCTGAACACGGGATCCACGAGGATATTGCAGCCGCCGATCTGCACCAGCAGCGAGGCGTGACCAATCCACGTCACGCTGGGGACGGTGCGATTCGTCCGCAGGAACTCGAGATCCGGCGCGATGCCGCGCAGCGGCGCCGAGGGCGGCCGCGGCAAACCGCGGCGGAGGCGTTCGAAGGTCCAGCGCGCCACACCAGCAGCGCTCACATCAGTGCCACTCGGATTCGAATACCGCACGGAGTAGGGAGTAGGTCAGTAAGGAGTAGGGAGCAGGGAGCAACAGAGAGTAATGAGTAAGGAGTATGGAGTAGAGAGTAATGAGTAACGAGTAGAGAGAGTACGCCCACCCGGTCGATCGACCCATGTGCACTTCGGCGGGCGACGACATCGTGACGGTAGGCCGGCACGCGGTCGGCTTCCGTCCATTCCTCGCGGGTCTCCCCCATGTCGATACCTACTGCTTCGTCGCGCGGTCGCCGCGCACTTCGCTTTGTCACACGCGCCGGCATGGTGCTCGCGGCGCTGGTGCTGGTGCTCACGGGCACCGTGTACGCCCTCTCCGAACGGCAGATCCGCACTTCCTACGAGGTCCCGGAACATCCGCTGGTCGTGCCGACCGACTCGGCGTCCATCGCACGCGGAAAACACCTGGCGACCATTCGCGGGTGTGTGGACTGCCATGGCGAGGACCTGTCCGGCAAGATGGTCATCGATGAGCCGGCCATTGGCCGTATTGGTGGCGCCAACCTTACGGGTGGCCGGAACGGCGGGGCTCTCACCGCCCGCGACTGGGAGCGTGCCGTGCGCCACGGGGTGCGGCGTGATGGACAGCCGATGCTCGTCATGCCGGCCGAGGAGTTCACGGGCATGAGCGACGAAGATCTCGCCACGATCATCGCGTACGCGCAATCACTGCCAGCCGTCACGAAGCCCACACTGCCGGTCCAACTCGGCCCGGTCCTGCGCGCGATGGCGGTTGGCAAGCAGGTGAACCTCGCTGCCGATGTCGTCGATCATGGACGCGCGCACCTCACTCGCATTGCTGCGGAGCCCACGGCGACGTACGGGGCGTATCTCGCCGCCGGTTGCACCGGCTGTCACGGCGCGGGTTTCTCGGGTGGCAAGATCCCGGGGGCACCGCCCGACTGGAAGCCCGCCGCGAACATCACGCCGACGGGTATCGGCCACTATCGTGCCGAAGATTTCACGCGACTGTTGCGCACCGGTCGCCGACCCGACGGCTCCGCGGTCGATCCGCTGATGCCGTGGAAGCTCACGAAGGAAATGACGGACACCGAAATCACCGCCGTCTACGAATACCTCAAGACGGTGGCGCCACGAGAGTACGGCAAGCGGTAGAGTAGGGAGTATGTGAGTAGGGTGAGTAGCGAGCAGAAGAGCAACAGAGAGTAATGAGTAGAGAGTAGTGAGTAACGAGTAGGGAGTAAGGAGAACTCGGTACTCACTACTCACTACTCACTACCCACTACTCGTTACTCTCTGTTGCTCATCTGCTCGCTACTCACCCTACTCACATACTCCTTACTCCTGCTTCAGGAGGATTGGCCCGACTTGTGCGCGGTTTTGTGCGCCGAGCTTCCCGAGCACACGTTCAACGTGGTTGCGGGCCGTGAAGAAGCTCACCCCAAGCCGTTCAGCCAGTGCCTGATTCGACAGGCCTTCGGCGACGGCGCGCGCCACCTCGAGTTCGCGGGTCGTGATGCTGTAGCGGGCGCGCAGTTCGTCGTCCGTCAACGGCCGTGCGACGTTGCGTTCGATCGTGATGATCACCCCGTGGTCGACACCGAACATCCAGGCCGGGGCAAGGGCGCCGCGGACCGTGAAGGACCCCGACGTCATGCGGACGTCCCGCGTTGCTGACGTGGTCGACACCGTCGGTGCGCCGACACCCGCGCGCTGCATCAGCCCGCTGATGCGTCGCGCGACACCCGCCGCTTCACTGCGCAGACGTTCGACTTCATACAGCGTCAGGCCCTTCGACTGATCCATGAGCTGGGCGGCGGCGCGGTTCGCATGGATCATCTGCCCCTTCGCGTCGTACAGCAGAATC
>CAZMGX010000141.1:0-11215 GCA_964565915.1 uncultured Gemmatimonas sp.
CCGTGGTGCTGGTCCGCCGTGCCGCCCAGTACGTGATGCCCAACGTCAGCGCGATGAACACGCCGAAGAACGCGATCGCGACACCGTCTGCCGAGCCAATCGAGGACGCGGGCTGCATCAACGTCCCCCTTCCGACCTGGCGGCGGACGTCGCCTGCCGAGCGGCCGCGTCATCCACCTCGTGATGCGAACGCAAGGCCGCCAGGGCAGGGTCATACACGCGATTGGCCCAGTTCACGTACACGAACGTGAGTACCCAGGCCGCCACGATCACGAGGGCACCAAGCAGGATGCCCAGGGACAGGCCTTCCTGCAGCAGCCCGGCCAGCAGGGCGGGGCGATAGGCCACGAGCGCGATGAAGCCGAAGTACACGACGACCATGCCCACCGTCAGCGTGGCCGCAATGCGCCAGCGCTGCGCGGCCAAGGCACGCGTCGCTTCGATGGCGGAGACTTTCGGGAGAGTCATGGCGCGCGAAGGTACGGTCGGAACACTCCAAGGCAAGGGTCAGTACCCGGTATATTGCCACGGCGACCCCACCCTCAACCCGATTCGTTCTGTGACTTCGCGCATGGCCATCGCGCTGGCGAGCCTCATTTCGGGCATCGTGGCGCTCTACCTGCACCTCTGGAAGCTCGGCCTCACCGGCTCACTGGCATGCAGCGGCAGTGGCGGCTGTGAGTACATCCAGGGCAGCCGGTACGGCTGGTTCCTCGGCGTCGATGTCGCGCTGATTGGTGCCGTCGGCTACAGCCTGCTGTTCGTGACCGCGTTCATCGGCACGTTGCCACGCTTCGAGACGGCGCGCTGGCCGAACACGGTCCTGCAGATCCTGATCTGGCCGGCGGTGCTGTTCACACTCCGCCTCAAGTACGCGGAGTTCGTCATCCTGAAGGGCTTCTGCCCGTGGTGTGCGGTGTCGGCGGTGACCATCACCCTGTGCGCGATCCTGGTGGTGATGGATCGCCGGCGATCGGATCTGGCGTAGTCGCACCTTGACTGCGATCACCCCGCCGGCTCGCGCCGCATCAGGGTGTTATGGGACGTCCGCGTCACCAGCCATGACGGCGTACCAGGTCTTCATCACTTCACGCATCGGATAGCCGGGCATCGTCGCGACGACCCGTCCGTTCCGGTCGATCGCCACGAAGGTTGGCGTCCCCCGAAACTGCAGCGTACTCAGGACACGATCGCCGCGAGCAAGTGGCCCGATCATCTGCACGCCCGTCAGATGCTCCTTCTCCAGCATGGGCGCGCCGCCGGAAGCCCCCTCGAGCGTCAGCAGCTTGAGGCGCGGGAGCGGCCGTCCGGCCGAGAGTTCGCCCAGATCCTTCAGCGCACGTTTGCACCAGCTGCAGCTCACCGAGCTGATCATGAGGATGGCCGGCTCACCTTTGGTCACCAGCGCCACGGTCTTGCCGTCGGCGTTGCTGACCTTGAGCCCGCCCAGTGCCTGCTCCACGGTCGGCGCGTAGTCAGGGGCGGTGTCGGTTCCCGTCACGGTGCCAGCGTCGACGGCTAGATTCACCGCGTCGGCGCGCTTGATGTTGGCTCGATGGCCAGCGATCACGCCGGCACAGCCGATGGCGACGGCGAGCAGCGCCAGCGTGCCGATGCTGATGGCTCCACGGCGAGGCGTTTCCCTCCCCGGCGTTAGTCGGTTTCTCATTTCAGAAAGATCACCCGATGGCCGACGCCGCGAAACCCGACCACGCTGAGCTGCTGCGCGCACCCGACGGAACCCCTCGGCTTGGTGCCCTCGATCTCGAGGCGCACCTGCGCGACCCGGCGCGGAAGCAGTCGTTCGTCACGCCCATGTTCGATGTCATCGCACCCCGGTACGATGACTTCACGCGGCTGTTTTCGTTCGGCATGGATGCGGGCTGGAAACGCGCCGCCATTGCGGCTGCGGTCGGGGCGTGGCACGACGATGCTCCGCCGCCAGCGCGCGGAATCGCGCCGACGGCATTGCAGACGGCGCTCGACCTGGCCTCCGGTACCGGCGACCTGGCCGTCGGTCTGCTGCGCGCAGTCCCCGGCCTGCACGTCACGGCGCTCGACGCGTCACCCAAGATGATCGACGCCGCCAACGCCCGCTTGCGTCGCCGCGATGCCGACGTCGCCGCACGCATGCGCACGATGGTGGGTGACATGACCGCGATCGCACTCGAAGACGGGTCGATGGATCTCGTCACGTCGGGATACGGCGTGCGCAACGTCCCCGACGCGGCGCAGGCCATTCGCGAAATGCGTCGGGTGCTGCGGCCGGGGGGCAGACTGGTCCTGCTGGATTTCTATCGACCCGAGGCACGACTGTGGCGGGCCGTGCTGCTCCGCTACCTCTCGGTGGCGGGGAATGCCGTCGGATGGTGGTGGCATCGCGACCCCGTGGTGTACGGTTACATCGCGCGCAGCATCGACCACTTCATCAGTTGGCAGCGGTGCAGTCACCTGCTCGAAACACACGGGTTTCGCGTGCGACGGGTCACGCGCTATCTGGGCGGCGGCGTGGCGCGACACGAGGCGACGGCGGTTTAGCCGCGCCGCTCGACGCTATTCGCGGCGACTGCGTGCGACCGCGATGATCCACGGTCCGTCGAAGTGCCACCGGCTCTCCACGATCACGTCACGCACCGCGAGCTCCGGCAGCAACAAACGCACGGTCGCACTGCCGTCGTTCTGCACGTCCAGTTCGACCTCGGTGAAGCGCACGTAGCGATGCACGTACGGATCGATCGCCTTGTACACCGCCTCCTTGAGCGCGAAGCGCACCAGTGTCGCCTCGCGGTGTTCCCGTGGGTCGAGTTCACGCAGCGCGTCGCGCTCAGGGGCCGTGAGAATCCGGTCCGCGATGGACGGTCGATGCACATCGGCGTCGCTGGGTCGAAGCTCGAGATCGATGCCTAGCAACTCACCAGCTGACGCCGCGGCGATGGCAATCGCTCGCGTGCGTTTGTGGCTGATCGACCCGGTGATCCCGGCCGGCAAGTGCGGGGCACCACGCGCGGTGCGCAGCAGCGGCGCATCGCGGTACTGCGGGGCGACGGCGTCCAGTGCGGCGCGCAGGGCGTGCCGTCCGGCCACGAACGTCGCCTTCCGCTCGGGCGACATCGCCGTCACCAGCGCACGTTCGTCCGCATGCACCCGGTGCTCCTGGGGCCCGCCGACGGTGACGGCGGCCACGACGCTCGCCGTCGGAAACGGACCCGGCGAGAGGCTGACCCGGTCAGCGGATTCCGGCGCAGCCAGCGCCGGTCCAGTCGCGTCCGAGGGGCGGAGGGGCCCAGCGGACCCATCGGCGGCGACAGGCAGATCGGACGGAATCATCCTCAAATCTCTCGTGACACGGCGGCCGAGGGTAGGCACCGGGTGCCAGGCACAGGGTGCGCTGAGGCGTGCAGGCTGACAGCTTGTGGGCGACATGGCTGACACCTCGACACCTCCCGCAGCGGCGCGCGCGGAACCCAATCGCGGGTTTGGCGGCGGACTCTCCGCGGCACAAGCCTGGTACGCCGTGGCCATCCTCACGTTGGCCAATGTCTCGGGGTCGATCGATCGGCAGATCTTCACGTCACTCGTGGGGCCGGTCAAGCGCGATCTCGGGCTTTCCGATACGCAGGTGAGCCTGCTGATGGGGTTCGGATTTGCGGTGTTCTTCTCGGTCTTCGGGCTCGCCATCGGACGGCTCGTCGATCGCGGCCGTCGCACGCTCATCGTGGCGGTCGGCGCCGCACTGTGGAGCGTGATGACGGCGGTCACGGGCCTCACGCGCAGTTATGCCCAGTTGCTGCTGGCGCGCGTCGGCGTTGGTGTCGGCGAGGCGACGCTCGGCCCCTCGGCGGTATCGATCATCGCCGACGCGTTTCCGCGCGGTCGGCTGGGCACGGCGATGAGCGTGTACATGCTGGGCACATTCTTCGGATCGGGCGTGTCGTACGCCCTCGGCGCGTGGATCGTCAGTGCGGCCGATGCCCCTGGGCTGGTCACGCTGCCCATCGTGGGCGCGGTGCATCCGTGGCAGACGGTGTTCTTCATCATCGGGTTGCCCGGTCTGCTGGTCACGCTGCTCATGTTCACCGTACGCGAACCCGCCCGGACCGCAGGCGCCCGCGCCGACACGCCGGTGCCACTGTCACAGGTGATCGCGTATCTGCGGCGCAATGCGCGTACGATGACGGCCCTCTGCCTCGGGTTCACCTGTTCCGCGTCTGTGAATTGGGGCATTGGCGCGTGGTTGCAGGCGTTCTTCGTGCGCACCCACGGATGGTCGGTGGCCGAAGCCGGTGCCTTGCAAGGGGCGTTGACGATGGGACTCGGCCCCCTCGGAACGCTGGCCGGCGGATGGCTGGCTGACCGTTATGCGCGGCGCGGGATGATCGACGCCCCCCTGCGCATCGGGATGCTGGGCGCCGCAGGCATGATCGTGTTCGCGGGCCTCTATCCGCTGGTGCCGTCGGCAACGTTGGCGGCCGCGCTGCTCATTCCCGTGAACCTGTTTGCCGCACTGCCCTGGGGCGCGGCGAACGCGGCAATCGCCGAGGCTATGCCGTCGCGGATGCGAGGGCAGGGCAGTGCGATCTTTCAGTTGATGGTGGGGCTGGCCGGCGGCATCGGACCGACGGCGGTCGCGCTCGTGACCGACCGTGTGTACGGCAACGATGCGTCGCTGCGGTGGTCACTGGCGACCGTCACGGTCGCCGGCATGACACTGGCGCTGGCGATCCTCGCGTGGGGACGCCCCGCGTATCGCGCCACGGTCGCGGCGCGCGAAGCGTCTCGTGAAGCGTTTCGTGAGCGGGCGATGTCGGACGCACCAACCGCGTAGCGCAACCGCACTCTGCGCAACCGCACTCTGCGCAACCGCGCAATGCGCAACTCCTCGACTACGGTGCGTGCGTAGCGGCGAGATCCCGGCTCGGCCGTCGCTGGCGCAGCGCACTCGTCACGACATTGCCGGCGAGAATGCCGGCCGCCAGCGAAATGCCGACAATTCCCACGCGAAAGGCCGTCGCGATTCCGACTTCCACCTGCTGACCCAGCAACGACGTCATGCTGCGGAATCCGATACTTCCCGGGACGAGAATCAGCAAACCGGGCACTTGCGTGACCATCGCGCTGCGACGGAACACGCGGGCGGCGAGATTGCTGCCGGCGCTGACGATGAACGCTCCAAGAAAGGCGCCGAGTTCTTCGCCCATGCTGGCACCGGCGAAGCGCGAGGTGAGATACGCCGCGGCACACGCCAGCACGATCCACGCGGCGTCGCGCGCGGAGGCGTTCAAGAGCACCGTAAACGCGAGTGGTGCCACGACGAGCGCCAACCACTCTGCCCACGTGGGCAGCGTGGCGCGCGACAGACCAGCGATGGCGTTGATGCCGGCCACGTTCTCAAGCGCGTGACCAAGGGAGGTGCCGAATTTCGCGCCCAGGGCCAGTCCGAAGCCGAGTCCGAGAAACACGACGAGCGCCCCACTGAGTCGGGCCGTGCCGGAGGCCAGATGTCGCGTTGACAGCTCCGTGAGGGCGACGGTGAATGTGAGCCCCGGCAGCAGCACCACGAGTCCCGCCAGCGAGGTGGCGTAGCCGCTGCCCGTGCTGGCGATCACGTCGGCCGCAAGCGCCAGCGTCGTCACCAGGAATGCCGCGACCGGCTCGGTGACGGGACGCCACGTGTCGGACGACGACGTGGTGAGTGCGATGACCCCCGTCACCAGTCCAAGCGCGGATGCAATCGCCACATCACCGAGGCGGACCTTCAGAAAGCAGGCCACCGCCGCCGATGACAGGACGAAGGCCAGCAGCACCAGCCAGGTAGGCCATCGAGCGGGCTGCGCCTTGACCGCATGCAGTTGCCGCAGCCCCTCGCCCGGTGTGATGGTACCGTCCACGACACCGCGGATGATGTCGCTGATCTGGGCCAGATGTCCGAGGTTGGGCGCACTGGGTTCGACGCGCAACAGATGGACCTTCTGATCGCTCAGCTCCCCAAAGCCCACCATGATGCTGGTTGGCGTCGTAAAGAACTCGGCCCGCAGGCCGAGTCGAGTGGCCACGTTCTGCAGGGCGACTTCGAGACGATGGGCCGGTGTGCCGTATTCGTGGAGGGCCCGGGCCAGTTCCAGCACGAAGCCCGTCGCCGCGGCGGCGCGCAGTTCACCGGTCGCGGTCATGACCGCCCAGTCGTCGCGGGTCAAGGCGCCGGATGCCGGGGCAGGGATCGGGTCGGAGTTGCGCGCAGTGTTCACGCTGTGAGCGTATCGGCCGCGACGATTCGGCGCAATCGCACTACCTTTCTTCCGTCGTCGCGCGTCGCCCGATGCTGCGACCCTTCATTTGCCCAAACCCCGATCGTCATGCGTGCGCTGTCGCCTACCTCCGCTGTTGCCTCCCATCCTGCTCACCCGCGCATGCCCCGTTTGTTGCGCGCGACCGTCGCCGTGATTGCCGCGGCGCTCTCGGCGTGCAGCGACTCCTCGACGTCCATCGGGACGCCGTCGAACCCGGCGACGGAGACGTACGCCAGTTCGCTCAGCGTCAACATCGCGTCGATGACCAAGAAGTCGGACAATCTCTACTACCAGGACCTTGTGGTGGGCACCGGTGCCGAGGCGATCTCCGGCCGGCGGTTGGGCATGACCTATTCCGGCTGGCTGGCCAACGGCACCGCGTTCGACTCGAACGTCGGCGGCGAGAACTTCGTCTTCAATCTGGGCGGTGGTCAGGTCATCGCGGGCTGGGATCAGGGGATCGTCGGCATGAAGGTCGGCGGACGTCGCCGATTGGTGATCGGCTCCGCCCTCGGGTACGGCACGCGCGGCCAGGGCGCGATTCCACCGAATGCGACGCTCGTCTTCGTCGTCGAACTGAAGACGCTGCAGTAGTCGCTGCCACGGCCGCGTCACTCGCGGCAGCTGCCACCATCGCCTCGGAGTTGCGATGCACGACGGTCGACCGTTGACGAGTTCCGTGTCTGGTGCTGCGCGCCGCGCGGCGGGGACCGCATTTCTCGGCCTCCTCGCCTTTACGTGGTCGGCCCGGCCAAGCGGTGCGCAGGGAGCGGCAGATACCGCGCGCTTCGATGTGCTGATCGTCGGCGGCAACGTACTCGACGGGTCGGGCCGCCCGGCGCAGCGACTGGACGTCGCGCTGCGCGGAGACCGCGTGGTCGCCATGGCGGCGAACCTGCCGCGGGCCCGCGCGACGACGGTGATCGATGCCAGTGGACGCATCGTGTCGCCGGGTTTCATCGACCTGCACGCGCACCTCGAGCCGCTGCTGCAGTTGCCTCTGGCCGAGAGTGCGTTGCGACAGGGCGTGACGCTGGCGCTCGGTGGTCCTGACGGCGGTTCACCATTGCCGCTGGGCGCGTACATCGACTCGGTGCGCCGCGCGACGGTGGGCATCAATGTGGCGTACCTCGTTGGCCACAACGACATCCGGCGCACCGTGATGGGTATGTCCGATCAGGCTCCGACCGCGACACAACTGTCGCGCATGCGTTCGCTGGTCGCACAAGCCATGCAGGACGGCGCATTCGGTCTCAGCACGGGGCTCCTGTACCTCCCCGGCACGTACTCGAATGTCGACGAGGTGGTGGCACTGGCCGAGGTCGCGGCCGAGCGCGGTGGCATTTATACGTCGCACTTGCGCAAGGAGGGCATCGGCCTGCTGGACGGCGTGGGCGAAGCGCTGGAGATCGGACGACGGGCGCGCATTCCCGTCGTCCTGACGCATCACAAGGCGGTGGGGCAGGTGATGTGGGGAAAGAGCGCCGTGACGCTCGCCATGGTCGACAGTGCGCGGAAAGCGGGTACCGACGTCATGATCGACCAGTATCCGTACACGGCCACCCACACGGGTATCGGCGTGCTGGTGCCATCGTGGGCGATGGTGGGCGGCAACGCGGAGTTTGCGAAGCGTCTGGCCAATCCGGTGCTGAAGGACAGCATCGTGCGGGGCATCGTCTTCAACATCCTCAACGATCGCGGCGGTGGTGATCTGGCGCGTGTGCAGTTCTCGCGCGTGTCGTGGGACAAGACCCTCGAAGGAAAGACGCTCAAGGACTGGGCCACACGACGCCAGCTGGCGCCGACGCCGGAGAACGGTGCGCTGCTGGTGCTCGAAGCCATGCAGCAGGGCGGGGCGAATGCGATCTATCACGTGCTGGATGAGCAGGACGTGCGCCGCATCATGGTGCATCCGCAAACGATGATCGCAAGCGACGGCCGACTGTCGCAACCCGGTGATGGACACCCGCACCCGCGCGCGTACGGCACGTTTCCGCGCGTCCTCGGCGAGTACGTGCGCGCGCAGAGGCTGCTGTCCCTCGAAACGGCCATTCACAAGATGACCGGGATGCCGGCGCGTCGACTGGGTTTGACTGATCGCGGTGTGCTGCGTGTGGGCGCGATGGCCGATGTGGTGGTGTTCGACGCCGCGACGGTGAAGGATCAGTCCACGTTCACCGATCCGCACCAGTATCCGAGCGGTATCGAGACCGTGATCGTGAACGGCAAGGTTGCGGTGCGCGCTGGCAAACCCACGGGCGTGAGAGCGGGGCAGGTGCTTCAACACGTACCCGCGGCACGATCGCGATAACGCACGCACAAAAACGGTGACGTAGGGCGTGTCCGGCGATGCTACTCTGCATCCATGCTCGCCGCCGCCCAATCCGCCGCCGTCCTCGGCATCGACGCCCTCGACATCACGGTCGAGGTGCATGTAGCCAACGGGCTACCTCAGTGGACACTCGTCGGGTTGGCTGCGACGGCGGTGAAGGAGAGCCGAGACCGCGTCGGGGCGGCTCTGGCCAACTCGGGGTTCACGATTCCGCCGCGACGGATCACGGTGAACCTCCAGCCTGCCGACACACCCAAGACCGGCACCGCCTTCGACCTGCCGATCGCACTCGCCCTGCTCGCCGCCAGCGGACAGCTGCCGCCAGAGACGCTGCAGGGCATCTGCGCCATCGGCGAGTTGGGGCTTGATGGTCAACTGCGTGCGGTGCGCGGGGTGCTCGCTGTGGCGCGCCATCTTGCCGCGACCAGCGATCCCCTGCTCATCGTGCCGCCGGACAATCTCGCTGAAGCGCTACGAGTACCTCACGCACGCGCGGCCGCCACACGAACGCTGCATGAACTGGTGACGGCCCTGCGCGAGGGCACCCTTCGCGCGGACACGCCGCTGCCGCGGCATCTCACGCCATCCACGCATGTGCCCGATCTTGGAGATGTCGTGGGCCAGGACATGGCGGTCCGTGCGCTGGAGATCGCCGCCGCCGGCGCGCACAATCTCCTGCTCGTTGGCCCACCAGGCGCCGGCAAGACGATGTTGGCCCGACGCCTTCCCGGTATCCTCCCGCCGCTGGACGACGACGAGGTGTTGGAGGTGATGGCGATCCATTCCGTCGCGGGGTTGCTGGCCGACGCCATTGCCACGACCATGCTGCGTGCCGAACGCCCGTTTCGCGCACCGCATCATTCCATCTCGACGGCAGGGCTGGTTGGTGGCGGCGGATGGCCACGGCCGGGCGAAGTGAGCCTCGCACATCGGGGGGTGTTGTTTCTCGACGAGCTCTCGCTCTTTCCGCGCAGTACGCTCGAATCGCTGCGGCAGCCTCTCGAGGATGGCGTGGTGGTCGTCGCCCGGGCTGCGCGCGCCATCCGCTTTCCGTCGCGGTTTACGCTCGTCGCCGCCAGCAATCCATGCCCGTGTGGCTACGCCGGCAGTACGGATCGGCACTGTCGCTGTTCGGTTGCGGACCTCGATCGCCACCGGGCCCGTTTGTCAGGTCCCCTGGCCGATCGCATCGACCTGCACGTGTCCGTACAGCGCGTTGCCCCCGAGGCGCTCGCCGATCACCATCTCACCGAACGCAGCGGCGTCGTGCGGGAGCGTGTCATCGCCGCGCGGCAACGCCAGCGGCTGCGCTACGCTCACACCAGTCAACGCCTGGCCGCGAATGCGGAGGCCACGGGACTCACCAATGCGTCCGCCCCCAGTCGACTGCTCGCGCCGGTCGCTCGCCTCGACGCGGACGCACGCGCCATGCTTGTGCGTGCCGCCGATCGCCTCGCGTTGTCGGCCCGAGCCTATCACCGCGTCTTGCGGGTGGCGCGGACCATTGCCGACCTCGATGACGTCGACGCGGTCCGACGGGACCACATCGCCGAAGCGCTGCGCTTTCGCCCCATGGTGGAGCCCGAGGGTGGCGACGGCGTCACCGCCGTGGCGTCATGAATCCTCACAGGGAACTTCGTGCCAGAACTTCGCGGCAGAACTTCGGTGCTTAGATTGGCGTAGTCAGGTGGACGATCACCTGAGGTCCTGACTCACTCCTTCTTTTCTCGCGCATGGGCTGCCTTTCCCGCGTCGGCTGTCTCGTGGTACTCGCCGGCGGCGCTGCGGTCGGGTTCTGGCTGTATGGTGATCGCTTTCCCGCAACACTGTCCCGTGCGGCCGTGCAGGCCTCGGAGAAGGCTGGCGAAGTGTCGAAGGGTGTGGTCGGGACGACGCCAGCCGTGTACCGCGATAGCGTGCTGGCGGCAGAAAAGAAGATTGTATGGGTGGGGATCGGCAGCGCATCCAGGGCGAGACCGGCGTCACTGGCGCGCCTGTCCCGGCGCAATGGCCCCGCCTACGTGTCACTGGGCGCCACGGAACTCGCGGCCCTCTTGAGTAGCGCATTACGCGGGCAACTGCCGCGATCGGCGCAGCGCATGCAACTCGCGTTGCAGGACGATCGCCTGCTGGTCCGCGCCGCGATCGATGTCGGAGACATCGCCGGCGATGGCACGCTGGGCCGGTTGCTGGGTACCGCCTTGTCAGGGCGTGACTCGCTGCGTCTCTCCGGTACACTCGAACTCGTCCGACCGGGGCTGGCCCAGTACCGGGTCTACGACTTGCGCGTGAAAGGCATCGACGTTCCGCCGCGGCTCATCCCGACGGTGTTGGGATCGTTGCACCGCGGTGAACGCCCTGAGGGGCTCGCCGAGGACGGGGTGCGGATCGAGATCCCGAAAGCGGTGGCCGATATCCGCATGGTGAAGGGCCGCCTGACGCTGTACCGGTCGATTGTCACACCGTGAGCTCCGCTGGTCAGGTTCACCACTTTTCCGGTAGTGTGGTCGCATGAGCGCTCGTCGCATTCTCGTTGTCGATGACGAACCCGGCATTCGCCAGGCCCTCGGTCAGCTTCTCGAATATGAGGGGTTCG
>CAZMGX010000142.1:0-11213 GCA_964565915.1 uncultured Gemmatimonas sp.
GAGGGGACCGGGCGAGAGTTGTGCGCGGATCGAGTCCGTCACCAGGCGATCCAGCGGATGGGCGATGCGCGCGTGGTGCAGCTTCGGGTCGCCGTAGGTCCATGACTTCATATCGCGGCCGAAACGGCGGGACAGGTCGGACAGCGCTTCGTTGAAGGCGCGAAAAAGAATGAAGTCGCGTGATACGAACGGATTCTCGCCGAGGATCGAGTCGGCCTGCGTGAGCCACTCGACCGTGCGAGCGAGCGGCACTGACCGCATGAGGGCGCGCGCCTCCGTGGGAAGCACCATGTCTGCGGTGTGCGACAACAGTCGACGTTCCCACACGGCGTAAATGGCGGCGCCAAGCGAATTGGTGGACAGGACGCGGTTCCAGGCCAGCAGAGAATCGCGCGCGGCCTTGGCCTGCGGGTTCGGAAATTCGATCGTGCGCAGGAGCGGCACGAGCGCGCGTGCCGCAAGCGCATGCTCGTCGTGCTGCAACCGCGCCATCGTCTGTACGTCCGCTCGTGAAAGTGTGTCGAGCACTTCCTCCAGACGACGCAACCGGAATGGCTCGGCCCACGTGCGGGCCACCGCGTCGAAGTGGGCATAGTCGACCGGCACGTTGAACGCGTTGGCCGAACCGAAGGCACCCTTTGGCGGAGCGGCAATGTGCGGCAGGTCGAGAATGGGCAGGAAGCCGCTCCATTCGAAGCGGCCATCGCCTGGCACGGGCACCAGCCCATCCCAGGTGCGACGCACAGGCGCAATGCCGGCGGTCTGCCACCCGATGGCACCGCTGGTGTCGCCCCACACCCAGTTCAGTGTCGGCATGCGCGCGAACGACAGGGCGTCGCGGAACTGCTTCCAGTTGGTCGCCTGGTCGATGCGCAGGCTGGCGAGATACGGGGCGCCGCCGACCTCGAGCCAACCGGCGCGCAACGCGACCGCCACGTTCCGTGTGGTATCCTCGAACAGGACCGGACCGTGCCGTGTGAAGCGCAACCGCACGATGCGCGGTGCCGATCCCTTCACCCGAATCGTATCCACCTCTTCGCGCATGCGTTCCGTGCCTGTACCATACACGTACGCACGTGGATCGCCCGCGTTCGTCTCGTAGACATACAAGTCTTCGGCGTCGATGCCGAAGATCGTCAATCCCCAGGCGCCGGCACGATTGTGCCCGATGGCCACGCCCGGAATCGCGGGCTCACCGCCGCCGATGACGTCCCACCCGGGCGCCGTGAGGTGCACCATGTAGCGCAACGACGGCGTCGCGATCGTGCGATGCGGGTCGTTGGCGACGATCGGCTTTCCGCTGCGGGTTCGCGAGCCATCAACCACCCAGTTGTTGCTCTCCCAGCGGTCGAGCGCGGGACCATTGGCCGAGAGGTCCGTCGTTGCCGTATCGGCGGCGTTGGTCGAGTCGGGCGCGCGACGCACCGATGCGAGCAGCTCATCGGCACGAAACGCGGGCACGTTCTTGAAGCCGTCATTCGCTGCCATCGCCGCGTTGTCCCCGACGGCGTCCATCAAGCGAGTCACGGCGGAGTCGAGGGCGAGCCGGGCGTCTGCAGGTTCATAGCGCCGCCGACGTCGCACCGCCTCCTCACCGATCGCACGAACGGCGCGTGCGGTCCCCAGTTCATCGCGCGCGTTGGAGGCGAGCGCGTTGTGTCGCGACACCACCACGGCCGGCGTCCAGCGCCCGGGCGTGATACCCAGCCACTTCAGCTCGGGTGGCAACAGCGCCGGCTCGCGCTGGACACGGGCTACGTACGCGTTGATACCATCGACAAACGCGGTGATGATCGCGGCGCCGCGTGGGTGATAGTGCGCGAGCTCATCACGCATCGAGCCACGATACTTGAGCAGGCGCGATGCACGGTCGCGTTCGACCCACCGCGGACCGAGGGCCTCGGCCATGGTCCCCGTCGCCTGTCGGCGCCAGAGCTCGAGTTGAAAGAGGCGGTCGCGGGCCGCGCTGTATCCCTGCGCGAAAAAGAGGTCGTGTTCATTCTGGGCGCGAATGTGGACGACGCCCGCCGAGTCGCGAAGCAGTTCGACCGGCGCCTGCAGTCCCGGGACGCGCAGCGTCGCCGCCGAGGCGGTGGCCGTGGCTTGCGACTCCAGTCGTCCGGCGCCGATCAGCAGGCCGCCGATGAGCAGGGTCCACTTCATACCGTCGCCTCCGAGATTGCTGCGGCAAACGCGGCCACAATCGCTCCTGCGGGCTGAATGTCCTGAATGGCGTCGACGCTCTTTCCGGCCTGCCAGTAGTCCTGATTCGCGCCTTCGACACTGGAGCGCTTGAGCTGGCGCAACGAACGCAACGCATAAAACGTCCGCATCCAGTGTTTCGTCTTTCGTCCACGAAACATCCAGCGCGCGAACGGTCCGATCGTGGTGCCCAACTTCTCGACGTAGGGGGTGCGTAGCACCGAGACCGGTACCCCCGTCAGGCGTTCGGTCAGCACGACGTCGCGCGACGTCGCGCGGACGATGGCCTCCTTGTACGCCGCGTCGGAGTTGCATTCCGTGGTGGCGATGAAGCGCGTGCCCAATTGCACGCCCGCAGATCCGAGGTCGAGCAAGGCACGAAACTGCGAGGGATGGCCAACGCCTCCGGCGGCGACCACCGGCAGGTCGAGATCGCCGACTTCCTCGAGCAGGGCGCGTGGATCGCGCGAACCTGTGTGGCCCCCCGCGTCGCGATTGACTGCCACCAGCCCATCGACGCCTCCGTCACGGCCCTTCAACGCCCACTTCCGCTCCGTGATGTCGTGGTACACGACGCCACCGGCGGCGTGCACGCGGTCCACGACCCATCGCGGATTGCCGAGCGACGTAAGAAAGAACCGGACGCCTTCCTCGAGGGCGATCTCGACCCAGCGGACCATGCGATTGTGGTACGTTTTCGACGACGCCTCGATGAGGGCGTTGAGTCCGATCGGACGTCCGTCCGCGAGGCGATTGATGAGTTGCAGGCCGGCGCGATACTCATGACGGTGGACGTACGTGAGTGAGATCGGCTGGACGATCCCCAGCGCGCCGGCGCGACTGACGGCGCCGACGAGTTCGGGATTGCTGCAGGGATACATCGGCCCGCAGATCAGGGGGACGTCGATGTGCGCGTGTCGCGTGAGAGCAGTGGACATCCGAGCGGGTCAGGCGGCGGGAGAAAGGCGCCAGTGCACGGTGGCCCGCGCGACGAGATCGCCGGCGGTATCGTGAATGTCGGCGTAGACGTCGAACGTGAGCGGGGCGCTGATGTCGAGCGGTGCCACGGTCGTCGTCTCACAGGACAAGGTGCCGCGAGCCTTCTTGAGATATTCGATCGACAGCCCGGTGACGATGCCACGAATGCCGGGTGGGAGTGCCGTCATGAGCGCGACGCCACTGGTCATCTCCGCCAGGTTGACCAGCGCCACGGCGTGAATGGAGGCGAGATGATTGCGGATCGCGCGCCGGTCGCGCAGCTCGACGCGCGCGTAACCCGGCCTGACGTCCGTGTAGCGTCCTCCGACGGATCCGGTGTACGGCGCAGTTCGCCCGACCGCCCAGCTGAACAGCTGCTTGCCGAAGGGCCAGGCGGCGAGACGCTGCCAGTTGGCCAGCAGCTGGCGACCCGGAGAGGGATTGGCCTGCGCCATGTCGATGGACAACCGGGGTGAGGGAAACGTGGACCGACGGCCGATCACGGGAACGACCCGTGGCGTGCCACGCGTAGGATAAGGACCGGGAGAGAGTACCGCCCGGCGGGTCCGGTTGCCAATTCTCCGTGCAGGAGGCAGTTCTTCCCCATGACCGTACTCGTAACAGGCGCCACCGGATACATCGGCGGACGACTGACTGCGCGCCTCGTCGAGCGCGGGGTCCCCGTGCGGGTGCTGGTGCGCGACCCGCGCCGCATCCGTGGGCGCTGGTGGGCCAAGCAGGTCGAGGTTGTCTCCGGCGACCTGTTCGATGCCGCGTCGCTCGAAGCGGCCCTCGACGGCGTGGAGCAGGCCTACTACCTCGTCCACTCGATGACGCATGCGGACGACTACGCCAATCGCGACCGCATCGCCGCGCGCAACTTCGTGCATGCCGGTCGCCAATTGCGACACTGTATTTACCTCGGGGGCCTCGTCCCCGAGGCCGTCGAGGTCTCCGAGCACCTGAACAGTCGCGGCGAGACCGGCGCGATCCTGCGTGGCGGACTGCCGACCACGGAGTTCCGGGCGGGGCCGATCGTGGGATCCGGCTCTGCGTCGTTCGAGATGGTGCGCTATCTGACGGAACGGTTGCCGTTCATGATCGCTCCGAAGTGGATCCGCAACGAGGTCCAACCCATCGCTGTTCGTGACGTGCTGACGTACCTCATGACGGCGCGTGACCACCCGCCCAGCGGCATCATCGAAATCGGTGGGGCCGACCGTTTGTCCTTCGCCGATATGCTGCACGGGTACGCCGAGGTGCGTGGACTGCGGCGCACCATCATTCCGGTGCCGATCTTTGCCCCGCGTCTGGCCGCGCTCTGGGTCGACAAGATCACCCCGATCCCGCGCCGACTGGCCGAGCCGCTGATTGAAGGGATCGCGCATCCGGTGGTGGCCGATACGCGGAAGGCGCGCGAGGTGTATCCGGAGATCCAGCCCATGGCCTACGCGGTGGCGGTGCAGCGTGCCTTGGCGCGCCTGTCCGAACACGCGGTGGAATCACGCTGGAGTGATGCCCTGGGGACGGACCAGTACTACGAGCTGCGTGATCGGGAGGGGGTGCTCGAGGAGACGCGGGCGATCTACGTGGAGGCGCAGCCGGATCAGGTTTTTCGCGCGTTCTGCCGCCTGGGGGGCGATCAGGGGTGGCTGGTGTGGAACAGTCTCTGGAAAATCCGCGGATTCATCGACCGGATGGTGGGGGGGCCGGGCCTGAGGCGTGGTCGACGCGACCCGTCGTGGCTATATCTCGGAGAGGCGGTCGACTTCTGGCGGGTCGAAACCGTCGAGCGTCCCCGCCTGTTGCGTTTGCGGGCGGAGATGCGAATCCCCGGCAAGGCGTGGTTGCAGTTCACCGCCGTTCCTGAAGGTTCCGGTACACGACTGATCCAGACGGCGCTCTTCGCGCCGCGAGGACTCTTTGGACTTCTCTACTGGTATGCGATGTATCCGGCCCATCTTTTCATCTTCGGTGACATGGCGCGGGCGCTCGCGGCACTCGCACGCGAGGAGCCGGTGCATGCGGTGGAGCCACATATCCGGGCCCACGCGTGATGGGTGACATCGTGCCGCTTTCTGCCGCGAACATCCCGGGCCTCGTGCTGCTCGGCGTGCAGGTCCTGCTGTTGCTGGTCCTTTTGTCACGCCTGATGCCGGGGCGCACGCGACGGCCACCGGTGCGCCCCGTGCTGACGCCCCGGACGGAACCCAGCGTGACGGTGGTGGTCGCCACGCTGAACGAAGCGGCGCGGATTCAACCGTGCCTCGACGGGTTGATGGCGCAGACGGAGCCCATGCTCGAGGTTCTTGTCGTCGACAGCCGCTCGACTGATGGCACTCGCGAACTGGTGGCCGCCGCGTCGGCGCGCGATCCGCGTATTCGATTGCTCACCGACGAGCCACTGCCTGATGGGTGGGTCGGCAAGGTCTGGGCGCTCGAGACGGGCTTGCGTCAGGCGCGTGGTGACTGGATGCTCGGTATCGATGCGGATACCGTGCCCGCGCCGGGTCTGGTGGGTGCCGTGGTCGAAGCGGTTGAGCGCGACGGTTTTGATGTGGCGTCGTTCTCGCCGCGATTCGAAGGGCAGGCGCCGGGCGAACGGTTTGTGCAGCCCGCGATGCTGGTCACCCTCGTGTATCGATGTGGCGCGGCCGGAGCGACGCAGCCGCCGCCCGACCGTGTGCTCGCCAACGGGCAGTGCTTTCTCGCACGCCGTTCGTTGCTGGAGCAGCATGGAGGCTACGCCCCGGCGCGGGCGTCGTTCAGTGATGACGTGACCCTCGCGCGCCATCTCGCCGCCCGCGGCGCCCGCGTCGGATTTCTCGACGGCTCGGAGATCATTCGCGTGCGCTCGTACGCGTCACTGGGCGAGATGTGGCGTGAATGGGGACGCAGCTTCGATCTCAAGGATGCCACGCCGGTCTGGCGTCGCTGGCTGGACGTCGCCCTGGTGTGGTCGACCCAGGCGCTGCCCCTGCCGTTGCTCGTCGTACTCAGCGCAATGGCGGTCCTGCGCGAGCGCGCGACGGGTGGGGCGTCGCACGACATGCTGATCGAGGCGCTGTTGTTGGTGAACGCATCGGCGTTGGTGGTGCGCCTGATGATGCTGATCGCCCTACGCGGCAGCTACGCCGTGCGCGGACTCCCGTATTGGTGTTCGTGGTTGGCCGACATTCCGGCGGCGATCCGTTTGACCATCAGCACCGCGCGCGTGCCAAAACGCTGGCGCGGGCGCAGCTACTCAGGGCTGGCCACCGGCGAGTCCTGAGCGGCCGCGATCCTTCAGGCGATCGCCGAGGGAACACGGGGTCGCCGGGTGTTCGTGGGCGGGAACGCTACTTGTGGCGCAACGAGTAGACGTATGCCGCCACGGCGCGCGTGCGCTCTTCCGTCATGGGGATACCGCCGTAGGGCGGCATCATGCTCGAAAACTGCTTCGGTACCGACACGCCGGAGACGATGGTCTTGTAGATCCCCTCCCAGCTGCCATCGCTGTGCAGCCACTCGGCATCGACGAGGTTCGGCGCGACGGTGGCTTGCGTGCCGTCGACCCCGTGACATGCCTGGCATGACGTGGCGCCGATCAGACCGTGATACAGACTGTCCCCGAGCGCGAGCATCCCCGGCGTAATGGTGGTCGGGTCGAAGGTTGCTGACGCGCCGCCGGCCATGGATGCCGCATCGGCCGCACCGGTTGCGGCCGCCGCGTTAGCGGCCGCGTCGCCGCCCGCCTTGTCGCCTCCACAGGCTGCCGCGAATGCGAGCGCAACGATGGGCCAAAGCATGCTGGCGCGCGACGCGCGCTGGACGAGAGAGGAATGACGCATGTGAGGATTCTCTGAAGAGGTCAGAAGTCACGACGTGCGAAGGCGCGCCGTCCCGCCCATGCGGGGATGAAGATCCAGAGAGTCATGCCGGCCATGGCGCTGAGTGTGCCGAGCAGACTTCCGAGAAATCGGTGCATGACGGCACCGGTGTAGCCCAGCAGTGCTGCGGTGTCGCTCTGCAGGACGATCATCGTCCGGGCCAGGTCGACCGGGTTGAGCAGCATCAGCAGCAGCATCGGTCGTTCAAGCGGACGATCCGAGAAGACCGTCGCGACGAGCAGCACGGCGCCGTCGTAGGCCACCGTCAGGCCGAGCCATACGGCCAGTGCCAGTGCGACACCGCGCAGCCGGTCATCGACATGAACCCCGATGCACAGCGCTAAGCCGCCGAAGACGAAGGTCAGCGCCACCCCGCTGCCCAGCACGGCGAGCATGAGCGGCATCACCTCTGGAGACAACGCGCGATGCAGCAGGAACGGCAACAATAGCCCCACCGCGAACGCCACCGCGAGCGGTGCCACCAGCGCCAGATACAGTGCACTGAAGAGGGCGTGGCGACGTACCGGTTGGGCGAGCAGCAACTCGTTGAATTCCCGCGAGGCATGCCACGAGATGACGCCGACCAACAGTGACACCAGGGGGACGAGCAGCAGGACCAGATTGAGCATCGTCACCAGCGCGCGGGGGGCGGTGCCGGTCAGCCGCAACACGAGCTCGGAGATTGCCAGCATCCCAAGTCCGGCGAGCATCACGCCGCGATTGTGGCGCAGGTTGCGGAACTCGTGCCGCAACACCGTCGAAACCACGTGGCTCATGCGTAGACCTCATGCGGGGTATCAACGCGCGTCGTTGAAACGGCCGCGCCACCCTGGCGCATCAGCTCGGCGATGGCGCGTTCAAGCGTCGTGCCGCCCGTACTTTCCAGCAGCAGAGGCAGGGGGCCCGACCAGCGCACCTCGCCTTCGTGCAGGAAGACCACGCGGTCAGCCAATTCCTGCAGTTCACTCAGGACGTGGGACGTGATCAGCACGGCCCGTCCGGCATCGCGCACGTTGCGGATCTTGTCCTTGAGGATGCCGCTGGCCAGCGGGTCGAGTCCCGCTGTCGGTTCGTCCAGCAGCAGCAACTCCGGTGAGAACAGAAACGCTGCGGCTGCGTTGAGACGCTGCCGCTGTCCCCCCGAGAGTGAGCGTACCGGCTGGTCCATGAACGATGGCAGCGCGAACGCGTCGAGCAGCGACTCGTCGCGCCGGTGCGCTGCACCGCGCAGGTCCGTCAGCAGCGTCAGCACATCGCGGGCCGAAAAGTTCTCGGGAAAGCGCGCCAGCTGCGGCATGTACCCGATGCGTTCGCGATGTCGAATCTCGCGCACCATGTCCATGCCATCGAATCGCAGCGCACCCCGATCCGGGCGGACGAGACCGAGGAGGATCTTGTTGAGCGTCGTCTTGCCCGCGCCATTCGGCCCGACGACGGCCGTCACGGCGCCGCGGGCCACATCGAGGGTCACGTTGTGCAACACGCGTCGAGCGCCATACACCTTGTGCAGGTCACGGATCTCGACGAGTGCCTCGGTCCGACGGCTGCCCGGATCGTTCATGGGAGCCTCCGCGGTGCGCGTATCAATGGCGCCTGATCACGCAGCGTCTCCGGAGTCAGAGCCGGAAGCACGCGCTCGGCGAGATCGAGCAGATCCACCAGCAGGCTGCGAACGAGGATCAGCGCCGGCGGGGATTGCTCCACCAGCAGCGCAAACAGGCGGACCGGCGCATGCGCCACGTCGCCACGGCCATTGTGGTCGAGATCGTAGCCACGATAGCGATCCCACCAGTTGCCGTCGAACGTACTATAGTTGCGACGACTGTTGGTGCCGACATCGAACACGTTGCCGGAGAAGACATTGCCGCGCAGGGTATTGTCCTGGGCATCCGCCAGCACGCGCACGGCCCACCCATTGCGCAGGAAGTCGTTGTCCACGAGCAGGTTCCGACTCGAGCCTTCGAGATGCAGCGCAATCGAGTTCTCGGAGAGGCGGTTGGCGCGCACCTCGCTGTCGGTGATCTCTTTGAGCAGCAGCCCGTACGCGGCGCTCCCCTGGTTGCGTTCGAACCGATTGCCGGTGATGTGCACGCGTTTCGAGTACATGACGGCGACGCCCGACTCATTCTCGCGAAAGACGTTGTCTTCGTAGCGACACGAGTCGGAGAACATGAAATGCAGGCCGTAGCGACGGCTTCCCTCACTGCGATTGCGACGCGCGATGCCGTTGGTGACGAACTCGAAATAGATGCCGTCGCGATGCCCGATGATCTCGTTGTCCTCCAGCACGATGTCCCGGCTGGACCAGAGGTGCAGGCCGTTGCCCGTCACGGTCTGCGAACCGCTCATGCCATGCAGGACGTTCCGCCGTACGAGGCAGGCATTGGCGCGCTGCAGGTAGATGCCGAACAGGGTGTTCTCGAAGCGATTCGATTCGATCAGGCAGCCGGCAGATTCGACGACCCGCACTGCGGCGCGATCGGTCGCCTGGCTGGTTCCGGTGTTGCGAAAGGTCAGTCCGCGGATGGTGACGGAGTCCGCGCCAATGATCAGCAATTCCCGGACGCCTTCGCCGTCGAGGATCGCGCCGGGGTGGCCGACGAGGGTCACCGGTTGTCGGATGATGATCGTCGGCTCCACGTAGACGCCGGCTGAGATCACGACCACCCCGTGTCGACGTACCCGGCGAACGGCGTCCGCAATGGGCGCGGCGGCGGCACCGCCATCATCGGGAAGACCGCCGCGGCGACCCGTACCGGCGAGCGCCGGCGTCAGCACCACGGTATCCGGTGCCAACGCCAACACGCGCTGCGCGGCGGCCGGGAGCGGCATGGCCGCACTCATGGCGATCGCGAGCAGCAGCCTCCGCTGCCGCGCGACGCCAGCGGACAGGCCACGAATGATCATCAACGCGGCTGCGGCGAGGCGGCGCCGTGGGCGCCGTGGGTGCCCTCCGCAGGGGCGCCGGTTGACGTGAAGGGTTCGCGCTGTACCAGCGCCAGGACGTCCTGCCAGCCGATGACATCGCCGCCGTACCGTTCGCGCAGGGCCACCTCCGAGGCGGCCGGCGCAAACGCCGCCAATTCACGTCCCATGGGGGAACGCAGCCGGCTGCGGTAGAGATATCGCGCCTCGCGCGTCGACAGCCACTCGGAGGGAGCATCGAAGTTGGCCACGTAGACGGCGCGCGGTGGCGCATCGGGCGGTAACGCCGCCACGAACGCGGCCAGACACTCGACGGCGTCGAACGTTTCCACGCGTCCGGTCGCGGTGATGACCATGGCCCCGTAGCGCACGTCGTCGATCGTCATGCGACAGTAGCGACAGGCGTCTTCGCCGACGACCAGTGCGCGCGGGCCGGCGGTGCAGGCGGCGGCGCTCAACGCCATGAGCAGGGCGGAGAGTGGGGTCAGGGTCCGCCTCATGGGTGGCCTGCCTTCGCCGCCTTCCGATCGAGCACGGTGGCCGCGACGGCGAGCATCACACTGCCGATGGCCAGCGCGCCGCCACGAGCCGGCAAGGAGGTCGCGGTGAAGTTGAGCAACTGCTTGCTGCCGATCAGCGGTGGCTGATAGGACATGCCTGGGATCTTGATCGGGGCGTGTTCGAGGTCGAGGTTGTGCCCGTAGTCGTATTCCCACTTGTAGAAGTCGGCCATCCCGGCGACGGCCGCCAGCAACAACACGCCGCTCCATACCTGCAGCGCCCGCCGTCGTCCCGCAGCGGCAATCGCCAACCCGAGCAGTGCCATTGCGATCATGCCCGGACGCATGAATCGCAGTTCGGGAATTTCGTCGGGCTCGATCGTCGCCATGCCGATGTAGTGATTGAGTCCGTTGATGTTCTGCAGATCGTTCGCCGCGACACCCGCAACCGTGTGCGCCCAGATGTACATGCCCAACCCTTCCGGGTACTGCGGTGCCGTCAGGGACACGCGCCAGAGCGGGAAGAGCACCGAGAGTCCGAGGAGTGCCGCCGAGAGCGCCAGCAGTGCGCGCCCTCGGCCACTCGCGCGAACGTGTGCGGCCCGCGGAAGCGCGACCGCACTCGTCATGGTGTTCACAGCCGCGGCTTCGCGGCGGGGCCGTGTCCGGCGTGCGCCGCCGGGGTTGGCTCGTCCGGCGTCGGGAGGGCGACGCCACGCGCCGCGGCGCGCGCCACCTG
>CAZMGX010000143.1:0-11189 GCA_964565915.1 uncultured Gemmatimonas sp.
ACCCAACCGCCCCATCCCGTCAGGCCGGATTCCCGGTCAATGGGGGCTCGCACTCGCGATCCTCTGGACCGGGCTGTCGCTCCTCGCCGCGGTGCCGCTGGGTACGTTCGGTGTGGCGGCGGTCGGCGTCGCCCTCGCGTTCTCGTGGGCCTACAGTGCCCCGCCGATCCGCTTCAAGCAGAATGGATGGATCGGCAATACCGCCGTCGGGATTACGTACGAAGGGCTCGCCTGGGTGACCGGCGCCGGCATCATGCTCGGCAGCCAAGTCCCGCCGATGCCCATCCTGCTGCTGGCGCTCATCTATAGCTTGGGCGCGCACGGCATCATGACGTTGAACGACTTCAAGGCGATCGAAGGTGATCGCCAGATGGGCGTGCGCTCGCTGCCCGTACTGCTGGGTACGCAGGGCGCCGCCCGCGTGGCATCCGCCGTCATGCTGGCTGCCCAGGTCGCCGTCGTCGTCCTGCTCGTACAGTGGCAGCGCCCGACGCACGCGGTCGCGATCGGTGTGTTGACCGTCGTGCAGGCCCTCATGATGTGGCGCTTCCTCGGTGCCCCCCGCGAGCGCGCGTTGTGGCTGTCGGCACTCGGTGTGCCGTTCTACGTGTCCGGCATGATGATCGCCGCATTTGCGGTGCGTACCACGCCACTCATCGAGGCGGTCCGATGAGCTGGTGGCAGCTGACCCGGCTGGGCTTCGTGCAAGCCGCGATCGGCGCAGTCGTTGTGCTTTTGACCACCACCGTCAATCGCGTGATCGTCGTCGAACTGGCGCTTCCCGCGTCGGTGCCCGGGATTCTCGTCGCGCTGCATTTCGGGGTGCAACTCGCCCTGCGTCCCCGGCTCGGTCACGACAGCGATCGGATGGGTCGTCGCACGCCGTGGATCATCGGCGGCCTGGTGCTGTGCGCACTCTCCGGCGTCGCCGTGACGGCCAGCCTTCCCATCATGCAGGAACACTTCGGACTCGGCCTGCTGCTGGCCTCGGTGGCGAGTGTCGCGTTGGGTGCAGGCGTCAGTGCATCGGGGACGCCGCTGTTGGCGATGATGAGTGAGCGCGCGGCGCCGTCACAGCGCGCCGGCGCGGCCGCCATCACGTGGATTCTGATGATTGTCGGCATCATCATCACCGCTGCCGTCTCTGGCTCGCTTCTCGATCCATTCTCGTTTGCGCGCCTCAACGCCATTGCGGCCGGCATTGGCGGCATCGGCGTGATCGTCGCGGTGCTGGCGACGTGGGGCGTCGAGCGTCGCGCGATGTCCGCGGGACACGGGTCGACGGACGCGCCGTCGGTGCCGAGCGGATCGTTCTTGCAGGGGCTCAAGACCGTGTGGGCTGAACCGGCGGCGCGGACATTCGCCGGTTTCATTTTTCTGGCGATGCTCGCGTACAGCGCGCAGGACCTCATCCTCGAGCCCTTCGCCGGGATCGCCTTCGGCCTCACGCCGGGCGAGAGCACCAAGCTGTCGGGCATGCACCACGGCGGCGTACTCGCCGGCATGATCGTGACCGCCCTGCTGGCAACGCGCATCGGCGAACTGCGGCAGTGGGCGGCAGGCGGCTGCCTGGCCTCCGCGGTGACGTACGTGGTGCTGGCCAGCACGCCCGCGATTGGCGACGTCCAGTTGTTCCGCATCGTCGTGCCCGTGCTCGGCCTGGCCAACGGTGTCTTCGCCATCGGTGCGATCGGATCGATGATGGCGCTGACCGGCGATCGGACTGATGGACGTGCGGGACTACGTCTCGGCGTCTTCGGCGCCGCACAGGCCGTTGCCTATGCGACGGGCACGATGGCCGGTGCCGCCGGCGTCGACGTGGCGCGCAGTCTGCTCGGTTCCCCCATTCGTGGGTATCTGACGGTGTTTGCCGTCGAAGCGGTGTTGTTTGCCCTGTCGGCCGTGTTGGCCATGCGCAGTGCATCGAGTGAACGCGCAGGTGCCGTGATGCGGCAGCGCGGAGAGATGTTGCCAGTCGTCATGCAATCATGACCACGGCAGCGTACGTGACGAAACACGCAGAGGAGACCGCATGAGCATTGCGCCAGCTTCCGACAGCCGTATGGCGTCGGGGACGACATCGGACACGTTGTATGACGTGGTGGTGGTGGGAGGTGGCCCGGCGGGAGCGACGGCCGCGCATGAACTGGCGCGAGTGGGGCGCAAGGTGCTGCTGCTGGATCGCGCCGGCCGCACCAAGCCGTGCGGCGGCGCCGTGCCACCGCAATTGCTCCGCGACTTCGATGTTCCCGAATCCATGCTGGTCGCGCACATCGATACCGCGCGCATCATCTCACCGAAGTCGCGCAAGGTCGACATCCCCGTCGGCGACGGATTCGTCGGGATGGTGGATCGTGATGTGTTCGACGAGTGGCTGCGCCAGCGGGCCGCGAGCGCCGGGGCTGAACGGCGGACCGGCACGTTCACGCAATTTTCGCGTGGCGACGATGGCGTTGCGATCATCTCGTACACCGATGGCAAGTCGCGCTCCGGGGAAGCCCGGCAAGTGCGCGCGCGCATGGTGGTCGGTGCTGACGGTGCCTTGTCCCCGGTCGCGCGCCAGTGCGTGCCTGGCGCCCACAAGGCACGGCACGTGTTTGCCTACCATGAGATCGTGAAATCGCCGGTCAACGACGCCCAAGCCGACTTCGGCGCGGCGCGCTGCGACGTGTATTACCAGGCACCGCTCTCACCGGACTTCTATGCCTGGGTGTTCCCGCACGGCGCGACCACGAGTATCGGGACCGGCACGTTGCAGAAGGGATTTGGCCTGAAGGAAGCCGTGGCGAAGCTCCGGCATGACACCGGACTCGACCAAGTGGAGACCATTCGCCGCGAAGGCGCACCAATCCCGATCAAACCACTCCCCCGCTGGGATAACGGAAAAGACGTGGTTTTGGCAGGAGATGCGGCCGGGGTGGTTGCGCCGGCGAGCGGAGAGGGGATCTTCTATGCCATGACCGGTGGACGTTTTGCCGCGCAGGCGGTCGAGGAGGCCCTGGTGACCGGCAACGCCAAGGCGTTGCGGATGGCGCGTCGCAAGTTCATGCGTATGCACGGGCCGGTGTTCGCGGTGCTCGACATCATGCAGAACTTCTGGTACAGCAACGACAATCGTCGCGAACGCTTCGTCGCGATCTGCCGGGACAAGGATGTGCAGCAGCTCACGTTCGATGGCTACATGAACAAGCAGCTGGTGAAGGCGAAGCCGTTGGCGCACGTCCGCATTTTCTTCAAGAATCTGGCGCACCTCACTGGTCTCGCTACCGCATGAGCGCCAGGCCCGAGCCCTCCCTCCGATGCTGATCTCGATCGCCATCGACTTTCGTCTCGCCGATGTGGCGACGCGCGAGCGCTTCCATCTCTCGGAAGAACGTCTCACGCAGCTGTATCGCACCGCGCGAAGTGAAGTCGTCACCGAGGCGGCGCTGATTGCCACGTGCAATCGCACCGAGCTGTATGCCTGGGTGGACAGTGAAGACATGAAGGTGGTCGAGCGAGCGGTCCAAACGCTCGCGCGCCGCTGGATGCGCACGCGTGCGGAGGGCGATGCCCTGCTGCACACCGCCACGCGGCGATTCGGCGAACATGCGGCGCGCCATGTGGTCCGCATCGCCTCCGGGCTCGAGTCGCAGGTGCTGGGTGATGGGCAGATCCTCGGGCAGTTGCGAGCGGCCTACAAGCGCGCCTCGCACGGCCACGCGGCCGGTCCGGTGTTGCATCGCCTGTTCGAGACCGCGCTGCGTGCGGGCAAGCGGGCGCAGACCGAAACGTCGCTGTCCGCCGGGCGCAATTCCGTCGGCGCCGAGGCGGCCGTCACGGCATCACAGCGTTTCGGCAACTTGCAGAACGCGCGGTGTGTCGTCGTCGGGTCCGGCAAGACGGGCACCCGCGCGGCGAAGCAACTGCACAAGCTTGGTGCGCGGGATCTGGTCATCATCAATCGCACCTTCGATCGCGCGCACGAGCTGGCCAAGTATGTCGGTGGTCGCGCGGCGCCGATGGATGCCGTCCATATCGAGGCGGCGATGGCGGACGTCGTGATCATCGCGACCGCCAGCGAGACCCCGGTGCTCACGCACACCGCGCTGAAAAAGGCGCGTGAGGCGTGCGCGTCGTCCACGTACGCGTTGTTGCTGATGGACCTGGGCGTGCCGCGCAACATCGACCCGCGCGTGACCGAACAGGTCGGGGTGACGCTGATCGATCTGGACACCCTGCACCAGCCGATCCTCGACGCGGAAGAGATGCGGCGCGAAGCGGTCCCGATCGCGTCGCGAATCTGCGAGGATGAGGTCAACTCGTTCATGGAGTGGCTGGCGAACATGCCGGCGCGTGATGCCATCAAGCCGCTACGGGAGGCCCTCGAGGGCGTGGCGCGACGCGAGGTCGCCTACGCGGCCGGTGATGCCGGTGTCGCCGAGCGTGCCGCGTCGCGGATCGTGGCCAAGCTGCTTGCCGGTCCGATGTCGGCGCTTCGCCGTGCCGTCCAGCGTGGCGAACCGCTCGATGCGCAGGCCATGATGCTGCTCGAGATGTTCTCACCCGAGACGACGGCGTCCGCCAAGCCGCCCCGTCACGCCCGTCACGGCGCCCGTCCCCGACACGACGCGCACGAAGTGGTCGTGCGCGAGGCGCCCGTGCGCGAGATGCCCGTGCGCGAGATGCGGCCTCACCCGTCGCCGCGCCCCGATGGCGCAGCGATCCGTCGGACGTCGCCCGAGTGGCTGACGCTCACCTCAGAGCAGGTCTCGTGAGTCTCCAGAGCACCATGACATCGCCGGCCAACGATCTCCTCCTTCGGGCACTGCGTCGGGAATCCGTCGAGCGCCCGCCGGTGTGGATGATGCGGCAGGCCGGCCGCTATCTGCCTGAGTATCGCGCGGTGCGTGCGAAGTCCGACTTCCTCACGATGTGCCGCACGCCGGAACTCGCCGTCGAAGTCACGCTGCAGCCGCTTGATCTGGTCGGCGTCGACGCCGCGATCATCTTCAGTGACATTCTCGTCGTGCCTGAGGCCATGGGCATGCACCTGACGCTCGACGAAGGGATCGGTCCGCAGTTTCCGTCCCCGATCCGCACGCTGGGCGACCTCGATCGCCTGCGCCCGGTAGAGCCGGAAGAGAGCCTGGCCTACATGCTGAACGCCATCAGGCTCGCCCGGCGCGAGATCAACAATCGCGTGCCCCTGATCGGGTTTGCCGGTTCGCCGTGGACGCTGGCCGCGTACATGATCGAAGGGAAAGGCACGAAGCAGTTTGCCGTTGCCAAGCGAATGCTGTTCGAGAACCCGGCGCTGGCGCACGCGCTTCTGGATCGGCTCGCGACGGCCGTCGGTGATTTTCTCGTCGCACAGATTCACGCCGGTGCGCAAGTCGTGCAGCTGTTCGAGTCGTGGGCCGGCGCGCTCGGACCGGAAGAGTTCCGCACGTTTGCGTTGCCGTACATGGCGAAGGCCGCCGCGAAGGTTCGCGGGCTTGGTGTCCCGCTCATCGCGTTTGCGCCAGGCGGGGGTTGGGCACTGCGCGAGATCGCCGAGGCCACGCAGGCCGAGGCGGTGGGCGTCGACTGGCACATGACGCCCGCGGCGGCGCGCGCGCAGTGCGACGGATTGCCGATCGCGATGCAAGGCAACCTCGACCCCTGCAACCTTTATGCTTCGCCCGCTGAGATTCGCCGCCGTACGCATGCGATGATCTCGGCATTCGGGCCGATCGGCCATGTCGCGAACCTCGGACACGGTATCCTGCCGGATGTACCACCCGCACACGCCCGTGCATTCATCGATGCCGTGAAGGAATGGCGGTGGACGGAGGAGGCGATCGCGAACGCGTCGTCCGGCGGGCAACACCAACTCGTGGGGGTCTGATGAGCGCCGCCGCAATCCCCCTCGAACGAACTGCCCCGTTGCTTTCCACTGAATCCCGACGCGCCGAAGCCATTCGCTGGATCGCCGGCCTGCATGACGAGTTGACCTCGTTCTTCGGCCGGCTTGATGGCGGTGGCACGTTCATCGAAGACCGCTGGGAACGCCCCGGCGGTGGCGGCGGTGTGGCTCGCGTGATGACGGACGGCGTCTGCTTCGAGAAAGCCGGCATCAACCGCTCGGCGGTCATGGGCGAGCTGCCCGAGCTGGCGGCTCGACGGCTTGGCGGTCGCGGCGCGGTCGCCGGCGCCACCAAGTTCTTCGCGACCGGGGTCAGCCTCGTCGTGCATCCGCGCAGCCCGAAGGTACCGACGGTCCATCTCAACGTGCGGTACTTCGAGCTGACCGATGAAGACGGTCAGCTGACCGACAGCTGGTATGGAGGCGGGACGGACCTGACGCCCTTCTATCCACACGAGGAAGACGCGCAGACGTTTCATCGGGCCCTGCGGGCGATCTGTGAGCGTCATCATCACGCCTTCTACGGAAACTTCAAGCGGTGGTGTGACGAGTATTTCGTGAACACGCACCGGGACAACGAGGCCCGCGGCGTTGGCGGGATCTTCTTCGACCACCTGCGTCCGTCAGACGAGAACGGCCTGAATCATGAGCAGGTGGCGGCGTTCGTCACCGACGTCGCCCGCTCGCTGCGTCACGCGTACGAGCCGATCGTCCATCGACGTCGCGATGAGCCGTTCACGCAGGCGGAGCGGGATTTTCAGCTCGTCCGCCGTGGTCGGTATGTGGAGTTCAACCTCGTGCACGACCGCGGCACGGTGTTCGGACTGCAGACACAGGCGCGCGTGGAAAGTGTCCTGATGAGCCTCCCGCCGTTGGCCATGTGGCAGTATGCCCCGCGTTACGCGCCAGGCACCTTTGAAGCTCGTCTCGTGGCCATGCTGGCTCCTCGCGACTGGGCGTCGGAAGGCGCCGGGATGTGAGCCGTGCGAGCGATCGCCGATCGACAGGATAACGTGTCGGAGCAGCAACCCGACCCCGGAGATCGGCGCTCGGTCGCTGTGGTCGGTGCGGGCATCACAGGCCTCGTTGCGGCGTACGAACTGCGACGTCGCGGCGTCAACGTCACGCTCTACGAGGCCAGCGAGCACTCCGGCGGTGCCATCCGCACGACGCACGCCGATGGATTCCTCGCCGAGCATGGCCCGAACTCGTTCGTAACGTCGGCGCCGGTCGAGGCGCTGCTCGCCGAACTGGATCTGCTCGACGATGTCGTCGAGGCGAACCCCGACGCCAATCGACGGTATGTCGTGCGTGACGGGGCCCTGGTCGCCTTCCCGCTGTCCCCGCCCGCGATGTTGGGCACGCGGCTCTTCTCGTTCCGCGCGAAACTGCGGGTGCTGCTGGAGCCGCTCGTGCGCCGCAGCGCCGACGACAGCGATGAGTCGGTCGCATCGTTCGTGCGCCGACGCTTGGGACATGAAGTGCTCGACTACGCCGTGGATCCGTTCATTTCCGGCATCTTCGCGGGCGACGTCGAGACCCTCTCGATGGCGCATGCATTTCCGCGGGTCTACGCCCTCGAGCGGATGTATGGTTCGTTGTCGCGCGGCCTGATGGCGCAGCGTCGCAGCGCACAACCGATTGCGCCGACCTCGGCGTCTGCCGAGACGCGTGCGTCTGGGAGCGGCGCCTCCGCGACCGGCGCTTTCGGGACCGGCACGACGGGGACTGGCGCCGACGGCGCCCCGGTGCGCACCCGGCTGATCTCGTTCATCGACGGCATGCAAACGCTCACCGATGCGCTGGAAGGTGCGCTCGTTGGCACCCTGCGTCTGGGCTGTCCGGTGCGACTGCTGCATCAGGACGAGTCTCGATGGATCGTCGATGCCGGTCCGGAGGGTGCCGCGCAGGCTCGTGCGTTCGACGCCGTGGTCATGGCAACGCCCGCGCATGTGCTCGCAGCCATGGAGCTGCCCGGTGCCATGCGCAAGCACGCGACACCAGTCGAGCGGGTCGAGTATCCGCCGGTCAGCACCATCACGCTCGGATTTCGTCGCGCCGACGTCTCGCACCCGCTCGACGGATTCGGCATGCTGATTCCGGCAGTCGAGAACCGTTCGGTCCTTGGCGCGTTGTTCAGTTCTTCACTCTTTCCCGCGCGCGCACCGTCCGATCACGTCGCGATCACCTGCTTTGTCGGCGGGGCACGCCAACCGCAGCTGGCGCGTGAAGGTACAGCCATGCTGACGGAACGTGTGATGGTCGATCTGCGTGCACTGGTTGGTGTGCGCGGAGCGCCCGTCTACGCCCATCATGTTTTCTGGCCGCGCGCGATCCCGCAGTACACGGTGGGCTACGGGGCGGTGAAGGCGGCCGCCGATGCGACCGAGGCTGCGAACCCTGGGATGTACCTGGCCGGCAACTATCGTGGCGGCGTATCGGTCGGGGACTGCGTCGCGAGCGGACAGCAGATCGCGCAGCGGGTGGAAGCGTACCTGGCGAGGGCCAACTAGGCTCGCGTGTCGGACGGCCAGTCAACTACGATACGGGATATGCGACGTCAGATATCTGATATCTGATATCTTCATATCCTGTATCGTCGTTTCCCCCCTGTCTCGCCCCTCATGGCTGACCTCTCCCTGCTCGCCATCGCCCCCCACCGCGATGACGCCGAACTCACCTGCGGCGGGACGCTCATTCGCGCCGTTGATGCCGGCCACGCGGTTGGTATCGTCGACCTGACGCGAGGCGAGATGGGCACCCGCGGCTCAGCCGCGTTGCGTGAGGCAGAGTCGGAGGCGGCCGCGAAGGTGCTTGGCCTTACGACACGCGAAAACCTCGGCCTTCCCGACGCCGGAATCACCAACGACGACGACACCCGGTCCCGCCTCGTGCAGGTACTGCGGCGATTGCGCCCGCGCGTCGTGATCGCGCCCGCAGCCCGCGGACGCCACCCGGATCATCGTCGCGCGGCTGAATTGGTGCGCGATGCGTGCTTCCTGTCGGGGTTGGCCAAGTACGCCCCGGGGGATCATCCGGCGTTTCGCCCGTTCAAGCTGTTGCACGCCATCACGTATCGCGAAGACGCCCTCAAGCCGACCTTCGTCGTCGACATCTCGGATCAGTTCGCGCGCAAGTTGCAGGCGATCCAGTGTTACGGCTCGCAGTTTGATGGTGCAACACAGGCGGGCGAGGTGTATCCGAACGGCGAGTCGTTGTACGACATGGTGACGCACCATGCGGCACACTATGGGTCGCGGATTCGCGCCCGCTACGGTGAGCCGTATTACACCGATGAAACGATGCGTGTCGACGACGTCACCACGCTCGACGTCTCGACCTTCTGACATCCGCCCCAGCCAGTCCACTCATGAGTGACTCCACGGCGCCCGGCGCGCCACAGGATGCCGCTCGCGGCATCGACTACAGCGGCTATCTACGGCTCGACGAGCTGCTCGCACTGCAGACCCTGCAATCCGCGCCAGCGCATCCCGACGAGTTGCTGTTCATCGTCGTGCACCAGGCCAGCGAACTATGGTTCAAGGTGCTGCGTCACGAGATGGATACACTCATCACGGCGCTGGAGCAGTTCGACACCATGCGATCGTTGCTCGCGATCCAGCGTGTCAACGTGCTCACCGAGATCATTGCACAACAACTGACCGCGCTCGACACGCTGCCGCCGCAGCGGTTCGCCCAGTTCCGCGGTTACCTGGGGTCGTCCAGCGGCTCACAAAGCGCCCAGTTTCGCGCGATCGAGGCGACCGCCGGTCTGCGCGACGCCCACTACATGGCCGCGCTGGCCGAGCACGGCGCGCCACCGCCCGAAGTGCAGGCGGCGCTGGAGCGCCCCACGTTGCAGGCGCTGGCCCTGGCCCTCGTCGAACATGAAGGAGTTTCGCTGGAGTCGCTGTACACCGGCCCGGCCCCCACGCCGTTGTTCCTTGTCGTCGAAGGGCTGCTGGAGTTCGAGCAGCGCTTTGCCCGCTGGCGCTTCCTGCACGTCCAGTTGGTGGAGCGCATCATCGGCCCCGGCACGTTCGGCACGGGCGGCACATTGGGGGCGAAATACCTGGCGAGAACGGTGAGCCAGCGATTTTTCCCCGAGCTCTGGAGCGTGCGCTCCAAGTTCTACGGCGCGCGGTAGGGTTCGCGCGACATGGACGACCCGATCCTGATCGACATCTCCATCCCGATGTCGGCGGACACTCCGCCCTGGCCTGGTGACACGCCTTTCTCGTGTGGATGGACGTGTCGACGCGAGCAGGGCGATAGCGTCAATCTGGGGACGATCACGAGCAGCCCGCACGTGGGCACGCACGCCGACGCGCCCGTGCACATCGAGTCCGACTGGGCCGCCTCCGAGTCCCTGCCACTCGGCGCGTTCGTTGGCGAGTGTGTGGTGTTGGCGCTACCGGCGGGATTCCCCGTCACGAAGGACATCGGCGTGGACGATCTCGCGGCGCTGATGTCGTCGGCGTGCGGAGATCGTGTAGTCACGCGAGTCCTGCTGCGCACCGGCTATTCGTTGTCGCAGCGTGTATTTCCCGACGACTGGCCCGTGCTGACGCTCGAGGCCGCACACTGGCTGCTGGCCCGCGGGGTGCAGCTCTGGGGCACGGACGCACCAAGTGTCGATCGTCGCACCAGCAAGGAATTGCCGGTGCATCATGCGCTGTTCGCCGGCGGGGCGTTTGTGCTCGAAACGCTCGCGCTCGACGGCGTCGAACCGGGGCGCTACGAACTACTGGCCGCCCCGCTGGCGATCGAGGGCGCTGATGCTGCGCCGGTTCGAGCGCTACTGCGCCGATGAGATCGCGTGTTCGTTCAGCGTCAACACGGTAGTGACTGCCGAGGCTTCACACGCGGCAACAGCAACAGCAACTTGAACCACGGAGGACACGGAGGTCACGGAGGATGCGCGTCGAAGGCTTTGATTCAGTCTCAACCATTCATAATGCTGTGATTGGGAATCGAGGGGACCTTCGCATCGCGCCCCCTCCGTGTTCTCCGTGGCCTCCGTGGTTCAAGTTGCTGTTGTTGTTCGTGCCGCGACGGCGAAGTTCGTCGTAATCAGATCGAATCAACGCAGACGCTCCAGTCGGTTCGCAACGTGCGCCGAGATGCCCAGCTTGTCGGCGATCTGCGCGATCTCCTCCGCCTGCTCCCACGCCGCTGCGAGCACGGCCAGTTCGCCCTCCATCGCCCGGCGCTCGGTGTCTTCGTGCAAGGCCATCTCGAACGCAAGGCGCGCGGCCACGGGGATGTAGTTCAAGTCGCCGGTATCACCGAAGGAACTGCG
>CAZMGX010000144.1:0-1015 GCA_964565915.1 uncultured Gemmatimonas sp.
AACCCGGACGTCAGGTTGAAGCGCCCGAGCGAGAGCCAGAATCGCGCACTGTCCGGTGCGAACTGCGTCGCCAGACGGAAGGCGGAGTCGGCGGCGGACAACCGGCGAATCGCCTTCTGATCGCTCATGTAGTTCGCGTTGCGCTGCGACTTCGCCATGTTCCAGTTCAGGATGCCGATCTGGTGCCAGATCGCCCCGTTCCGGCGATCAGTCCGCAATGCGGAGTCGAGGACGGCGAGTGCACGCGTCGTATCCCCACTGGCCGCGATCGAGTCGGCCCACGCGACGGCCGAACGCTCGGCCATCTGTGCCGACAGGTCCGATGCCGTCAGCGTTGCGACGAGTCCTACGAACAGCGGGGCGACGAAGCGTCGGAGCGGCAGGAGGCGAAGCGGCGCAGGCGACATTGCGATTGAGGATTGGGACAAGGGATCCGTTCGGCGGCAACCATCCTGAGACGTCAGAATAGCCCCGGTTGTTCCGCAGTGCCCGCTGGTGGGACAAAACCCAGATGTCGATACGCGTGTGCCGTCGCGATTCGTCCCCGAGGTGTGCGCTGCAGAAACCCGTTCTGTACCAAGTAGGGTTCGTACACCTCCTCGATCGTCCCCGCGTCTTCCCCGATGGCCGCAGCGATGGTGCCGAGTCCGACCGGTCCGCCGTCGAACTTCTCGATGATCGCCCGCAGGAGTCGGCTGTCCATGTCGTCCAGACCGAAGTGGTCGACGTCCAGCAGGAGCAGCGCGGCCTGCGCAACCTCGAGGGTGATGTGTCCATCCGCGCGCACCTGGGCGTAGTCGCGAACCCGTCGCAGCAACCGGTTGGCCACGCGCGGCGTGCCCCGCGAGCGCTTGGCGATCTCGCGCGCGCCCCCGTCATCCATGCGCACCTTCAGGACGTCTGCGGTGCGTCGCACAATGATCTCGAGTTCGTCCACGGGATAAAACGCCAGCTGATGCATCAACCCGAATCGTGCCCGCAACGGCGCCGTGAGCATACCAAGTCGCGTCGTGGC
>CAZMGX010000144.1:1025-2359 GCA_964565915.1 uncultured Gemmatimonas sp.
GCCGACCAGCGTGAAGCGCTCGATGTTCATGGTGACGGTCTGCGCCTTCGGTCCTTCCGACAGTCGGATGTCGATCCGGAAGTCTTCCATGGCCGGATAGAGGAACTCCTCGATGACGGGACGCAGACGATGAATCTCGTCGATGAACAGCACGTCGCCTTCGCGCAGGTTGGTGAGCGGCCCGACCAGGTCACCCGGCTTCTCCAGCGCCGGCCCCGACGTCATCGTGACGTTCACGCCGAGCTCGCGGGCAATGAGGTCGGCGAGAGTCGTTTTGCCCAGCCCCGGAGGTCCGAAGAACAGCGTGTGGTCCAACGGCTCGCGACGGGCCCTGGCGGCGTCGATGGCAATCGACAGCCCCTCCTTGACCTTGTTCTGTCCGATGAACTCGGCCAGTCGCTGCGGACGCAGTGACAGTTCGACCGCGTTGTCGTCGGGCAGCTCTTCCGGCGTGGTGATCTCGGCGCGGCTCATGAGCGGGGTGGAGGCGGCGTGGGGCAGTGGACCGTCAATATACGGGGTGGGGGCACGGCCCCGGACGTGGCGGGTACCACCCGAGAGCCACCGCACTGCAGCATTTGCCCGGATTCTGCGTATCTTTTACAGGATTCTCCCGATTCGCTCCGTCTTCCGAGATGCCCATGTCCCGTCGTCTGCTGTCCGCTGCCACCCTCACCGGTATCGTTGCGCTGGTTGGTCTGACGACCGCCGCTACGCCCGGACCGCGCCCGCGTGGTCCGGTGGCAAAGGCGCCTGTGGCGAAGGCCCCTGTGGCGAAGGCCACGGTGGCGGCGCCGGCCACCACGCCGACTGAAGAGGCCATCAACATCGATTGGCGCGTGCTGGCGGGGTTGGATTACGCCAACGGCAAGGCCACCGACACGTTGAAAAAGCTGGAGGGCAAGCTCGTGCGCATTCCGGGCTTCGTCGTTCCGCTGGACGACTTCCAGGAAGAGGGCGCGGAGTTCCTGCTGGTGCCGTACTACGGCGCGTGTGTCCACACCCCGCCGCCGCCGCCAAACCAGATCGTCATGGTCGGTATGGAAGGCAAGAAGACGATCAAGCTGAATTTGTTCGACGCCGTCTGGATGTCGGGTCGCCTCAAGATTTCGTCCGTCGAGAGCCCGTACGGTACCGTCGGATATCAGCTGGAAGGCTTGAAAGTCGAGCCCTACTCGTCGAAATGACGGGGGTGCCGGCCGGTACGCCGGCCGTGGAGCTGTCCGCCCTTCGCTTCGCGTACCGGGCGGGTAAAGACGTGCTGTCGATCGACCGCTTGGTGATCGATCGTGGGGAGACCGTGTTTCTCCCCGGCCCGAGTGGGAGCGGCAAGA
>CAZMGX010000144.1:2369-11163 GCA_964565915.1 uncultured Gemmatimonas sp.
CCTATTGGCCGGTGTCCTGCAGGCCACGAGCGGGCATGTGAAGGTGCTGGGCGCGGACTTTTCGGCGCTCTCCAGTGGCGCGCGTGATGCCTTCCGCGCGCGGCACCTTGGATACGTCTTCCAGATGTTCAACCTGATCCCGTATCTCTCGGTCCGCGAGAACATCCTGCTGCCGATTCGCCTCGATGGTCATCGTCGGGCGCGTTTGGGCTCGCGATCCCTGACCGACGCGGTGGCCGACATCGCCGGTCAGTTGGACATCCGCGAGCTGCTCGATGCCCCGATCGGAGAGCTGAGCGTGGGTCAGCAGCAGCGCGTGGCCGCCGCGCGTGCGCTCATCGGGGCGCCCGAAGTGATCATCGCCGACGAACCAACGTCCGCGCTCGATACCGATCGTCGTGAGCAGTTCCTGCAACTGCTGTTTGCGTCCTGCCGATCGGCGGGAGCCACGTTGATTTTCGTCAGCCATGACCACACGCTGATGCCGTTGTTCTCGCGCACGGTCGAGCTGTCCGACATCAACCGCGCGGCGACGAGGCCGGCTCGTGACTGAACGACCGTTGGCACGAGCATGCTGATTCCGCGTCTGGCCCTGCGCTCGTTGCGCAGCCGCGTGCTGACGACGTCCCTCACGGTGGCGTCGATCGCACTCAGCGTGACCCTGTTGGTCGGCATCGAACATGTGCGCGCCGGTGTGCGAGAGAGTTTCGCCGGCACGATTCGCGGCGTGGATCTCATCGTCGGCGCGCGCGGTGGCACGCTCCAGGTGCTGTTGAGTGCGGTGTTCGGCATCGGTAGCCCGTCCGGTGCGGTGTCGTACGCGACCTTCCAGCGCTGGCACGGACATCCGGCGGTGAAATGGGCCGTGCCCTATTCGCTCGGCGATAGCCATCGTGGGCATCGGGTGATCGGGACGACGGCGGAGTTTTTTGAGCGGTACCGCTTTCGTCAGGACGGACGCATCCTCTTCGTGCAGGGACACGTCGCCCGTGAGGATGACGAGGTCGTGATCGGCAGCGAGGTGGCAGAACGGTTGGGCTACCGACTCGGCACACCCGTCGTGGTGGTTCATGGGTTGCGCGACATCGGCACCAGCGATCACGACGCGCATCCCTTCAAGGTGGTGGGTATTCTCGGTCGAACGTTCACGCCGATCGATCGCTCGATCTACGTGACGCTGGCGGGAATCGAGCACATGCACGAGGAAGAGCCGAGTGCTACGGCGACCGGCACTGCGCCAACTGGGAACGCGCCAACTGGGAACGCGCCAACTGGGAACGCGCCAACTGGCAATGCGCCAACTGGCACTCGTGGGCAGCCTCCCAAGGGAACACCAACGGTGATGCCGGGTGCGTCGCCCCCACCGGGTACGCCCATGGTGATGCCTGGGGCGTCGCCGCCTCCTGGTACGCCGATGGTGATGCCCGGGGCGTCGCCCCCACCCGGTACACCCATGGTCATGCCGGGGGCTGAGCCGCCGGCCGGGACGCCGATGGTCATGCCGGGCGCCGAGCCGCCACCGAAGGCCGCGGTCGCGTCGTCGACGCCAGCAGCGCCGACGGCGAAGGCCAAGCCCACGGTCAACTCGACGGTCACCGCGCCGCGCGCTGGTGACTCGACGGGCTTCGACGTACCGCCGGACTGTCCAGTCTCGGCGTTCTTCGTCGGAACCAAGAACCGGTTCGAAGCCCTGATGCTGCAGCGTGAGATGAACACTGAATTGACCGAACCCCTGACGGCGGTGATTCCCGGTGTGGCGCTCGGGGAATTGTGGCAGAACATCGGCAGCGCCGAGGTGGGGTTGCGAGTGGTGGCGATCTTTGCGGTCGCGATCGGATTGACCGGCATGCTGGTGGCGCTCTCCTCGTCGCTTGAAGCGCGCCGTCGCGAGATGGCGATCTTCCGTGCGATAGGCGCGGGGCCACGCACCATCGTGATGTTGCTGGTGCTGGAATCGGGATTGCTGTCCCTGCTGGGCTGCGTGATCGGTGTGGCGTGCGTGTATGCCGGACTGCTGCTGGGGCAGCAGCCGATCGAACAGCGCTTCGGGCTGCATCTCGCCATTCGCCCGCTGGGTACCACCGAGTGGATGTACATCGGCGTGGTGCTCGTGGCTGGCATCTTGATCGGCTTTGTGCCGGCGCTCAAGGCGTACCGCACATCGCTCGTGGACGGACTGAGCCCTCGGACCTGACTAGAGTAACGAGACGTGGAGTAACGAGTAGAGAGCACGGAGCAACAGAGAGTAAGGAGTAACGAGTAGGGAGTAACGAGTAGGGAGTAACGAGAGCTGGTCACTCACCCTACTCACTACTCACTACTCACTACTCTTTACTCGTTACTCTCTGTTGCTCCCCTGCTCCCTACTCATTACGCCGAGACTATCTGTTGAGGCGGGCGAGTGCTGCGCGGACGACGACGCTGACGTCGCCGGTGCTGCCCGCTTCGATGGCGGCGCGTACCGCGCGATCGGCGTCGATCTGGGCGTAGCCGAGGGCGACGAGGGCGCGTACGGCGTCATCGGACGCCGGGCTCGACGCGCCCCCGGCGGAGGGGGCGCTACCGACGGCATCGATCTTGTCGGCGAGATCGAGGATGATCTGCTCGGCTTTCTTGCGGCCCACGCGCGGCACCCGCATCAGGGTCGTGATGTCCTTCTCGCGGAGTGCGCGAACGACACGCTCGGCAGACAGCGACGACAGGATGCCGAGTGCCAAGGCCGGGCCCACCCCTTTTGCGACCAGCAGCCGCTGAAAAACACTGCGCTCGTACGCGGTCGAAAACGCGTACAGGTGCCACGCATCCTCTCGTACGGAGAGGTGCGTGAAGAGGGTGATCGCGTGCCCGGCGGCCGGCAGCGTCTCGAAAACCGAGAGTGGAATGAGACACTCATAGGCGAGACCCCCGCTGGTCATGATCTCGACCCGATCGAGTTCACGGGTGACCAGCGTGCCGGTGATTTGCGAGATCATCGTGTGAGTCGGGGAGCGGGAAGGCGAAGTCGTGCCAGGTCGACGGTGGGCGTGATCGCCGCGAATGCCGGCGCGAGACAGGCGCACAGCGCCGCGGCCACGCCGTCGGCGGCATCCGCAGGCTGCGGGGCCGTCTTGAGGCGCAGGAGCTTCGCGACCATGAACTGCATTTGCTGCTTCGTGGCGGCACCGGTGCCCGTGATCGCCTTCTTGATCTCGGCCGGCGGGAACTCGTGAATCGTCAGGGCCGCTTCCTGCGCCGCCAGCAGGATCACGCCCCGGGCATGCCCGAGTACGATGGTTGTGCGCACGTTGCGCGCGTAGAACACATCTTCGACAGCGACGGTGTCCGGCGCGTGCCGGGCGATCAGCTCGGTGATGCCCGCGTGGATCTCATGCAGGCGTGCGGCCAAGGGGTCTCGCGCCGTGGTGCGCACGACGCCGCACTCGACCAGCACGGGCGTGCGCCCGTCATAGTCGACGACCCCGTAGCCGGTGACGGCAGTGCCGGGATCGATGCCGAGCACCCGACGGGGACGCGCGGCGGCCGCTGCCGAGGCGCCCGGCCGATGCGTCGCCGGCGTCACCCGGCTATGCCTCGGCCATCGCGTCTTCGTCCATCTCGAAGTTGGCGTCGACCTTCTGGACGTCGTCGAGTTCCTCGAGTGATTCGAGCAGCTTGAGCAGTTGCTCGGCGGCGGCGCCTTCGACCTTCACGGTGGTCTTCGGCACCCACGCCAACTCGGCGTCGGCGACGGCGTATTTCTTGGCCTCGAGCCCTTCCTTGGTCGCGTGCAGCGCGGCGGGCGACGCCGTGATGACGAAGACGTCGTCCTCGCGCACCACATCATCGGCGCCCGATTCGAGGGCCGTTTCGATGAGCGCATCTTCGTTCACGCCCTCGGCCTGCACCGTCATCTGCCCCTTCCGATCGAACAGGTAGGCGACCGAGTTGCTCGAGCCCATGTTGCCGTTGTTGCGGGACAACTTGTGGCGCACGTCGGCGACCGTTCGCGTCGGGTTGTCGGTGACCGCAGCGATCATGATGGCGACCCCGCCAGGACCGTACGCCTCGTACAGCACTTCGACGTAGTCGACCCCTTCGAGTTCGCCCGTGCCCTTCTTGATGGCGCGTTCGATGTTGTCCTTCGGCATCGACACGGCCTTGGCGTTGTCGATGGCCGTCCGCAAGCGGGGGTTGCCCCCGGGATCACCACCGCCGAGTTTCGCGGCCATCGTGATCTCGCGAATCAGTCGCGTGAACAGCACACCGCGCTTCTTGTCGGTGGCGGCTTTCGCGTTGCGGATGTTTTTCCATTTACTGTGGCCAGCCATGCGATCCTCGTTCGGGTTCAGTCTTCAAATATGGCCACGGGCGGGGGCCGACAAAAGCCGACCGCTGCCACCTTAGGTCTCCAGGACGTCCTCGAACCGCATCCACTGCGCAAAGAAGAAAAGGTCGACGTAGGCCAATGGTCCGTCGCGATGCTTGAGCAGGCGCAATTCCGCCGCGCCGGCAACGCCGAGATCGCCGTCGTAGAGCTCTTCGCGGTACAGGCCCAATACCACGTCGGCGTGGGTTGCGACCGCGCCGCGCACCCCGAAATCCGTGAGTCGAGGCCGCCGGTCGTGGCGCGCACGATCCAGTTGCGGCAGGTGGGTCAGCAGGATGATGGCCGCATGGCTCGCGAGGGCGAGTCGCTTGAGCCCCAGCACGGCGTACGCGAGCGCTTCATCACGCGGCTGGAGACGCGCGTGGTCGCTGCTCAACAGGGCTTCGAGTCCATCGACGACCACCACGTCGGGGGTAGGGTCGGCTTGCACGGCCCGCTGCACTTCGTCGACGCCGCCCCCGCCCAGCGTTTCGATCACGGGGGCACGGTCACGCAGCGCCACGGCCGCACTGGCCAGGCGTACCCGCTCCTCTTCATCGACGGCACCCAGTCGCAGCGACTCGAGCGACACGCGCGCACTCATCGCCAGTGCGCGCTCGTACGCGCGTTCGGGGTGCATCTCACCCGTCAGCAGCAACGTGCGCACCTTCACGCGCAGCGCAATTGCCAAGGCCAGGGCGGAGGTGCCGACGCCGTCGTCACCCCCGATAACGATCAGGTCACCCCGGCGGACGCCGCCGCCAAGGGCACGATCGAGGGACAGGAAACCGGTGGGAATGACGTTCGCATCGACGGATCCCTCGCGCAGTCGGTCGACGCGTCCGACCACCCGCGTCAACGGCGAGATATCGTGGTGGGACATTTACGGTGCCCTGCAGTGGGTCACCCGGCGAGGTTCCGGGTGAGGTGCTCGAGCTCCTGGACCGACGGGCCGTCCAGATGTTGCGCGGTGGCCGCGATCAGTCCGCGTAACGCACCGACGACGTGTACCGGTGTGCTGGCCGTCGCGTCGACGCAGCGCGCGAACGGCACGCGCGTTGCGGCCGGCAGGGCGAGCGAGGCCAGCCAGACTTTGGACGACGCCGCGCGAGCGACGCGATCGGGCGCATTCATCGCCTCGGGGCCCTTGAGTCCGACCGCCAGTCGCGCGACGAGCATGGCGGCCAACGCCACCTCCCGGCCACCGCCAAGGGGCAGTCGACCGGCCAACGCGGCAAGCGCGGGGAAGGGGAAGGTCAGCGATTCGAGGCTGTAGGGCAGCGGTTCAGCGTTCACACCGCGAATCTACGCCGGAAACCCGTGATGCGCTCGCCCTGCGCGGGCCCCGCACATCACCGCCCGCGTAGGCCGAACGCTGCGCACACCCTGGGCAACTGGACCGTGACCCTGCGCCTCGGGTAGCTTGAGTGACTATGGCGCAGCCGGTAAAGACGATACTCTGGGTGGATGACGAAGCCGATCTGTTGGAGCCCCATCGGCTCCTGCTCGGCGACAAGGGCTATGCCGTGGAATTGGCGACCAACGCGGACGATGCGTTGGAGCTGTTGCGTCGGAAGCCGTATGATCTGGTCCTGCTCGATGAGCAGATGCCGGGCACGCGCGGGCTCGCTGCCTACAAGGGCATCCGCGAGATCGCGCCGACCATGCCGGTCGTGATGGTGACGAAGAGCGAGGAAGATGCGACGCTCAAGGAAGCCATCGGCGCAAACCTGCGTGACTATCTGGTGAAGCCGGTCACGCCGAGGCAGGTGCTGTCGGCCGTGACACGGATTCTCGAAGGGCCACTGATCCGCTCGCAGGCGATGGCGCGCGCGTTCGTCGAGCGATTCCGTGCGATCGAGGCGGCGCGCTATCAGGGGCTGGATTGGCGCGGCTGGATCGAACGGTTCACGGAACTCATGCAGTGGGACGTGGATCTCGCGGACGCCGGCGAACTGGGGCTGCACGAATCGCTGCGTGGTCTCTATCCGGACATGCACCGCGAGTTCGCGACGTTCATGCGGACGGAGTATCCGCGCTGGCTGCGGGAGCTCGAGGGCGACCGCCCGCCGTTGTCGGTGGACGTCGTGACCGAGTTCGTGCTCCCGGTGCTCGCGCGAGACAGGAAGGCGATCTTCATCGTGGTGGACTGCCTGCGGGAAGACCAATGGCGCGTGCTCGAGCCGCTGCTGGCCCCGCTGTTCGACGTGGAGACGACGCACTACTACTCGATTCTCCCGACGGCCACGCCCTATGCCCGCAACGCCCTGTTCAGCGGCCTGTTCCCGGGCGAGATCGCCGCGCGCTTTCCGGATTGGTGGAAGGAGCGCGACGACGAGACCCTGAACGCGCATGAGAAGGACCTGCTGCAGGCGCATCTGGCGGAGTTGCAGATCGCGTCGACGGTCCGTTACCAGAAGATCACGACCGCGTCCGACAGTGATGACCTGGAACGGCACCTGCCGGGCGCGATCGCCGGCGAGGGTTTGCACTCCTTCGTGTTCAACTTCGTGGACCTACTGACTCACGGGCGCTCCGAATCGATGATTCTTTTCGAGGTCGCCCGTGATGAGATCGCGTTGCGCGCCCTCACGAAGCAGTGGTTCGAGCGTTCAGCCCTGCTCAGCCTGCTGAAGGAGGCGTCGCGTCGCAAGATCTCGGTGGTGATTACCAGCGACCACGGCGCGTTGCACTGCAACACGCCGACGACCGTGTTTGCCAAGCGGGATGCCACCGCCAATCTGCGCTACAAGTTCGGCGAGGACATCCGCGCGGAACGGCCGGAACACGCGTTGCTGTTCACCAACCCCGATGATCTGCGACTCCCGCATCGCGGGCCGGGCAGCAACACGTTGCTGGCCGCGGGCGATACGTTCTTCGTGTATCCCACGAAGCTCCGTGAGTACCAGGGCCGCTACCGCGGCTCCTTCCTGCACGGCGGGGTGACACCGGAGGAGTGCATCCTTCCGGTGGCGCTGCTTACGCCCAAAGCCTGAGCGTTGTTCGTGAACGTGCGCGGTGACCGTTTGACCAGCCGCTGGCCAGGGTCGCGATGAGCGCGGAGACGACCGGCACCCACCGCGCGCCCGCGCGGGGCCTGTGGGGGCGGCTGTGGATCTTCGTGCGACCGCATCGCGGCAAGCTGGCCGGCGTCGTGGCGCTCAACGCCGTCGCGGCAGTCGCGGACGTGTTTTCGTTCACACTGCTCATCCCCTTCCTGAACGCGCTGTTCGGCAAGGCCGATGTGCTGCCGGCAACCGGCATCATCCGCGATGTGCTGCAGGCGACCATCGGCGCCTTGCTGGTGCCGGGCCAGGAAATGGCGTCGCTGCGCAACGTGATTCTCGTGATCCTCGTTGCCGTCACGATCAAGAACACGCTGGTGTGGTTGAGTGGTCAGGTCGGTGTGCAGCTGCAGGAGTATGTGGTGCGCGACTTGCGGGACCGGGTGTACGCCCACTTGCTGCGCCTGCCGTTGCCGTGGTTTACGCGCAACAAGGTGGGGCAGATCATCTCGCGCATCCTCAACGACACGAACAACGCCAAGGCCGTGGTGACGGAACTGGTCACCAAGTCGATGTGGTCGGCGGCGCAGGTCCTCGCGACCGTCGTCGGCATGTTCGTCCTGTCGTGGAAGTTGTCGCTGGCCGCGCTCGTGGTCGCGCCGCTCGCCATTGGGGCGCTGCAGCCCGTGCTGCGCAAGCTGCGCAAGGGGTATCGTCGCCTCGGCAATGATCAGGGTGAACTGACGAGCCTCGTGCAGGAGGTGGTCAGCGGTGTCCGGCTGATCAAGTCCTATGGCGCGGAGCCGCGTGAAGAGCAGCGGTTCGTGACCCGCAACGCCGCATTTGCGCGTGGCTACATCCGCATTGGGCGCCTGTCGCTGTTATCTGGACCGGTGACCGAGACGCTGGGCACGTTCACGGCGGTCGCCGTGCTCTGGTACGGCGCGCATCTGGTGCTGATTGAAGGATCTCTGGGCAGCTCCGAGCTCATCGTGTTCCTCGTGTGGGTGATGCGCCTCCTGCAGCCGCTGAAGCAGCTCTCGCAGGTTCAGCCGGCGGCCCAGCAGTCGCTGGCCAGCGCCGAGCGGATCTTCGAGATTCTCGACGCCCCGGCGGAAACCACCACTGATCGCGGCACGATCGAGGCGCCCACTTTCGAGCGCGAGATTCGCTTCGAGGGGGTGACGTTCGCGTACGACGGTGGTGTCGATGCGCTGCGCGACGTGACCTTTTCGGCGCGCAAGGGCGAGGTCATTGCGTTGGTCGGCGCCAGCGGGGCCGGCAAGTCGACGCTGGTCGACCTCCTTCCGCGGTTCATCGAACCGACCGGCGGACGCATAACGATGGATGGTGTCGACCTCCGGCAGATTCGTCTCGCCGGACTGCGCGCACTCACCGGCATCGTCAGTCAGGATACCGTGTTGTTCAACGATACGGTCCGTGC
>CAZMGX010000145.1:0-11146 GCA_964565915.1 uncultured Gemmatimonas sp.
CATCGGGATTCGCAGCTGCTACGACGAAGGCAAGCGATGCGCGGAGACGCTCTTCTTCGACTACTACCGTCAGCATCGTCTCCGCATCAAGGTGGCGCGCATCTTCAACACCTATGGTCCGCGCATGCACCCCAACGATGGCCGGGTGGTTTCGAACTTCGTGGTACAGGCGCTGCTCGGAAACGACATCACGATCTTCGGCGACGGTCAGCAGACGCGCTCCTTCGGCTATGTCAGTGACCTGATCGACGGGTTGAAGCGCCTGATGAATTCGCCCGACGAGGTCACGGGACCGATCAATATCGGGAATCCCGTCGAGTTCACCATGCGCGAACTTGCCGAACTGGTGATCGAGCTCACCGGATCCTCGTCCACCATCGTCTTTCGACCACTGCCGTCCGATGATCCGCGACAGCGGCAGCCGAACATCACGAAGGCCCGCGAGGTTCTCGGGTGGGAACCCAAGGTGGCGCTGCGCGACGGCCTGACCCACACCATCGCCTACTTCGACGCGCTCCTGCGTGAACACGGCGGACGTATCCCCAGCTTCTGAGCGCAGGAGGGGCTTCGACGCCCCTTGCGATCCCTCGCCCCCAGTGGAGATTGGGATCAGAAGCTTCATTCTCGGCAGCGTCACCCGAATCGTGCGACGGCGATCCGAGCCGACCCCGGTGACGCTGGCTCACTCCGGCGATGGCGGGACAGTGTTGAGAGGTCACGGAGGCGCGTTGGACGCGATGCATCGGCGCGCATGGATCATCGCTTTGGCGGTCGCCTTACCGCTGGTCGGTGCCTGCGCGCCGACCGTGTCGCGGTATGCGACCCGATCGGCGGCCGCGGATTCGGTGGTGCGTGAGGCCATCAGTCGTGAGCGCGACATCCAGGCGGCGAACATTCCTGCCAACACGGTCGGCGTGCTGCCGCTGGTGGTGCGCACGGCCGATACCACGTATGCCTCGCTCGGCTACGGCGTGGCGGCGTTGATCGCCGCTGACCTCGCTCGGAGCAACCGTCTCGCCATCGTGGAGCGCCTCCGGCTCGACGCCGTGATGCGGGAACTCGATCTGGTGCGCAGCGGGCGTGTGGACACCACCACGGCGCCGCGCGTCGGACGCATCGTGGGCGCGCGCCGCATCATCGTCGGCGATCTGGACATCCGCAGCAACGGCGCGCTGCAATTGGGTTCGACGGTGGCCAATGCCACCAGCGGAGCCGTCGACGCCGCCCTATCCGGCAACGCCACGGTCAACCAGATCTTCGACGCCGAAAAGGCGATGGTGCTGCGGTTGTTCGAGGCACTCGGTGTCACGCTGACGCCGGCGGAGCGCCGCGCTATCGAACCGCGACCAACGCAAAGTCTGGCGGCACTGGTCGCGTTCAGCAACGGCGTGCGCGCCGAATCGGTACGCGACTTCGATGCGGCACTCAGGCACTACCAGAACGCCGCACGACTCGACCCGGGCTTCACCGAAGCGGGTTCGCGGGCGGCGACCATCCAAGGCGGTCCGGTCGCCGGCCCCGACATCACCGGCGTGGCGCGCGTGATGTCGCTGTCCAACGACCTCGTCAACCGCCCGACTCCCGTGCTGTTCGGGTCGGGGGTCGACGCGCCGCTTACGCGCCAGCAACTCATCACGATCACCATCAACATTCGCACGCCGTGATGAGACCGCATCGCCGCTCACTTGCCGGTCGCACGGTGCACGTCGTGCCCCGCAGTTCTCTGCTGACCGGCATCATGTCCAGCATCCTCGTAAGTGGACTGCCGTCCACCGGCTCCGCGCAGTCGCCGAGAACGGTGCTGGTTGCCCCGACCTACCAGTCGTGGACGTTCGACAAGGCGGTGCCGCTCGACACCCTGCGCGTGCAGGACGCCTCCCAAATCTCTGCGCCGTTTCTGGTGTCGCTGCCGTTCGCCTCGCGGTTCGCGATCTCGATGAGTGGTGCGGCGTTTACCAGTCGCATCAGCACGTCGGGTACCTCGGGAGAATCTCGCTCGCTGAGTGGCGTCACGGACCTCCGTTTTCGCCTGACCGGGCCCCTGATCGGCGACGCGGTGCAATTCACCCTTGGCGTGAATGCACCCACCGGCAATCGAGGGCTCTCGCTGGCCGAGAACGACGTGCTGCGCGTCGTCGCCGCACCCGCGCTGGGTGCCCAGGTCGCCGTGCCTGGCGTCGGACTCGGTGGGACTGTCGGAATCATCGCCGCCCGAATGGCAGGCAACTGGGCGTTGGCGCTGGGGGTGTCGGCCGAACATCGCGGGTCCTATTCGCCGCTCGACGCCGTGATCGCCGGGCGTGGTGCGCGGACCGAGCTCACCCCCGGTGCGGCCATGCACGTCTCGCTTGGCGCCGATCGTGCGATCGGCGTACATCGGCTCACGATCGCCCTCTCCGGCGACCTTTATGGCGCCGACGAAGTGCGCTCGATCACCGGCACCGCGCAACAAGTGGACCGCTACAAGCTCGGGCCTACCGGCACGGCCACGGTGGCCCTTCAGGTCGGTGGTACCGGATTTCGTGAGCTGAGCTTCCGCCTGAGTGACCGGTACCGGAGCGCGTTTGCCGACGCGAACGGCGCGTCGATCGCGGGATCAAGCGGCAACTACTTCGAGGCGGGCGTCACCGGCGTCCTGGGCCGCGCAGGAGGCGTTGGGGTGTTGTTGGGTCTCGATGCACACCAACACACCGGACTCCCGGTCGACGAAGGGTTCATCGGCGCCGGATTGACTGCGGGTGGCGTGACGGTCGGGCTGTCCGTCCCCACCGGCACGGTCGAGTGGCGCCCGACCTTTCGCTACTCGCAAGGGAACCTCAAGACCGAGCGCCTCACGACGGCGATGTCCAGCATCACCGTCGGGCTCTCACTCAGTACGCGATAGGCGCCGGTTCGGCCGCTCGCGCGGCGCTGATTTCAGCGGGGCTTTTTCTCCAGCAACGCCAGCCGCGTGCGGACCACCCCAAGGTCTGCGTTCAGCGCCAGTGATTTCTGGTACTGGACGATGGCGCCCTGAATGTCGCCCTGCTCTTCCAGACGCCGCGCCGCCGACATCGCCTTCATCGCGGCAAACTGGTTGGGACCATTGATTCCGAGGTCCTTCGACTTTTCGACTTCGCGCTTGCCGGGCAGCTTGAGGCCGGCGTTCAACTTCGCCGCGAGATCGTCGACCAGCTTGAAAATCTTGTCTCCCTTCCCCGCGACCCCTTCGGTGTAGACGTACTCGGAGGTTTCGGTGTTGACGGCGCGCACCGTCAGGCGCATCTCCATCTTGGGATCGACGATGATCGCGCCGAGCAGCATGTACTGCGCACCGAGAATCTTGCCGAGCTTCGATGCAGTGGACGGATCGATACGCCCCGCCGTGGTGAGATTCTGTTCCGCGAGAATTTCCTGGATCTTCTCGCGCTCCACCACCCGCACACGACCGTTGGTTGCCAGCGCGTCGGCAAGCATGACTTGAACACCCACGGTCATGGCCGCGAACTCGTCGCGCTGGATCATCGCGGAGTTGTCGAACTGCATCACCGCCACAACCGCCTTGGGCTCCGCCGATGCAGCGCCCTGAGCGAACAGCGGCGTGGTGGCGCCAACGGCGCCAAACACGGCCAGCCCGCCAGCGACCACGCGCCGTACGTTCATGCTGAGGATACGCGTCATGATCTTCCGCTCCGTGATTCGAGGGCCGTAATGTTCTGTTGGGTACTAAGTTGCCGGTTTGCGGGCAACCCAGTCAACAGGAAGTCTACCCGCGACCTCCCTCCTGGTTGCCGTTCCCACCACACCCGAACGACGCGATGCCGAAGATCTGCCTGATGTGCGGGGAGAGTTTCCCCGACACCACCGCATTCTGCCCCAAGGACGGATCGGCGCTGCGGGCCACCGTTCAGGGAGACGATTTGATCGGTGAACTCGTTGCAGATCGCTACCTGATCACCGACATGATCAGTCAAGGCGGGATGGGGGCGGTCTACCTCGCCAGTGACGTGCGTCTGCCCCAGCAGTTCGCGATCAAGGTGTTGAAGCAACCGCAGACGCCGGACCAGTCGCTGATCCAGCGGTTCCGTCAGGAGGCCGAGGCGGTCTGCCGCATCAATCACGATCGGGTGGCCCGCGTCTTCGATTTCGGTTTCATGGCCGACGACCGGGCGTACATCGTGATGGAGTATGTCGCGGGCAACACGCTGGCCAAGCTCGTGGAAGAACGGGGCGCGCTGGATCCCATCGAGGCCGCCAGGATCATCATGATGGCTGCCGAGGGCATCGATGCGGCGCATCGGCTGGGGATCGTGCACCGCGACCTCAAGCCGGAAAACGTCATGATTCTCGACGACCCGGACGGCGGGAAGCGCGTGAAGGTGCTCGACTTCGGGATCGCGAAGCTCAAGAGCACCGACGAAGGCCAGGGCTATACGCAGCCCGGCTTTGTGATCGGCACTCCGGCATGGATGAGCCCCGAACAGTTGCTGGGTGAGCCCTTGGACGTGCGCAGCGATGTCTACTCGCTCGGCCTGGTTGCCTTCACCCTGCTGACGGGCGAACACGCCTTCACGGGCCACTCCGAACAAGCCGAGATGATGGCGCGCATCACGGTGCCGCCGCGCACGCTGACAGAGATCCGGCCTGATGTGCCCTGGCCGGCCGATCTCCTCCGGTTGTTCGAGCGCACCTTGTCGAAGCAGCCCAACGATCGCCCCGCAACGGCGGGACAGTTCGGAAAGGCGATGGTGAGTGCGGTCCAGAGTCACAGCAAGGTACTTACGCCAGCGCGCCCGAGCGTCGCGGTGCCGACGCCGGCGACCGCCTCCGCCGCGCCAGCAACGGCCCCCGGGCGTGAAGCCGCGCCCGCGAAGGGGCGCACGCCGGTGCTGCTCGGCGTGGGTGCCACCCTGGTGGTCGCCGTGGTCGCTGGCGTGGTGTGGCAGCAGAGCCGTAGCGCGACACCATCGGCAAGTGATACCGCCGCAGCGGTGGCGCCCGTCGCTGCCCCCGTTGTCCCGCCTTCCGACACCGCAGCCGGCGCTGGTATCGACAGTGCGGCCGGTGGTGTGTCGCTTGGCTCGCCGCAGACACCGGGTGGATCGACCGGCGCAGCGCCGGGAGCCGGGGCCATAACGCCAACTGGCACCGGCATCGGTGGAGGCGGCCTTCGTGACTCGGCCGTGGTAGCAGCACCGAAGCCGGCGACGCCACCTGGGTCAGCGGTCGTGTCGAACGCCGAGCTTCAGCGCATCATGACGGAATTCGACAACGACGACAGCCAGCGACGGGCTCGCGAGACGATCCTGATGCTGGACGTGTTGCTGGGGCGACTGCGGGGTGCGTTCGACCAAGGGTGGGCGCACAACTATCTCGGAAAAGCGCACCTCGCGCTCGGCGATACCGACAAGGCCTGCGCATCGTTCGAGCGCGCCAGCACACTGGCCAGCGGGCTGCCCAAGCTCAAGGAAGACACCGATGAGTTTCGTGCGCTCGCGGGCTGTCGGCCGTCCTGATCAGCGCCGGACCGGCTTCTTCCACGTCCACGGGCCGAGCTGGTAGAACTCCGCCGCAGCTTGCGCTGCCGCGGAATCAGGACGACGACGCGGGCCCGGCAACGAGATTGCCGGCTGCACATCGCCGATGGTACCGATCGGTGTGATCGTCGTTCCGGAGATTTCGAACACGGTCCAGAACAACCCGCTCTGCTGTGGCGGGAAGTACTGCCGCACGAGCGTGTTGCCCTGATACACATCCACACGCGCGTTCGAGGCGCTGAGTGGCGTTTCGGCGCTGAAGTTGTAGACGTAGTAGCGATACACGCCGGCGATCTGTTGCGACATCGTGATCGTTTCGGGTCCGAATCCGAACGTCACATCGACGTCGAGTCGGGCAAATGGCGATGCGACCAGCGAACCCGGATCACCGAAGAAGACGTGGAACCGATTCGCGCTGGCCGCGATCGGTCCCGTGAGGTGACTGTCGAGATCCTGCGGCGTGCTGCCCCACGACAACACGAACCGCCACGCGACGTTCGCTCCGACCGGTGACAGGAACACCACCGGCGCCAGCGCGGTGGTTCCGGCCACAACGACGGTGACCGCGCCGTCGGAGAAGCCGGCCTTGGTGGCCCGCACCGTGTACGTGCCGGAGGGCCGCGACGCGAACGTATAGCCCCCGTCGTTGTTGGTCGTCGTCGTCGCGATCGGCGCACCCGCTGTGTTGTTCGCGCCGGCGCGCAGTTCGACCGTCACCGAGTCGAGGGCGTTGTCCGTGGTGGCGTTGCGAACCGATCCGAAGATGCTGCCGGATCCGGCACTCAGACTTGGCAGCGCGATCGTCGCCAGCGCGGTGACCGGAACGGTCGGCCCGCCGGCCAGGAATTGATTCAGCACGGTCACCGTCTGAAATCCCGGCGCGGAGACGGTCACATTGTAGGTGCCCGACGCCAGCGACGCCGACGTCCAGGCGCCGTTGCCCGCCGTGAACACCTGATCGACGAGCACGTTGGCCAGCGTGCGGATGACGACGGTCGCCTGCCCGATCGCGGTGCTGTTCGCCGCGTTGACAACGACCCCGCTGAAACGGCCGAAGGTGGCGACCGGCGTGCGACCGGTGATCGTCACCGGCACCGACACGTTGGCCACCGACGGGTTGCTCGACCGAATGACGACGTTGCGGGTCAGGTTGAGCCCCGGCGCGAGCGCACGCGAAGGACGAATCGTCAACGTGGTTGGAACCGTGCTGCCATTCAGTGTCGCCGTCAGCAGCGTATCGATCGGTGTGACGAACGACAGCGTTCCCACATTGCCGCCGTTCAGACTCGTGACAGCCACGTTCTGCGCCGACGGCAGCGGCTGGTTCTGCTCCGTATCGAAAGTCAGCGCGGTCGGGTTCACCGCGATGGCCAATGGATTGATGCGCAGGATTGCCGACGCCACGACCGGCGCGCCGCCGCGACCGCTCGCCTGCACGCGCATCGTGGTTTGACCCGCAACCAAAGCCGTCGCCACACCGCTGCCGCTCACGGTCGCCAGCGTCGTGTTGTCAGATGAGAAGCCCAGCGGGACGCCGGTCAACACGGTCCCGGTCGACGTGCGGGCGGTCACTCGATACGTCACCGTGCCGCCCACAAAGACCGTGGTGTCGGCCGGCGATATGGTGAGCTGCGCGACGCTTGGCGGTCCGACGACCACCTGCAGGGTCTGTGAGCGTCCGCCGATGGTCGCCCGCACCGTGGAGGTGCCGGCGAAGACCGTGCGCAGCAGCCCGGATGCGCTGACGGTCACCGACGTTCCGGTAGTGACGGACCACGCCACGTTGCGCGCCGGCACGGCCGCGTTCGTGCGATCGAGCGCAGCGGCGGTCAGCTGCACCGAATCGCCCAGTTCGAGCGGCGGCACGTTGGGCAGCGTGATCACGACACTCGACACTTCGAAGAGTTCAACCGGCTGGAGCGTGATCTCCGTCACGTCAGGCGCAATCGTCAACGCGCGAACGGTCTCGTCCAACACGACCCCATTCCGCTTGAGTCGGATGCGCACGTTCAACACGCACGATCCGCCACTTGCCGCTGCGAGGCAGTCGGACACATCTGCCGTCAGCGTGAGCTGGGAGTCATTACCACCGGTGTCGACGATCAGCGAGTCGAACCCGACCCGCACCGGGGCGCCTCCTGCGACGGTGTACTCGGCGATCGCGTCGACGACGGCGCCGGGGGCCGCAGTGACACTGGCGGCCATCGACATTTGCACCGGGCGACCCTCGTCGGCTCCGGTGGGGGTACGATCGCGCGCGCCACACGACGTCAGGGCCGCGAGTGCCAGGAACGTCGCTGCGGTACAACCGATCGATCGCACAACACCATCGATGCGTGCCTTGATGCTGCGGCGCGTGTTCATCCCTCGATTCTCCTGCACGGACCGGCGTGGCGCAAGGTGTCGCCGCGCGGCGTTGACGCCGTCAGCCGCCGACAATCACCGTGAATGCACCGACCATGATCATGCCGCCGTGTGCCGTGTTGTCCATCACGCGTGCAAGCGGGAGGTTCATGGCCATCACCGTCATGGAGCCCTTGGCGATGACATCGGGCGGACCAACGCAGACGCACATGTTGGTCGCCTGCGCCGCCGGCATCATGCTGATCATGACGGTAACAGCACCCGGTCCGATAATGGGCCCGCCGACATGTGGAATGGGCGGCACACCGGGCGTGACCATCGGGCACATGTGAAAATCCGTGAGTCGGGCCGCAGGGAATCCCATGGTGCGTTACCTCGACGGAGCGGGTGACGCGGGCGCGGTCGCGCGCGCGTATTCCTGTTGCTGCCGCTGGTGCGTGTCGAACGCCAACTGCAATGCGGCCTCCCATCCACCCAAGCGCTTGACGATCTCGAGCCCTTGCGCGGCGAACGCGGCCATCGTCGGCGCAATCTGTTCGGGATCGCTGCCCGACACGCTGGACATGAGCACCACGCCGGCCACCAACGGCATGGCCACCCCCGGCGGCGGCGGGACCGGCGGTGCATTCGCTGGTGTGATCGTGGTCCCGCTGAGGAACACGGCGGTGGCGACCAATCCGATCGGCGTATCGAGCCCCGCCGCATTGCCGGCATCCCACGCCGCGCGACGGGCGTCATCATCGGGACGGACAATCCACTGTTCCACCGCACCCAGGGCCGCGTGCACCTCACGCGTCGGGGCCTTGCGGCCGGGCATCTGCGTGGCGTGACGCGCGGAGACCCAGGCCCACCAGATGCTCTCGCGCGCCGGCAGCACACCGGCAATCAGCCGGATGGCCGAGGGAACCTGCTCATTCGTCATCCACCGACCGTACAACTCGTCCAGCGAGATTTGCGGATTCACGAACGGGAGGGCTGCATCGTCCGGCGCGCTGCGTTCCAGCAGCCAGCGGACCTGCGGCGCGAGGGCGGCCAGTGGGTCGGCGGCCACGACGTGAGGGGTCGTCATCGGATCGTCCTCAGTTGATCATGGTGATGCCGCCCTTCAGCGTCAGCATGACGGAGCCATTCACCTGGGTCATCAGCCCCTTGACCTCCGTCATGAGGGTGCCTTCGATCTTCACCATCATGCCCTTGATGGTCACGCCCATCGGGTCGATGACGATCGAACTGGTCGGCCCGCATTTGAGCTCGATCTTCTGCATCGCGTCCAACGTGATGGAACCCAGCGCGGCCTTGGCCGTGATGTTCCCCATGAGCGCCTTGGTGTCGATGTTGCCCATCTTCACCTCGAGCTTGCGATTGCCCATGGTCACCGTGGTGGCGTCATCGCCCGTGATCGTCTCGGTCTGCTTGCCCTTCACCGTGGACGTGTTGTCCTGCGTGACGGTATGCTCCTGGTTCATCTTCACGATCATTTTCCGGTCCTTCGCCACCGTCGTCGACTCTTCACCATTCACCGTGATGGTGTGGTTCTTCTCGACGTGCAGCGTCCGCTCGTTGTCCTCGACGCGGATGTGGTACCAGCCCTTCTTGATCGTGTGGGTTTCGTTGCCTTCGGTGACGGTCTTGGTTTCGTGGTTCTTGATCGTGGTCGTGCGATCGTGCCTCACGTCCCGCGTTTCATCGTTCTTCACCAACGTGTCCAGATCCTTCTCCGCCTGCACCCAGATCTGTTCACTGCCCTTCAGGTCCTCGAACCGCAGCTCGTTGTGGTTCTCGGCACCACCCTTGAGTGTGCTCTTGGTGCGGACGCCGCTCTGCGTCTTGTGCTTCGGCAGTTCCCACGGCGGCAGGTTGGTCCCGTTGTAGAGACTGCCCACGATGACGGGATTGTCGGGGTTCCCATCGAGGAACTCGACCAGCACTTCGTGGCCGATGCGCGGCAGGAACACGGCACCGTAGTTCGGGCCCGCAAACGGCTGCGCGACGCGAATCCAGCACGAGTGCTGCAGCGTTCGGTCGTCGTCCTGATCCCACTTGAAGACGACCTGCACGCGTCCGTGCTTGTCGGGATAGATCTCCTCGCCGGGCGGGCCAACCACGACGCCCACATGCGACCCCCCGACATGCGGCCACCGCGTGACCAGTGGTGGGCGAAACGCGGTGGTGGCCGGAATCGCCTCGAACCGGTTGCCGTACTTCGCCTCCGCCCGATCGCCGGCGTCGTAGCTGCCGTTGCTGCCTTCGTGCCACACCGACACGACGAACACGTCCTTGTTCATCTCGTCGTTGGGGTGCTTGTCGACCGAGGTCTTTGCGCCCGGTTCAAGCCCGACGTATCGACTTTCGCCGAAGTAGCAGACGGACCGGGCCTCGGCGCGCTCCTGGCGGACCCGGGAATACGCCTTGGTGTCCTGCGTCAGCTTCGCCGCGTCGCCCGGGGTCTCGCTGCCGGAGTGCGAGATGCCCGTGCGATGTGCCGTCATCTGCTGCTCGAACCGATACGCCTTCACATCGGCTGGCGGCGAGAAGTCCCCCGACGAGGCGGTCACGTCGCCCACGTTCTTCATGTACAGGAACTCGCTGGCCGTGCGAACGCGCGTTTGTGACACATACGGTCGCGATTCGACCCGCAGGCTGGTCAGGCGCGGCAGGAAGCGCTCCATCTCGTTGTACTCCAGCGTCTCGACGCCCCAGGCCGGCTTCGCCGACTTCGTCGAGTCGCCGAGGATCAGCATCGCGTCGCCGCTGGTGTGCTCGTAGCGATAGAAGATCCCCTCCTGCTCGAGCAACCGGGCGACGCAGTTCCACCGACTCTCGCGATAGCGGAAGCAATACGGCCGGGGCGCCGGTGTGCCCGTCAGCTTCCAGTCGTGCGGCGTCCCGGCCAACAGCTTGTCGCCAATGTCGCGCACGCTGACGTTCTGGAAGATCTCGAACCCTTCGTCGAGATCCAGCACCCAATGGGGCGGCACGATCTCGAGTTGATAGGCCACCCAGTCGAACGGCGCGTTCCCGCCGCGCGTGAGCTGGCTGACCACCCCGTGTATCTCCCGGTCGGTATCGTCCGGCAGCTTCAGCTGCAGACTGACCTTCTTCAACAGCAGGTCCTGGGCCTTGATGTCAGCGCGTTCACTGAACGCCGTCACGGTGAAGCGGAAGAATGAGGAGACATGCTCCTCACCCTTCCACTCCGCCAGCAACAGGACGTCCTCGCCCAGCGGCGTTATGAGTCGAAACGGGCGATTCGCTTGTGACCAGGC
>CAZMGX010000146.1:0-11128 GCA_964565915.1 uncultured Gemmatimonas sp.
CCGGCAAAGGACGCCCACGTGATGACGCCCGTGCGTGAGATCCGGCTGACGTTCAGCGGCAAGATCGCGGTGTCCACCGCGAGCGTGCAGCTCCTCGCGGCCGACAGCACGCGTGTGAAGATCGGTGCGCTCGCGGCCGTGTCCGATTCCGACCGGGTCGCCGTGGCAAAGGTCTCGCAGCCGCTGAAGAACGGGACCTACACGGTGCAGTGGAAGGCCATTGCGGCGGATGGAGCGGCCGGCTCCGGATCATTCAGCTTCATGTACATGGCGGAGAAGAAGTAATTGCCCGCCGGAGCGACGCGGGTGGCGCACGAATCGTGTGCGCTACTTCGTCGCCGGCGGTCGTGTCTCGTGCGGGCAGGGTGCCCCGGGTGTGCGTGGGTGCCCTGCGAAGCAGAAAAGATGCTCGACTGCCATCCCGCGATGCTGGGTGCAGTGGCCCCCGTGTGGCGCACCGTGTTCACTGGACGCCGGAAGCGGATGGGCGACAGCGAGTCCCGAGCTCCACACCAGGAAGAGCCCCGCGAATGCCGCCGCGAGCGACCGCCGGGTCACGTGCGTCGACACGGGCGCGTCTTCGCCCACCAAGCGATGTATCCGTCGGTCGAGCAGCGCGTCACGCTGGAAGCCGATGACTACGCCCGATCCGGTCGACAGAATCCGCCCACCGGCTTCGGGATCGTGACCAGGCACTCGCCACGCTGCCAGCTTCAGGATCGCGGACGCCAGCACCAGTGGCTGCCCCCGAGCTGCCCGGTCATCCGCGGCGATTTCTGCATCGTCGGCCGCATCGGCCGCGAGCCGTCGCAGCGCGGCTAGCCAGAACAATGCGCAACCCACGAATCGCAGCACCGACAGACGCGCGGGATCGCGCCGGCGCACATGCGCGTATTCGTGCGCGAGCACGGCGCTGAGCTCATCATGCGAGAGCTCTTCCGGTAGCCGGGATGCGACGTAGATATGTGGGCGTACCCAGCCAACACTGAACGCCGGATTCGGCAGACCGTCCACAACGCGCAGTAGCGTCGGCGGGACCGCAGCAGCCCTTGCTGCCGTCCAGAACGCATCCCCGGGTGTAGGCCGCACTGCCTCGACGGTGCCAAGCAATCGTCGGACGACGAGCCATGCTCGGCCGCGATCCCACACCGCATAGGTAAGCCCGCCGATCAGCAGCGCGTGGAATACCTCGTGGACCGGAGCGAGCAACTGATGCACCGCGATCACGCAGATCATCCATACATGGTCGCGACCTGCCAGCAATTGATCGAGTTGCGAGCCGACATGATGCGCCAGGACCGGGCTCGTGGCGAGCAGGATGAGTACCCCGGTCGCGAAGAGTACCAGTCGACGATGGCGGCCCTCGTGGGCGCCGGTGACTTGTGCTGGAGAGTCTCGGTGTGGCATGTCACCTCCTGCGCTCGCTGCAACGGATGGCGAGCGACCGAGGTCGAGCGCCGCGCATCGCTGGAGCTCAGCCCTTGAGTCGGCGCCGGATGAGAAGCGCGAGGTCTTCGAGCTGCTGCGGGTCCTGCTCCGCGAGCACGTCGACCAGCGAGGACGCCACGGCCTGTGGGCCGAAGGAGAGGATGCCCTCCACGACCCGCCGCGAGGCGTGCGCCATGAACTCCGCCTCGCTCATCACGGCCTCGAAGTGCAACAGCCCGTCGCGCGTCTGGCGACGCAACAGGCGCTTGGCAACCAGCTTGTTGAGCACCGTGATGACCGTAAGCGGTGCAACAGCATGCGTTCGTGCCACCCTCCCGTGCACCACACGGGCCGGCGAGGGGTCTCTCAGGGCCCACACAGCCGTCATCACGCGCGCTTCCAGGTCACCCAGGACCTTCGCGAGCCCGTCCGCAGACAGTCGAACAGTGTCCTGGAGGCGTGGTTCCGAAGCGCGCGCTGCAGCCAGCCCCCGGGCCCGCGATGGCGCCCGTGCTTCCAACGGTGATGGCTTACGCGGCTTGGACACGGACAACCCTCTGGCGAAAGAATGATGCTGAGATCAACCTATTGGACGCTTTACCCGCCGTAAAGAGGCATCGAGGCGCGCCAGCCCGCTCGTCAATGATGATCCGATCCCCGTCGTGCGGCAACGCCGGCGAGACGACGCGTTTCCCTCTCCTTCTTCTACTCCCCTCTCCGATGAAGCGATCTACCACCGTTCTCCTGCTGCTCTCCACCCTCGTTGCGTCCGCCGCGAAGGCACAGCGACCCACGGGGTCACCCGCCGCACAGCAGCGAAGCGACCAGGCTGAAGCCACGGCCGCGCTACGCGCCATGTTCGCAGCCGCGGAGCGCAACGACATGAAGGCGTTGGATACGCTGTATGCTGGCGACAGCCTCACCGTCGTCGAAGGCACCGGGATCAACCGCGGCTGGATTGACTATCGCGACCACCATCTCGCGCCTGAGCTCAAGGACATGAAGAACTTTCATTACCGCCCCGTGGACGTCGAGATGCACGTATCCGGCAACCTCGCCTGGGCGATCTTCCGGTACAACCTCAAGGGCGAGATGGGCACTCGTACGCTGGACAACGTCGGCCGCGGCACCGCGATTCTCGAGCGCCGCGGATCCGGCGGAGCGGCCCGGTGGGTCGTGCGACACACGCAGACCAGCTCTCGCGCGCGCCGGCCCAACGATCCACCGGCGGGGTGATATGCCCGCCTAGCGCTTCGTGCCGACGTTGAATACGAACGTCGTACGCGAGACATCCCATTCCCGCGCGGCGCCGCCCGCCTTCCGGCTCGCGTAGGCGGAGCGCAGCATGACCGGACCGGCGTTGTTCAAGGGAATGTGCACCACGCCCTGCGCGTCCGCGGTGAACGGGACGCGGGTCACCGAGGTCGTCGCGGCCGCCGCGCTGTCGAGGCCCGTCGCCAGCTCGATGCCGATCCCTGCTACCGGGCTTCCGTTCCCAAGCATCCTCACGTGCAGCGTGTCACCGACGTGCACATGGGAGGGGTCGTTCACCGGAACGAACTCGAGGCGTATTCCCGCGGACTTGCCGAAGGCGCGAGGTCCGCCCGTGCCGATTTCGGCAATGGTGGCGGCGTAGCCACCGTGCGTGAAGATGACGCTGTCGAGGCCTGCGAACGCATTCTCCCGCTCCAGGCGCGCCGCTTCCAGCGTCCCCCCTTCGGCCTTGAGGAAGCGCATGACTCCGGCTGGTGTTTCACGAAACACGCGCGGGGCCAGGCCGATCACGATCAGGTACTGGCCGGCGGTGGCCGGCTTGTGATGCAACTGGAGCGAGGCGCCCTGCACCCCCATCTCCGTGATCTTGGCCGAGGAGGACGCGCCGATGATTCGCGCATCGACGATGCGTTCCGCGGGCACCGCGGTCCCGCCCGGAAACTTCGTTCCGCCCTGCCGCACGTTGAAATGCGCCGTCGCACCCGCAGCGAAGGCGACGAGGTCGGGAATGATCCAGGTGTCGTGCGCCAAGGCGGTTGACGCGACCGATACCATCGCGGCTGCAGCAACTACGAGTGTGCGAGCGGTAGGCGCGGACGGGTGCTTCCGACGGGTGGTGCGCATGGAAAGCCTTGGGCGGGGAGTCTGACGGCTGCCGATGGATGTCGAGCGACTTGCAGAATACGACGGATTTTACGAGGTGTAAAGGAAGGTCCTGAAATCGCCCTACAGTGCGCACGTCGTGGCGAGCGGGGCTCGTGCCGCCAAGTGGGATGGCATAGTTTATCCACAGTAAAGGCGTCCTTGCGAAGCTCTCCCCTCCCCCTCCGGTGATCCCCATGGTCTCACTCACCCGCCGCGTGCTCGCCGTCGCGTTCGGTCTCTCGCTGGCGGCCACGCCCGCCCTGACGCAGTCGGCAGGCACTGACTCGAGCGCAGCCAAGGCAGTCGTGGAGCGCTTCCACGCGGCGCTGACATCCGGCGACTCCGTAAAGGCCGTCGTGCTCCTCGCCAGCGACGTCCTCGTGCTCGAGAGCGGGGCGATCCAAACGCGGGCCGAGTATCTGAGCCACCACCTCGGGGCTGACATGAAGGCGAGCAAAGGGTCCAAGGCCGCCCGCAGCGTGGTGCAGGTGCGGGTGATGGGAGACGCTGCGTATGTGGTCTCGAAGACAGTCTCCCCGCCAACGGGCGCGGAGGGTTCGACGGGCTCGGAGATGGCAGAGCTGATGGTGCTCTCCAAGACAGCATCGGGCTGGAGCATCCGGGCCGTGCACTGGTCCTCGCGCCGGCGCCGCGCGTGACGCGCAGTGGAGCAACCGCGGGCAAACGCACTGCTCGGGGCCGCATACTTCGGGCAGCCGCCGTGGTCGCGGCATTGCTCGCCGGTTCGACGTCTCTCGTGGCCGCGCACGATTTCTGGCTCGTGCCTGATGCGTTCGCTGTTACCCCGGGCGGGCGCATCGCGCTGCGTGGTCAGACGTCGAGCCTGTTCCCGAGCAGTCTGTCCGCCGTGACGCCGGATCGCATCGTCGCCGCCCGCGTGGTCACAGCCACCACGGCGGTTACGGTCCGCGACGTCTCCGTCCTCGGCACCTCGCTACGCTTGGCGCACCCAGCGCCGACGGCCGGGCAGCACCTGATCGGCGTGCAACTCGCGCCACGAACCGTGCGCGAGTCGCCGGCGAGCTTTCGGCGCTACCTCGACCTTGAGGGCGCGCCGGAGGCTCGGGAGCGCTATGAGCGTGAGGGGCTGCTCCCCCGCGTGGGCGGGGACAGCATCACGCGCCGCTATGCCAAGTACGCGAAGTCCGTGGTCGAAGTCGGCCGCGGGCCGCGCGCCTTTCAGCGGTTGCTGGATCACCCGCTGGAGTTCGTGCCGCTCTCCGATCCCTCGACACTCCGCGTTGGCGACACCTTGCGGGTTCGGCTCGTGTTGCTGGGCAAGCCTGCGGCATCAGCGCATCTCCATGCGGGCTCTGTACCCGGCGGACCGAAGGCGCTCACCGACACCGTTGCGGCACGCCGCGCCGCCGGGCGCGACGTGAAGTTGGAGACCGACGCAGGTGGCGTCGCCGCCATCGTCGTGACAGGGCCCGGTCTCTGGAACGTCCGCACCCTGCAGATCGTGCCCGCCGCGAAGGGCTCCGGCGCCGACTGGGATGTGCATTGGGCCACGTTGGTCTTCTCGGTCGCACGACGCTGACCGCCGACGCTCGCCTTCCCTTCAACCATAGGCATCCGATGAAGCGTCGTCTGCTTGTTGTGTGCACTGCGCTCGGCGCGGTGGCCGTCAGTATGGGCAATCGCGCCCCCGCGGATGCGCCTTCCCGCGCTACGGAGCATGGATCATCTGGACGCGTGCTCCCGGCGCGCATCGACAGCATCGCGAGTCCCGCGGCCCCCGGAAGCGCGGAGCCGTACCTCACGGTGGGGCCAGACGGCCGGGTATACATGTCGTGGCTCGAGCCCGCGAATCCCGGCTACGCGCTTCGCTTCGCGGTGCACGATGGCACGCGCTGGTCGCCGGCCCAGACCATCGTCACGCGCAGCGACTTCTTCGTGAACTGGGCGGACTTCCCGTCGCTCGAAGTGCTCGGCGGCAACCGCCTCGCGGCGCACTGGCTGCAGCGCAATGGCACCGGCACCTATGCCTACGGCGTGCGCATCGCGCAGTCCGCCGACGGTGGCAAGACGTGGGGAGCGCCAGTCATTCCGCATCGCGACACCTCCCAGAACGAGCATGGCTTCGTCGCCATGTGGAACGAGGGTGGCACGCTCGGCGCGGTGTGGCTCGACGGCCGCAAGTTCAAGCAACCGGGCCACGGCGCGCCGGCCACCGGCGGGCATGACGCCGGCAACGAGATGATGCTCGTCTCCACGACGCTTGATTTCAAGGGCACGCGAGGTCCTGAGGTCCGGCTCGACGAGCGCACGTGCGACTGCTGCCAGAACGCCGCCGTGATGACGAGCAGCGGGCCGATTGTCGCCTACCGCAACCGAACGACCGACGAGATCCGCGACATCTATGTCACCCGTCGAGTCGGCGCGAAATGGGTCGCCGGTGCCCCTGTTCACAACGACAACTGGAAGATTGCGGCGTGTCCGGTGAACGGGCCGGCACTCGCCGCGAACGGCGCTCGCGTCGTCATTGCGTGGTTCACCGCGCCCGGGGACAGCGGCCGCGTCAACGTGGCCTTCTCCGACAACGCCGGCGCGACGTTCAGCGCCCCGGTACGCGTCGACGGCGGGAGCCCGGCGGGGCGCGTGGACGTGGCGATGATGGCCGATGGCGCGGCCCTCGTGACCTGGGTGGAACGCGTCGGCGGCGACGTGGCCGCCGTGCGTGCCCGGCGCATCGGCCGCGACGGCAAGGTGGGCGCCCCGATGACCATCGCCTCCAGCTCGGCGGCGCGCGCCAGCGGCTTTCCGCGCGCGGCGATCACGGGTACGAACGTGCTCTTTGCGTGGACGGTGCCCGGCCGGCCGTCGGCGCTGCGTGTTGCCCGCGCCTCCCTCGCGGAGTTTCGATGAGTTGTGGGCACCCAACGCGCCGGGCCACGGCGCTGTTCACGTTCGCATTGCTCGCGATCAGCGGCTGCACGTCAGCGGAGCGCAGCGGGAACGCCACGACGGGTGACGGCCGAGTGGAGGTAGGCTTTCCCGCACCGGCGTACGCCACTGTGTCCCTTGATGGAGATTCCGTCTCGCTCGCCGCGCAGCGTGGGAAGGTTGTATTGCTCAACGTGTGGGCAACGTGGTGCCACCCGTGCCGCACCGAGATCCCGGAGCTGCGCGCGATCCATGCGAAGTATCAGGCGCAGGGCCTGGAGCTGATCGGCGTGAGCGTCGACACGGACGGCACTGACGAGGCAATCCGCACCTTCATGCGCGACTTCCAGATGACCTTCCCGGTCTGGCGCGATCCGGACGAGCGGGTGTCGACACAGTTCCTCGTGGTGGGTGTGCCGGCGACGTTCCTGATCGACAAGGCAGGCGTCCTCCGCTGGCGAAAGACCGGCCCGATTGCGCCGGGCGATACGTCACTCACGGCGGCTATCGAACGCGCGCTGGGCTCGTAGTGCAGTCCGCGTCCATTGGCGTCACCATCAGCTTCACCGCCGGCGTCCTGAGCTTCCTCTCGCCGTGCGTGCTGCCGCTCATTCCGAGCTACGTGAGCTTCATCACGGGGATGAGCCTGGACGACGTGCAGCGCTCTCGCCGGACGACGCTGCTCCACGCGCTGCTCTTCGTCACCGGCTTCACCATCGTCTTCATGGCGCTGGGCGCCACGGCCACCGTGCTGGGCCGCCTGTTCCATCAGGAGCGCGACTGGGTGGGCCGCGTGGGCGGCGTGCTCGTGATCGTGCTGGGCCTCTACCTGCTCGGCGTCTTCAACATCGGCGCATTCGCGCGCGAACGCCGGGTGCACATTGCGAACAAACCGCTCGGCTACCTTGGCACGGTCTTGGTCGGCATGGCGTTCGCCGCGGGCTGGACGCCGTGCATCGGACCGATCCTCGGCGGCGTGCTCACGTACACCGCCAGCTCAGCAGACCTCAATCGCGGCCTGCTGTTGCTCTTCGCGTACTCGCTTGGGTTGGCTCTCCCCTTCCTGCTGGCCGCGCTGATGATCGACAAGTTCATGGCGGTCTTTCAGCGCTACAAAGGGGCGTTGGTCTGGATGTCGCGCGCCTCCGGGGTGTTGCTGATCGGGATCGGGATCCTGATGATCACCGGCAGCATGACGGTGCTGACGTCGTGGCTGCAGCAGTGGACGCCGGACGCGCTGCGGAATCGGATCTAGTGGTGTCCTGTCTGCGTCGGCGTGAGCGGTCGGAAGAGAGTCAAGCACCATGACTGCGCCGAACCGCTCGCGCCGCCGATGGATCAAGCGCGTGGCGTTGGGCGCCGGCGCCGTGGTGGTGGGCAACCCGTGCGGACTAGAACGGGAGAGGGAATCGAATTGGTGCCGCCGCGGTGTGACGTGGAGTCCATCCCCTGCACCTTCCCCGTCGGCGGGCGGGAGCCAGGCAGGCACGGACCAGCAGCCCACGTGATGCCCGCAGCTAAGTGGCGCTCAGGCGGGTGGCTCCCGGGACCCGCACTCGACTATCAATCGGCGAGCGGGCGGGCGGGCGCGCCGCGCCTTCACTGGACAGACACGGCGACGGTGTCAACAGGAGCCTGCCGGCCAGGTCTCGTCGCCACCTATGCCGCCTGTGGAGCGGTCAGCGCTAGGTGTGAGCACGCCCGTGCGGAGCGGTGAGCCCTCGCCGGGCCACGCCCCGCCGGGCGCACACCAACAGCGCCCTGCGGACGCTTCGTGTCTCACGACGGCTCCTACAGCCCGGTTTCCGCCGTCTCATCATGAATGGCTGTGTCCAAACCACCTAAGTTATTGATTTCAGACCTCTTGGCGGGGCCATTTGGACACGAGACATGGACACGCCCCGATATAAGGGCAATGGCGGCAAGGTCGACGTGAATGGTGACCGCGCCAAGCGCTCGAAACTGATCCAGATCGACGACAAGATCCGGTTGCGCGATGGCCCGTACGAATGGCAGCTCGTGGTCCGCGACATCGCATCACGCCGGGGATCGGCGCAGATCGCGCAGCAGTTGTACGACGAAACCGCCGACAGTGTCGCGCGACGGGAAGCGGTGCATCTGCACCTCAAGTCGATGCCCGCCGCATTTGCGTTCGGCGACAGTCGTCCGGGCAAGCGCGACCGTCGCGAGCTGCGCAAGCTCAAGGGCGATCGATGAGCGCCGTGTCGCCGGGAGTGTCGGCCATCGGGGGCAGCGCTCGTCGCGCGAGTGCGACCAGGACTTCCTCGTTGTCGCGAGCCTCGAGCGCGTAGACATGTGCGCGCAGGCCGCGCGACTCGGCGGCCGCGCGCACCATGTCGGCGTCGCGCGGCGCATCGAGCAGGAATACCCCGCGCACGGCCGGGTCCGCGAGACACTTCGCGGCCTCGGCCGCACTCGATGAGAGGCGAATGCGAAGGGTCTCGAGCCCGCGTGCACTGCGAAGAGCACGCGACAACGCGGTGCGACGCGCCATCGTTCCACCATGCAGCAGCACCGCGGCATTCATCGGCCCAGCTCCGACAGCAGCACGCGCAACGTCGGCGCGTCGAGATGATGCGCACCCTCGAAAGTCTGCGTGCGTTGCGGCACCGCGAGGGCCGCGAGCCTTTCGACGATGGCGGAGGCTGCCGCCGGTGTGGCAAATGGGTCGGCGTCGCCGACGACCAGCACCGTCTCGGCCGTGCGCATCTTCGCGGAGAAGGCGACGGCGTCGACATCTGCCGCCAGTCCGCCGGCCCACGCGACGAACTGCGCCGGCGCAACATGGCCCGACGCAATCCAGCGCATCGCCGTCGCGACACCCTGGGAAAATCCAAGCACACCGGTCATCGGCGTGCGCCCCGTCGCCCCGACACATGCCGCCAGCACGTCGTCGTGCACCCCGTCAAGCCAGTGGTGCGTGTCGCGGATCTCCGTCTCGCGGGATTCACGCGTCAGCCATGTGGCACCCACCCGCTGCAAATGCCCGCCATCGGGACGCGGCATCTCGATATAAAACCGTGACAGACCTTCGGGCGCGATGACGCAGGTGTCGTCGGGAATGCATCCCTCGAACGTTCGCGCAAAGCGCGTCGCCAGCATGCCGTAGCCGTGCAGCACGAACCAGATGCGCCGGGCCCGTTCGGGTGGAGCCCCCATCACCACATAGCGGCCGGTACGTACCGTCTGCCGCTCGCGCACGTCGAGCGGCAGCGCATCCCCTCCGTGGCGTTCGCTCACGGGATGTACGCGATGGCCGAGATCTCGACGAGGATGCCGCGCAGCTGGGCACCCACGACCGCGCGCGTGGGGTACGGTGGCGACATCGCGGCCTTGTAGACCTCGTTGAAGCGGCCCCAGTCGTTGTCGTCGGCGAGATACACGGTGACACTCACCAGATTCGCCAGCGTCGCGCCGCCAAGACGGACGATGCGCTCCAGATTGGCCAGGGTCACGCGGGTCTGCTCTTCCACCGTCTCGCCGACGATCTGCCCGGTCGCCGGGTCGCGCGGTGTCTGGCCCGACACGAACAAAAGGTTGCCGGCACGCACTCCCGGGGAGTAGGCTCCCGCAGGCGCCGGAAGGTCGGGAAGGTGGATGGGTGTCCAGTCACGCTCAGAGGCTGACATGCAGATTCGCTCGTGGGGAAGTAAGATGGAGGCCGCATGACGACCTTCCTGCAGCAACTCGAAACGCCGGTGCCGGTTGTCGACCTCGACCGGATGGCCTTGAATCTGGACCGGATGGCGGCATATGCCACCCTGCACGGTCTCCAGCTTCGTCCGCACGTCAAGACGCACAAGTCGCCGCGCATCGCCGCCGAGCAGCTGCGAAACGGGGCCGTCGGCCTTACCTGTGCCACACTGCGCGAAGCCGAAGTGATGTGCGAGGTGTGCGACGACCTGCTGGTCGCGTACCCGCCCGTCGGCGCCGCGCGACTCGAGCGGCTGGCCCGTCTCCCCGAGGGCGTGCGGGTCGGCGTCGCGGCCGATGATGCCGCCGCCCTGCCCGCCCTCTCGATCGCGGCCAAGCTCGGTCGTCGTCGATTCGATGTGCACGTCGAGGTCGACGTCGGCATGCACCGCGTGGGTGTATCGACGCCGGAGAAGGCCGTCGCGCTGGCGCGCACCATCAGTGAGACTCCACATCTCCGGTTCTCCGGACTGCTCTTCTATCCCGGACATATTCGCCAGCGTGTCGAAGAGCAGGCCGCCCCGCTGGCGCACCTCACCTCGATGCTGGCCGGATACACCGGCGCGTTGCACGACGCCGGCCTCCCCGCCGGTGTGGTGAGCGGCGGATCCACGCCCGCCGCATGGCGCATGCACGAAGTGCCGGGCGTGACCGAGGTGCGGCCCGGCACCTACGTCTACAACGATCGCACCACGGCGACGATCGGCGCGTGTGACTGGGACGACTGCGCCTTGACGGTGCTGGCGACCGTCGTCAGCACGGCCGTGAAGGGACAAGTGGTCGTTGATGCCGGCACCAAGGCGCTTGGCCGCGAACCGCTGCGCGCGGAGGGCGACGGATACGGCGCGTTGATCGATCATCCCGAGGTCACCGTGGCGCGCATGTCGGAGGAGCACGGCATCCTCGATACGTCGAAGAGCTCGTGGCGCCCGCGACTCGG
>CAZMGX010000147.1:0-11116 GCA_964565915.1 uncultured Gemmatimonas sp.
ACAGGGATTCACGCTCCCGCTGCTCATTGGCGGCGCCACGACCAGCAAGGCGCACACGGCCCTCAAGATCGAGCCGGTGTACTCGGGGCCGGTCGTGCACGTGCAGGACGCATCGCGCGCCGTCGGCGTGACCAGTGCCTTGCTCAGCGCTCCACGCCGCGACGCGTTCATGGCCGACGTTCGCGCCGAATACGCATCGCTGCGCTCGGCGCGGTCGGCGCGCGGTCCGCATCGACTGGTCTCGCTTGCGGACGCACGCGCCAATCGGGCTCGCATCGATCTCGGCGTGCCCGTGCCGGTCCCGACGTTTACCGGGGTTCGGTCGACCGGCTGGTCGCTCGCGGAACTCGTCCCCTTCATCGATTGGACCCCGTTCTTCCAGACGTGGGAGCTGGCCGGGCATTATCCCGCGATCCTCGAGGACGCGACCGTGGGCGCCGCCGCGCGTTCGCTGTTTCACGATGCCAACTCGCTGTTGACCCGGATCGTCGACGAGGACCGACTGACCGCGCGCGCCGTTTTCGGATTCTGGCCGGCCAATGCGATCGACGAGACCATCGAGCTCTACCGCGATCCTGAACGGCACGCCGTGTTGGCGCGCGTGCGCATGTTGCGTCAGCAACTCGACAAACGCGGGGATGCTCGGCCCAACTATTGTCTGGCGGACTACGTGGCCGCCAAGGACAGCGGCCAGCTCGACTACGTCGGTGCGTTTGCCGTCACGACCGGCCACGGTCTCGACGAGCTGGTCGCGGAGTTCGAGGCGCAGCATGACGACTACAACGCCATTCTTGCGCGCGCACTCGCCGATCGGCTGGCGGAGGCGCTGGCCGAGGCGCTGCACTGGCGCGTGCGTCGGGAGTTCTGGGGCTACGCCCCCGACGAAAGTGCGGACGTGGCGCGCCTGATCGCTGAGGGGTATCAGGGAATCCGGCCAGCGCCGGGATACCCGGCCTGTCCCGAGCATCGACACAAGTCGCTGCTCTTCGAACTCCTGGACGCGCCGGGCGCCGCCGGTATGCAGCTCACGGAATCGTGGGCCATGCTGCCGGGGTCCAGCGTGTGTGGATGGTATTTCTGGCGACCCGAGGCGCGCTACTTCGGCGTGGGACCGATTGATGGGGAGCAGGATGCCATCGACGATCCACGCACCGTCTCAGCGGCGGAATCGGTCGTGGTGGTCAGTGGGTGAGCCATGTGCCGTCGGTGATGACGACACGATGTCCGGCTTGCGCCCGATGTCCGTGCCGTGGAACCTTTCAAGGGAACGGATCGGTGAGGCGTTACAAGCGGCTCAAGCGCATCGTCGAGTACGGTCTATGGTGAAGTCGAATGACATCTCTCTCACGCCGGTATGACTGGTCCCTGCATTCCGTTTCTTGACCTGCAACGCTCCCATCAGGCCATCCGTGACCGCCTGACGACGGCGTTCGAGCGCGTGCTGACCGCGGGACACTTCATCCTCGGCCGCGAGCTCGAGGCCTTCGAGTCCGAGTTCGCCACGTACTGCGATGCACACGCATGTGTCGGCGTCGGCAACGGACTGGACGCGCTGGTGCTCGCGCTGCGTGCATTGGATGTCGGGGCGGGTGACGAGGTCATCGTGCCGGCGACCACCTTCATCGCGACCTGGCTGGCCGTCGAGGCCGTCGGCGCGCGACCGGTGCCCGTCGAGGCCGATTGGTCCACTGCCAACATCGATGTCTCGAAGATCGATGCGGCCGTGACGGAACGGACACGGGTGATCATGCCGGTGCACCTGTACGGCCAGCCGGCGGACATGGAACCGATCCTGCGTATCGCGCGGGCGCGTGGTCTCCGCGTGATCGAGGACGCCGCGCAGGCACACGGCGCCACCTATCGCGGTCGATCGATCGGCTCACTCGGTGATGCCACGGCGTTCAGCTTCTATCCCGGCAAGAACCTCGGCGCACTCGGAGATGGCGGTGCCGTGGTCACCAACGATCCCGCCCTCGCCGGCCGTATTCGCCAGCTCCGCAACTACGGCTCGACGGCGAAGTATCAGCACGACGTGGTGGGGGTGAACTCGCGGCTCGACGAGTTGCAGGCGGCCCTGCTCCGCGAGAAACTCCCGATGCTGCCGCGCTGGAATGCCGAGCGTTCGGCCATCGCCGGTCGGTATACGGAGGGACTGCAGGGCTCTGGCGTGACGCTCCCGGCCGTCCTCGACCAGACCGAGCCCGTCTGGCACCTGTACACCATTCGCCACGCGCGGCGTGACGCCATCCAGCGGTTCCTCACCGCGCGCGGCATTTGCACACTGATCCACTATCCCACGCCGCCGCACCTGCAGCCGGCGCTGGCGGGACTCGGCATTGCGGCGGGTCGTTTCCCGATCACCGAGCGCCTTCATCGAGAGACACTCAGTCTCCCCTTGTTTCCCGGCATGACGGCGAGCGAGGTTGAAGCCGTCATCCAGGGCGTGCACGACGCCGTTCGCGCCTGTGATGAGACCGAACGGGTCGACCTGATGCCTGTTGGCGGCGCGTCCGCGCCCCAGTAGATGCAGCCGTGGTGCATTCCATGACTCCCGTGAGCGCGTCGGACACCACCGTCCGGCGGGTCAGCGTCATCGCGCAGTGCTACAATCACGAACGCTTCCTGCGGGAGTGCTTGAACAGCATTCAACAGCAGTCGTGGACCGATTTTGAACTGATCGTCGTCGACGACTGCTCGACGGACGCGTCGGTCGAGGTCATTCGCCAATGGATCGCGAGTGAACGGCCGGGCACCACGCTGCTCGCGCTGCCGGAGAATCTCGGCGTGAGTGGGTCGCTCAACGCGGCCATTCGGGAGGCGGGCGGCGAGTTCGTGATTCGCGTTTCCACAGACGATGTGTGGGAGCCCACCCTGTTGCAGGAGCTGGTCGCGCGATTCGACGAGTTGCCGCCGCAGTACGGTGCCGTGTATGCGGATGCCAGTCGCATCGATGAGGACGGCAACCGTCTCACCGGCGACTTCATCGCCGCGTACCACGGCGGGATCGCCCCGGAAGGGGACGTTTTCCTCGCTCTTTGCGACACCAACTTCGTTCCTGCGGCCACGATCATGATGCGCCGAACGGTGCTGGCGAAGGTTGGCCCGTTCGATGAGTCGCTGGCCTACGAAGACTGGGACATGTGGCTCCGCATCGCCGAGCATCATCCATTCGGCTTTGTGCCGAAGACGCTGGCCCGCTATCGGATCGTGCAGCACTCGCTGTTTCGGACCTTGTTTGTCGCGGGCGGGCAGACGACCGCAGCGAGCGCCACGCATTGTGAGATGGCGCGACGCCTGCTGGCGATGGACCGTCTCGACGCACCCACGCGTCGGCTGTGGGAGCAGCGGCTATGGGAAAACGCGTATCGCCTGCGGGCGGCGAAGGACGCGCGAGCGCCCAAGTATCTGGCGTTGGCCCGACAGCAGGCACGCATGACGCGCGCGCGCGACACGATCGTCCGGGTGCTTGTGGCCATCGGCATCCCGCCCGGAGTGCTCAGCCGTTTGGTCCGTGGCCTGCGTTCGGCCTTCAGCGCCCGACGATCGTCATCGACGCCGCCGCCGACCGCCTCCCACTAAGGCGCGGTGCGCCCGGTGATCGACGGCAGCCATTTGGCGAGCACCAGCAGCAGCACGCAGAGAAACGCGACCAGCCGGCTGACGCGATTGCGCAGGGTCCAGATCACCGGATCATCCTGGATCTGACCGCGCTGTGAACTGAGCCAGAGCTTGTTGATCCAGTACAGCAACAGCGGACAGATCAACCAGATGAGTTCGGGCGAGCGGTACTGCGCCCGCACCGTCGCACTGTCGATGTACAGGGCAAGCACCAACACCGCCGAGTACCCGCTGGCGCTGCCTTGACTGATCAACACCTGCAGATCCTGCGGGCGGTACTCCCGCCCCGGAATCGCCTCGTTCGAATCCCCGACCTGCAGCTCGATCAGCTCCGAGTGGCGTTTGGCCAACGCGAGGCTGAGAAAGAAGAACACGGAGAATGCGAGCAGCCACACGGAGGGAATCACGTGGATGGCTGCCGCACCGGCGAGGATGCGAATCGTATACAACCCCGCGAGGACGAGCGTGTCCAGCAGGAGGATGCGCTTCAGGATCGCCGTGTACAGGCTGGAGATCGTGAAGTACGTCAACAGGACCGCAAGGAAAATGCGCGACATCGTCGCGGCAATCGTGATCGCGACCGCCAGATTGAAGACGCCAAGAACCAGGAGCGCGGGAACCGAAATGGCGCCGGACGCCAACGGGCGCGCGCGCTTTCGCGGGTGGGCCCGATCATCCGGCAGGTCCAGCAGGTCGTTGAACGCGTAGACGCTCGACGCGGCCAGACTGAACGCCACGAAGGCCATGATCGCCTCCCAGACCGGGCGCAGGTGGTCGCTGTCGAACGTCGCCAGCAAGGGCACGAAGACCAGCAGGTTCTTGACCCACTGGTGCGGCCGCAGGCTGCGCCACACGGCCCTCACCGTCTGCGGGGTGCCAGGCAGCTCGACCGTCACGTTCCGCACGGCGGCGCGTTGTCGCCGCAAGGCCGGCGTCGCGTTGACGACCCAGGCGGAACGTGCGGCCCGGAAGACCGGCAGGTCGACCTGATCGTTGCCCGCGTAGTCGAAGCCGGCCTCTCCGAACCGCGTCACGAGCGCTGATGCCTTCGTCGACGAGGACAGGTTGTGTCCGTTTTCGGTGGCCATTACCTCATCGAAGATCCCGAGGTGGGCGGCGACGGTGTCGGCGATCCGGCGGTCAGCCGCCGTGCACAGGATCAGGCAACGCCGCGGCTGCTCCTCGATGAGGCGATCGAGGAGCCGGCGATCGTACGGCAGTCGTTCGGCGTCGAGGGTGACCTGAATGGCCACGGCCTCCTTGAAGCGCGCCTTGCCACGGAGCAGCTGCGGCAGTACGCGGAGCAGCCCCAGCGGCTTGCGCTTGACGAGCTGCAAGAGACTTTCGATCAAGGTGTCGCACTGCACCAACGTGCCATCCAGGTCCACTACGAGCGGCACATCGGACAGCACACGCGTCTCCAGCGGCGCACCCGACACGGTCACGCCGGCGCTCGAACGTCAAGGCGCCGCGACGGCAGACGCACCGGGGACACTGGACCTCGAGAGTTTGGAATTCCGGACAAGCGCCGCTACGGCGACAACGGCTCCGACGGTGCAGCAGCCCCGAACTGCAGGAGAAACCGGTCGAAGTCCGTGATGTAGTGGTGCCGCGCCACCGCAAACGTATGGTCGGCGAGCACCATGTAGGCCGATTCGTCTTCCAAGGCCCGGAGCACGAGCCACGTGCCCGGCGGCACTTCAAGTACTTGATGCGGCTTATTCAGAATCCACGAATTCTCGGAGGTGCCATCGTGTGTCCAGATGCTGATCGCCCCGCGCACACACGAAATCGCCTCGTAGACAACGGCATTGGCATGTTCGGCGCGGACCGCCCCGGCCGACAGTCCGGTGACGGTAAACACCCGATCGACCCGAAATGGCAGTTCCGCGTTTTCGATGACCGAGAGGGTGCCCTTCCCGGCACCCGCCGGGTGGGCCGGGATCTCGACCATGCGCACTTCACGGACTCGATCGGTCATGCGTGCTCACAACGGAGAATGGATGGACGCCCGCCATGGCTCACGCGATAGCGCAGACACTGGGGCAACGGACCACGGAACGACACGCTGGCCGCCCCCGCAAAGGACGGGCGGCGGGCATGAAGGTTACAACACGATGCACCAGACAATTTGCACCATCGTCAGACGTCCGCGCGAATCCAGACCGAGCCGCCGCCGGCGACAGGTCGGGCGCCAACCGGTTACCTTGCAGCGACGGCATGGAACCGTGTGGTTCGTGACCACGACGCTCGGCCGCTCGTCGCAGCCACCAGACGCCGCGGCGTCGTGAACGCCCCGTTCCTCGCCGGAGCGACGGCCACGTTTCGCCGAAAATGGTCGCGCGCACCACCATGTCACCTGCACACGCCGTGTCTCAGACCACCCGCCACATCTTCAGCATCGATGTGGAGGAATACTTCCAGGTCAATGCGTTCGAACGCATCATGCCGCTCGATCGCTGGGAATCCCAGCCATCGCGCGTCGAAGGCAGCACCGACCTGTTGCTGGACAAACTGGCGCGCGCGGGCGCAACGGCGACCTTCTTCACGGTGGGGTGGATTGCCGAGCGGCACCCCGCGCTCGTGCGGCGCATCGTCGAGGCGGGCCATGAAGTGGCCTCCCATTCGCACCTCCACCGACGCGTGCCGACGTTGACCCCGGCGCTGTTCCGGGAGGACCTCCGCCGATCCCGCGATGTGCTCGCCGAACTCACCGGCAGCGCCATTCTGGGCTATCGCGCGCCGTCATTCTCCATCATCCCCGGCGTCGAGTGGGCGTACGAGATCCTGGTTGAGGAGGGGTTCGTCTACGATTCGAGCGTGTTCCCCATCTATCGACCAGGGTACGGAAACCCCCGCAGCAAGCGGGACTCGTACATCATCGACACCGCCGCTGGCCCGCTGCGCGAGTTCCCGCTCTGCACGTACACCCTCGCCGGCGTTCGCTTGCCGGCCGCGGGCGGCGCCTACCTCCGCCTGCTGCCTTTCGCGTTGATCGATCGGGGCTTGCGGGCGTCTGCCAAGCGTGGGCAACCCGGCGTCTGCTATCTGCATCCGTGGGAAGTCGACCCCGGGCAGCCGCGCCTCGAGGTGGGACGTCTGACGCGCGTGCGGCACTATGGCGGGATCTCCGGCACGTCAGCCACCCTCGATCGGCTCTTTGCGCGATACCAGTTCTCCGCGATCCGGGATTTCCTCACCACCGCTGTGCCGGCATGATTGTCCGCGTGAACAACCAGCCCGGCGCCGAATGGGATCGGTTCATCGCGGTCGCGGCGGGAGGAACGGCCTTCCACCGGGCGGCGTGGCAGCGGGTGTGTTCTGCCAGCATGGGTCACGAGTGTCTCTTCCTCGAGGCCCGATCTGCGCCGGACGGCCCGTTGGAAGGAGTCTTGCCCCTGGTGCGGGTGCGCAGTCGGATCTTTGGACATTTTCTGATGTCCATGCCGTTCGTGAACTACGGCGGGCCTCTTGGTACCGACGACGCCATTCGCGCGCTGGTGACCGAGGCGACCTCCCGCGCCGATCGTGAGCAGGTCGACCTGCTCGAACTTCGCAGCCGCTTGGCCCTGCCGATTCCGCTGCCCGTCTCGCACCGCAAGGTCTCGGTCCTCCTCGACCTGCCGGAAACGGCCGATGCGCTCTTCAAGGCGTTCCCGGGGAAGCTGCGCAGTCAGATCCGGCGGCCGCAGAAGGCCGAGGTGCGCGTCGTCATTTCGCCCGACACGCTACCAGATTTCATGCGGGTGTTCTCGGAGCACATGCGGGATCTGGGCACACCATCGCTCGGGGACGGGTTCTTTCGCGCCCTGCGCGATCAATTCGGAGACGACCTGTGGATCGCCGTCGCCTATCTGGGTGAGGAACCCATTGCGTGCGGCATGGGCTTCCGTTGGGGCACCGAGTTCGAGATCACATGGGCGTCGTCGCTCCGTCGGCACAATCCGGTATCGGCCAACATGCTGGTCTACTGGGAGTTGATGCAGTTCGCGATCGCGAACGGGTGCACCGTGTTCAACTTCGGACGCACCACCCCGGGCAGTCCCACGCACCGCTTCAAGCAGCAATGGGGTGGTCGCGACGAACAGTTGCATTGGTATCAGCATCGGCGCGGCGCCGTCGCGGCGACGCCGTCGCCCGATGCCGGCGCATTCTCGTGGGGTCCCAGAATCTGGCGCCGCCTGCCCCTCGCCTTGACCACCCGACTGGGTCCGCGCGTGGTTCGGCTGATTCCGTGACGTGGCGCGCGTTGCCGCCGGTCGCGGCGCAGTTGGGGCCGCGCAGCCTCGGCCTGGCAACGATCCGGGTCGTCACCAACGACGCGACCCCACGGGCCAGCCTGGAGTCCGTGCTGGCACGGGAGTTGGCGGCCACCTCCGTCCTCCTCACGGATGGCGGGACGGCCGCGCTGGCACTCGCCCTTGATGCCCTGCTTGACGACCGTCGAATCGTGGCGTTGCCCGCCTACGGCTGCGCAGACCTCGTGTCCGCGGCGCTCGCCGCCCGCGCCACGATTGTGTGTTACGACCTCGATCCGTCGACGCTGGGGCCGGATCTCGACAGTGCGCGTCAGGCGTTGCTGGCGGGGGCTTCCGTGATCGTCGGCACACACCTGTACGGCATCCCCTTCGACGTTCCCGCGCTGCGAGAGATCGCGGACGACGCGGGCGCGGTGCTGGTCGAAGATACCGCGCAGGGCCTGGGCGCCACGCTGCGCGGGCGCCCCTGCGGCGCGTTGGCCGACGTTGGTGTGCTCAGTTTCGGTCGCGGCAAGGGGGTCAGTGGCGGCGCCGGTGGCGCTCTCCTGCTCCGCAATGGCATCGAAAGCCGATGGAAGGGGCAACCGACGCTGCAGCCGGCCTCACGCGGACTGGGACCGGTCGGGGCAAGCTGGGTGCAATGGGCCCTCGGGCGACCCGCGTTGTACCGGATTCCAACCGCGCTGCCCTTTCTGCGACTCGGGGAAATGGTGTTCCACGAGGCCCAGCAGCCGCGCGCCATGCCGTCGTCGTGTGCAACGCTTGCCCTTTCGTCGTGGCAGGCCATGCGAGGCGACGTTTCGATTCGCCAGCGGCACGCCGCTGACCTCGCTGCATGCCCTCGCGCCCCGGGCAAGGTCGCCATTCTGCCCCCGCCCTCGGCCGACCCCTCATGGCTTCGGTGGCCCGTGCTGGACCGTTCGGGCGGCGCGTGGCCAACGGAACTGGGTGTCCAGCAGGGTTACCCATTGTCCATTCCCAGGCAGCCGTGGGCACAGGCAGCGCTGGCGCCGTCTACCCGAAGTATGGCGGGGGCTGAGCAGCTGAGCCGCGAACTACGGACGTTACCCACGCACCATCTTGTTCGTGCGGGCGATATCGGCGCTCTCGCGACCTGGCTGCGATCGGACGCCTAGCGTCGTCGCCCTCTTTCACCATCGACACCATCCACCATGTGCGGAATCGCGGGAACGTTCTGGCGGGCCGAGCGTCGACCGGCTGACGAGCCGTCGGTGGCGACCATGTGCCACGCGCTGACCCATCGTGGCCCCGATGACGTCGGCATCTGGTCGAACGGGCCGGCGTCCATCGGCATGCGTCGATTGTCGATCATCGACCTCGCCGGCGGGCACCAGCCGATCTTCAACGAAACCGGCACCATCGGGATCGTGCTGAATGGCGAGATCTTCAACTACCGCGAGTTGCGCGATCAGCTCATCGCGCGCGGACACCAGTTCCGCACGACCAGCGATACCGAAGTCATCGTGCACTTGTACGAGGACATGGGGGTACGCTGCGTCGAAGCGCTGCGCGGCATGTTCGCGTTCGCGATCTGGGACAGCGACGCGCAGACCCTGCTGTTGGCACGCGATCGTTTCGGCATCAAGCCACTCTACATCGCCGAGACGGCTGAGCGCATCGCGTATGCATCGGAACTCAAGGCGCTGGTGGCCGCGGGCCTGACAGATCGCACGATCGACGACGAGGCGCTGGACCTATACCTCCAGTTGGGGTACATGCCGGCGCCCTGGTCGCCCCTCAAGGGCGTCCGCAAGCTGCCGCCGGCCCACACGCTGGTCTGTCGTCCGGGGCGCGAACCCGAGATGCACCGGTACTGGGACCTGCCCGTGGGGACGGTGGAGATGCCGTCGGATCCGGCCAGCCTCGTTCGTGACGCCCTCGACGATTCGGTCCGTGCGCACCTGTGTGCCGACGTGCCCATCGCGGCCTTCCTGAGTGGCGGCATCGACTCGTCGGCGATCGTCGCCAGCATGGCGCTTCAGGGGTATCCGGTCCACGCGTTCACGGCGCGGTATCTCGGCAGCGGAGCGGCCGGAACGGATGAATGGCCCTTGGCGAAAGCCTTGGCCGAGAAGTACGGGCTCACGTTGTCGGTGGTGGACATTGAACCGAACGTGCGGGATCTCCTCGATCCCATCGCCTTCGCGCTCGACGAGCCGCTCGCCGATGAGTCGTCGCTTCCCACGTGGCTGATCTCCCACGCGGTCTCCGAGAATTTCAAGGTCGCCCTGTCCGGTACGGGCGGGGACGAGCTCTTCGGCGGGTATCGTCGCCACCGGGCGATTGCGTACGGCGGGATGTACAGTCGCGTCCCGGCGTGGCTGCGGCGCGGGGTGTCGCGAACGGTGGATGCGCTGCCCGAGCGCGATGGCAGCGGGCTGGGGCTGACGCGCGCCAAGCGATTCCTGCGCACGACGGCGCAGGGGCCGATTGCGCAGTATGCGAGCTTCGTCACCCGGCTGACGGGTGAGGAGTTTCATGAATTGCGTGGGCGCCAGCGGGATGCGGCGAGTCATGCCACGCTTTTCGGACGACTGGCCCCCGGCGGGTCATCGACCGCGCTGCGGTCTGCGCTGGCCATCGACTACGGGGGCTATCTGCCCGATGACCTGCTCGCGTTGAGCGACCGGATCTCATCAGCGCATTCGCTCGAGGTGCGCGTGCCGTTTGTGGATCACGTGCTCGTCGAGAGACTGTTGCCGCTGCCCGACTCGTTGCGGCATCGACAGGGCCAGCTCAAGTGGGCCCTGCGGATGGCGACCGCGCCGCGGCTGACGCCGGCGCACCTTTCCGCGCCCAAACGCGGTTTTGTCGGCCCGACCGCCTCGTGGCTGCGGCATGAGCTGCGCGACATCCTCGAGGACGAACTGTCCGCCGCTCGCCTCGAGCGCCTCGGACTGTTCGAGGCCGCGCCGGTCGCGCGTTGGATCCAGGAACACACCAGCGGGCGCCGCAATCGCGAGGGCATCCTGTGGGCCCTGCTGTCGTTCATGGTGTGGCACCGCGTCATGCTCGAGTCGCCGGTGCCGCGCACGTCACCCTCGCCGGTGGCGCGCGCGGTCGGCGGGGGCAACACTTCACCCTGAGCGGTCCGTCGGGCTCCGAGTGACCGAGCACCGGGGGGTATTCGTCCCTGCTGCAGACCCTGACTGAGAACTCGTGAACACCTTTGCGCTGGTCGTTGGCTGGACCCTGATTGCGCTGCCCCTCGTGATCGG
>CAZMGX010000148.1:0-11076 GCA_964565915.1 uncultured Gemmatimonas sp.
GACCTGCTCGACTTCATCGCGGGACGCCGCGAGTCCATGGTGCTCAAGCCCAATGACGAGTACGGTGGAAAGGGGATCGTGCTCGGGTGGACCGTGGATGACGCGACCTGGACCGCCGCGATACGTTCCGCCTTGACGGAGCCGTTCATTGTGCAGGAGCGCGTGGTGGTGCCCAGTGAGCCGTGGCCCGCGTGGGTCGACGGCGCGCTGCACATCAGTGATCGGATGCTGGACACGGCGCCGTTCCTCGTCGATGGGGTGTTGATGACGGGATGCCTGACGCGGATCGCGACCGATCCGTTGCTGAACGTGACGGCCGGCGGCGGCTCGAACGTGCCTACTTTTCTTGTTGAGGAGCGTTGATGTCGGCGTTTTCGCGGCCGGTGATCGGATTGACCACCCAGACCCTGCATTCGATCGATGGCATTCCGCCGGGATTGCCGGCGTCATGGGTGATGAACCAGCGCTATTTCCTCGCCGCGACCATGGTCGGCGCGGTGCCGTGGATGATTCCGCTGTTCGACGACGATCTGGCCACGTTGTGGGAGATCTATCAGCGACTGGACGGCATCCTGATCCCCGGCGGGGTCGACATCAATCCTGCCGAGTATCGCGAGGCGGTGCGTCCGGAATGTGGCAACCTGGACCCCGCGCGTGATCGGGTCGAACTGCAGTTGACGCGGTGGGCGATGGAAGATGGCAAGCCGGTGCTCGGTCTCTGCCGTGGGCTTCAGGTGATCAACGTCGCCAACGGCGGCACGCTGTGGCAGGATCTGGCGTCACAGAACGCGTCGTTCCACAAGCACGATTACTTCCCCACGGCCGGGTTCGAGCGCGATCACCTCGCACACGACGTCGATGTCGCTGCCGGTACCCGTCTGGCCCAGTTGCTCGAGTCGGAGCGGGTGCCGGTGAACAGCATGCATCATCAGGGCATCAAGCAGTTGGGCGCGGGCCTCGTGGCCTCCGCCACGTCACCCGACGGTCTGATCGAGGCGATCGAAGGGGACACCGACGCATTCCTGGTGGGCGTGCAGTGGCATCCGGAGGTGTTCGAAATGGCAGACCCACACTTCCGCCACTTGTTCGGCGGCTTCATGCAGGCATCGCGTGCGTGGGCCGAGCAGCACCGGGAGCATCACCGCTCGACGCGCGTCCTCGAGGGCGCCGAGCACGGACACACCGTCCGAACAGCCTAGGACCTACGAGGAGACGACGATGCGGTCGCCCAGCCTGACAGTCGGCATCGAAGAGGAATACCAGATCATCGACCCGGTCACGCGTGATCTCACGCCCGGGTTCGATGCGTTGATGAGCAGTGACGCGGCGGTACTCGCCGATGCGAAGGCGGAGTTGCACCAGTGCCAAGTCGAGATCGGCACGAAAGTGTGCGCGTCGATCTCCGAGTTGCGGACCGAGCTGACGAAGCTGCGGGGCTTGGTGATCAAGGCCGCGGCGCAGCACGGGCTGACCATCGCGTCCGCGGGCACGCATCCGTTCTCCAACTGGATGAACATGGAGATGACGCCGAAGGAGCGGTATCTCGGCGTCAAGGCGGAGCTGCAGGACCTGGCCCATCGACTGCTCATCTTCGGCACGCACGTCCACGTCGGCATCGAGGATCCGGAGTTCCGGATCGACTGCATCAACGCGGCGCGCTACGTCCTGCCGCACATTCTCTGCCTGTCGACGAGTTCGCCGTTCTGGTTCGGGCGCAACACCGGACTGCACTCGTACCGCAGCATCGTCTTCAAGAACTTCCCGCGCACCGGCGTGCCGCGCATCCTGCAGGGGTGGAGCGACTATGCAGATCTGGTCGACACGCTCGTCAAGACGCGCAGCATCCCCGATGGGTCGAAGATCTGGTGGGATGTGCGTCCGCACCACGTGTATCCGACGCTCGAGTTCCGCGTCTGCGACGTCAACACCCGGGTCGACGAAGCGATCTGCGTGGCGGCGATCCTTCAGGCCGTCGTGGCGAAGATGTGGAAGCTGCGTCGCGACAACATGACGTTCCGCGTTTACGCGCAGGACCTGATCGAGGAGAACAAGTGGCGCGCCGTGCGCTGGGGCCTGAGCGGCAAGCTGATCGACTTCGGCACGAAGGAAGAAATGCCGGCGCCCGTGCTGATCCGCGAGCTGATCGAGTGGTTCCTGGATGACGTGCTCGATGAGCTGGGGACACGCAAGGAAGTCGAGTATGCGTTCAAGATCCTGGCCGATGGCTCCAGCGCGCAGCGTCAGCTGGCAACCTACGCCCGCACGGGGGACCTGCGCGCCGTGGTCGATCAGCTGATCCGGGAGACGGCCGAGGGGGTGTGCGAGCCCACGTTGGGACCACCGCTGGATTCGCTCAACCGCGTCGACGCGACCTCGCAGTCCACGCCGGTCGATTCCCGCGCCATTCCATCCCCGAATCCTTCGGTACGCGGTCAATCGGTGCCGTGACAGAGTGCGGTGCCGCCGACGAACTGTCGGCGCACCGACTGGGGTGGTCGGGCAACCACTGACATCAATGTCCGGATTTTCACGTACGCGGTCCTTGGCAGAAGTACGGATCGTGCGACGCCGGTACGGGCGCTAGCCTCCGGAGACGAGTGCACGCATCGCCGTGACCTGGCGATGCGTGCGGTGATTCTCCCCTCCGCAGGTACCCATGCGTTCGATGTCCCGTTTCTCCGCTGCATTCTCGGCGCGCGTCCCTCGCGCGCTGCTGTCGCTGATGCCCCTGCTGCTCGTCGTACTGGCGGCGTGCTCTGAAGACGAAGCCGATCCCACCGGTCCGAACGGTGGTATTCCCGAGCCGGCGATCAACCAGATCGTCACGTTTGGGCCCCTCAACGCCAGCAGCACCGACACGCTGGTGCACTTCAGCTTCGCCACCGGCGGACTCGTCGCACGCACGGGCGACTGGGATCTGGCCTTTCGTCGCTACGAGCTCCGCCTGAACAGCCCCGCCATCGGCGGGGCGGCGAGCAAGAACGTGCTCGGCGTCGCGTTGGACAACAACAAGGCGGCGACCGATGTCGAGGTGCTCGCATTCAGCGCGACCGGCGCTCTGGGCGCGTTCGACCAGGTGCGCGACGCACAGATACCCGCCGACGGCCAGTTCCAGTCTGATCGCCTCACCGAGAATCGGCAGGGCTATCTCAACTTCGGTGGTGTGCCGACCGCCAACCCTGCGCTGTACTGGAAGCTGCGACTGGCGAACGGTGCCTTCGCGTTGGTGCGCGTGACGTCCATCGCCTTCACGCCGCAGTTCCAGGTGGCCTCGTTGACGATCGAGTCGCGGCTGCAGGCGACCGCTGCGACGAGTCTCGGCGCGGTGCAGACCCTGACCATCACCCCGGCGGGGCAGCCGCAGTCGATCAGTCTCGTGTCGAATGCGGTGGTCGCAGCGCCGTCCGGCTGCAACTGGGACATCGCCTTCAACCCCGCGCCCAATCAGCTGTCCTTGGCGCTGAACGATGGGTGCAATGTCGGCAGTTATCCCGGCGCCGTCTCGCCGACGTTCGCCAATGCCACGGCGGCCAGTGATGCGCCGCAGTACGCGGCCTTCCTTTCTCAACTCGTCGGGCCGATTCCCTTCTCGGTGACCGACAAGGGTGCGCCCTTCCGCTACAACCTCACGGGCAATGATCGGTTGCACCCGTCCTTCAACACGTACCTCGTGAAGTCCGGCGCGAAGATCTACAAGCTTCAGGTTATCGACTACTACAGCAACACGGGCGCGCCGGGCTACCCGACCATTCGCTACGCGCGCATTCGATGACGAGGGGTCGTGCCGTCGTCGGGGCGGGCGTCGCGCTCGCCGCGATGGGCGCGGTCCCCGCGGTCCCGCGGGCCGCGACCGCGCAGGGTGTGTCTATCACGGGCGCGCCCACGCGTGCGGTGATCGGTGTCGTGCGCGGACGCGCCGACGGATCGGCCGTCCTCTCGGCACAGGTGCAGCACCTCCGCACCGGCGTGCGCGCTCGTTCTGATGAACACGGCGTGTTCCGTCTGCAGGCCGCATTCGGTGATACGCTCGCGGTGCGCGCACTCGGCTTTCAGGCAACACGGGTGGTGGTCGACCGGGACTCGATCACCGTGTCGCTCGAGGCATTGGCCACCGTCCTGCCGGTCTTCACCACGACGGTGGGGCAGCGCGTGATTCGTGCGGGGGAGTCGCCCCGCAGTGTCACGGTGCTGGGGCAGCGCGACATCGCCGCGGCGGCCGCGGTTTCGGCGAATCAACTGTTGCGACAGATCCCGGGACTACAGGAGCTGCCGGCGCCTCCCTCCAAGACCTCGATTTCCATCCGCGGATTCGATGACTCCCGGGTGTTGGTGCTGGTGGACGGCGAGCCCGTGGCGGGCTCGTTGATCGAGAGCCGTGACATCGGTCGTCTGTCGACGCTTGCCACCGAGCGCATCGAGGTGACGAAGGGACCCTCGAGCGTTGAATTCGGGAGCGATGCACTGGGCGGGGTCATCAACCTCGTGCAAGCCGCACCGACGGAACGGCTGACCATCGACGGTATGATGCGCACCGGTGAGCTTGGCCGGCAGGAAGCGACCTTGGGCGCCAGTCAACGCGTGGGCCCCTTTGGATATCGTGTCTCGGGCGGTTGGCGGCAATCTGATCGTGTGACCGGCTACAACGCCGTCGGATCGACCTTCAATCGGCTGTACGATGTGCGCGGTGACTTGCGGTATACGTTGGGATCACGCTGGACCGTACGGCTGAACGGGCAGGGTACGCAGGAGCGACAGCGCTTTCCGGTCGATGCGCAGTTCAACGGTTTCATCGACAACCACGGTGGACAGGGTTTTGTCGAGGCGTTCGGGTCGCTTGGTGGTGGATCACTCCGTGCTCGCGCCTTCCTGCAACAGTTCACCTACGAGTATCGGCAGTCACGGGATCTGCTGCCCATTCGCGGCTCGGCCGACTCCTTGCGCCAACAGGAGCGTCAGCGTCGGTATCTCCTGTCGTATACGCGCGCCATCGCCGCTCATACCATCGATGTCGGGGTGCAGCGATCGGCACGGACGCTTGTCGCACCGGAGAAGGTTGATGGAGACAGCGCGCGCGATGAGGTCACCGAAGTCTTCGTGCGTGACCAGTGGTCGTTGGGCGCCGTCTCACTCACCGCTGGCGCGCGGCACACGGCAAGTTCCCTCTGGGGCAGCTCCACCAATCCATCGGTGGGTGTGTCGTGGCAGCCAACCACCACGATTCGCCTGAGGGGCAACGTCGCCCGTGGATTCCGGGCGCCTGGCTTCAAGGAGATTCGCTACACCTTCTTCAATCCCGCCGGCGGGTACACGCTGGTCGGTAACCCGGACCTCAAGCCGGAGAGTTCGTGGAGCAGCACCCTCGGCGGCACGTGGGCACCGTCTGCGAACGTGTCGTTGGATGTCGAGGCGTACCGCAACGACGTGGAGGGACTCGTCGACTGGCGGTTTCTTGGCAACAACGCGGCGGGGTATCAGGAGTACGCCAACGTCAACGTGGCACGGGCGCGTACCCAAGGGATCGAGACATCGGCACGCACCACGTGGCAGGGCGCCACTGTGAGTTTGGGTTACGACTACCTTCGCGCGCGTGACCTCGGGACGGGATTGCCACTCAGTCGCCGCGCGTCGCACACGGCACGGTTGACGGCTGCCCGCGAGTGGTCCGTGCGTCGGGGCCTCTCGACCGATGTGTCGGTACGATACACTGGTGGCGCGCCACTCATTGGTATTCCCAGTGGCGCCCCAATCACGGGTCCGTTCTCGACCGAGTCTGGTGTGATCGGCCGACAAGGCGCCTTGCTGTCGCTCGACGCACAGGTCCGGCTGATGGCGACCGCGATCTCGGAGCTGTCGGTCGGCGTGAACAATGCGCTCAATCAGCAGCCCGCACTGTGGACCCCCGCGTTCGCGCGACAGGTGTACGCCGGGCTTCGACTGCACTGGAGTGAACGGTAGGGGCGACGCGCGTCCGCCCTCGGTTTCCCGCGATTGAACGTGATTGCCGTGGCGTTTCCTTGACGCCGCCGGTTCCCGGTGAAAGCATCAAGGGTGCGTATTTCCCGCGTGATCCGAGCGGCGTCGAGCTCCATGGTGCTCCTGACGCTGGTTGGTGTCCGGCCCGTTGAGGCGCAAGCCGGGGACGGCACCGCAAGCGCCGTGGTGCGCGCAATCACGGTCCGTGGCACGGTTGTGCTTGCTGACGGCGTCGCGCCGGCCGCCGGTGTCATCGTCTTGCTGGAGTCCAGTCCTGGCGTCGTCGCGGCTCGTGCGCTGACGGATGAGCGGGGCGCGTTCGTCGCGAGCGTGGCGAACGGTGGCCGCTATCGTCTCCGCGCCCTCCGCATCGGCTACCAACCGACGGTGGTGGATGTCGCGGTGGAGCCGACGGGCGCCACGGCGCTGCGTGTCGTCCTGCTGGCGCCCGCCGTGGTGTTGCCATCGGTCGCCGTGCGCGGCGACGATGTCTGCCGCGGCGGCACGACGGATGGTGCGGTCGTCGCGCAGGTGTGGGAGGAAGCGCGCAAGGCGTTGATCGCGTCCGGCCTCTCCGCCACCGAACCGTTGTTCGCCGAGTGGATCGAGTATGAGCGCACGCTTGACACGACATCGCGCGTGGTCCGCGATCAGCGCGTGCGCTCGACGCGGATGGCCACGACGCATGCGTTCCGCAGTCTGCCCGCCGCGCGCCTCGCCGAGCATGGCTATGTGGTGGATACGGACGACGGCACGATGTTCCATGCGCCTGATGCGGACGTGCTGCTCTCGGACTCGTTCGCGGCGACGCACTGCTTCCACCTCGAGCCGCCGACACGGGAACGGCCGTCCATGATCGGTGTGGGCTTCCGGCCCGTCCGCGATCGTCGGCAGGTCAGCGACATTTATGGCACCTTCTGGATCGATCGCGAGAGCCGCGAGCTCAAGGTGCTCGAGTATCGATACACGAACCTGCCGTCGGTGACCGAGCGTGTGCGACCTGGTGGCATCGTCGAGTTCATGCGATTGCCGTCGGGCTCCTGGCTCGTGCAGCGCTGGAGCATTCGCATGCCGCAGCTGGTGACCCTGGTTCCGCAGACGATCCGTCGCCGCGGCGTGTCGGTGACCGGTACGCCGATCACGGTCACGGCCGTGCGAATCGTGGGTGGCGAAGTGTCGCGCGTCGATCGTGCCAATACTCCGCTGTTCCAGAGCGACGGCGCGGGGCTTTCCGTGCAGGTGACCCCGGCGGATTCACTCGCACGTGCGGCCGACGTTCGCATCACCCTGGATGGAACCGACTACGAGCTGCTGACCGACTCGCTGGGTCGCGGGCGACTTCCCGCCGTGCTTCCGGGTGCCTACCAACTCCGGGCACTGACGCCGCTGATGGACTCACTCGGTCTGCCCGCTGAACCGATGGATGTCGCCATCCGGCCGGACGACTCGCGACCGGTGTCGGTACTGATCCCGTCGCACGCGTCGCTGCTGCGTCGGCTTTGCGGCGAGCCGCGCGCCGGGCAGGAGGGCGCACACGCCCGCGGCGTGGTCGTGGACGCCACGGGGATGCCGGTGGCTGATGCGCTCGTGCAGCTCACGTGGCAGCAACAGATCGGTGTGGTGTCCGATCGCCTGATGTGGCACGAGCGATCCGCGTCGACGCGCACGGACAGTGTCGGTACCTGGCAATTGTGCGACGTGCCGCGCGATCAGGGGATCCTGGTGCGGATCCGCACGGACTCACTCGTCGGCCAGGGGGCCCTGCGTGTGTCGCGCGGTGCGTTGTTCGCGTCGTCGCATGTCGCCCTGCAGCGTCCTCCGGTCGGGGAGCGCCCGTCGATGATCGGCACGCTCGCCCTGCACGTCACCGATAGTGCCTCGCGCCCCGTCGCGGACGCGCAGGTGCTCGTCACGATTGGCGGTCGGCAGCGACACCGCGCCCGCACCGATGCGGCGGGGCGTGCCCTGGTGCCACCGCTTCCTGTTGGTTCCCTGACCGTCGAAGTGCGAAAGGTGGGGTTCGCGTCGGGGACCGTGGCCGCCGAGATCGAAGCGGGGGAGAACACGCTGCCGATCGTCATGCATGCCGTCTCCGTCCCGCAGCTGGCGGCCGTTCGCGTGGTTGGCAATCGGACCATCAATGCGCGTCACGCGGAGTTCGAGCGACGGCATGCCAGCGGGGACGCGACCGCCAGCATCACGGCCGACGAGATCGAACGCCGCAATCCCGTCAGCACGTGGCAGATGCTCACACGGGTCCCCTCCCTGATGGTGCTGGACAGTGCCGGCAGCATCTACGCGCGTTCGACGCGGATGTCGACGATCGTGTGCTGGCCGAGGATCGCCATCGACGGGCAGATCCTGTCCGGCATTCCGAACCTCGCACTCCTTCCGAATCCCCGCGATGTGTTCGGTATCGAAGTGTACGCCGGTTCCGCGAGTACGCCGTTGCGGTATGGTGGCGAGGGCGAGGGGCGCTACTGTGGTTTGATCGCGATCTGGACCAAGTAGTCGACCTGACCGTCAACCAAGGAGCGCCGAATCGTCGAGGGCCAACGGCCGCAGCAGTTCGAGCGCGACGGACTCGGGAAAGTCTCGCAGTGGGATCACGCGCGCGTGCGCGGCATCGGCACCAGGCTCATTGATCCGCACCGTGAGGGCCGGGCCTGCCCCGATGACCTCGCCCTCGAGTTCGATGCGCTGCCCCGTGCGACGATGGAGCAACGCCACGCCATACGTCGCGGTGTCGGCCGGTGGCGGTGTGACGACGATATCAAAGACGGCGACCCGCGCACACGGTAGTCCGCTCGCGACGAGCGCGACGGCGCCGGCGGCCACGTTCCATGTTGATTGCCGGTGCGGGAGGGCGCCGCGCACGAAGACCTCGCTGGCTGACACGCTGCGTGCGCCCGGCGCGTGGGCGGCCTCCAACCAGTGCACGAACTCCGGCTCGAGGCGTCCGGCGAGCCCCGACAGCTCCAGCACTCGCGCCGCGTACCGCAGCACCTGTCGCGTTTCGATGCGATCGACGTCGTCGAAGAACCACGCGCAGGACGTGAACAGCCGCAGCGTGGCGCGCTGCATCTCCAGCAGTTCGCGCGCGCGCTGGACCCCCGCGTCGTCGGTGTCCGTTCGTACGACGGAGCGGGCGAACGCTTCGAGCGGCGCCCCTTCGGTCGACACGACCCCACCGTAGGCGTCGCGCACCGTCCACGGATCATCGCGGAAGAGCGTCGCGCCTTCGCGTTCAAACACCGCGCCACTCTGCTCGGCGAGTCCACGCAGGGCATTCCGCAGCGGCCCGCGCCACTGTTGTGCCGGCGCCTTCTGATGATCGAGCCGACACCCGCAGTTGCTGCGCCAGCGCTCGACGCCGTGTGCACAGCTCCACGCCGACGGGGACACCAATTCGGCGTCCAGCGTCGCCGGGACGCCGGCGACGAGCGCCGCCGCGGTGGTGACTTTGGCGTTCGATCGCGCCGCAATGGTCGCCATGGCGAGCGCCAGCGTACGGTCGCCGTTGCGGTGGTGATGACCGAAGGTCTCGCCGTCGGTTGCGAGCGTCGTGCAGCGGTCCTGTCCGTCGTCGATGGACGGCGCGAGTCGCCCCGCGAGGGCGGCAGGATCGCGCAGCAGCCCGCCAAAGGCGACCTCGCCTGCGAGCCCACCGTCGTACGGCAGGATCGTGAGCGTCCGGCCCGACGCACCGCGCCACCGCACGGGAAGTCCATGCGTTTCCGCACCCGTTCGCACCTGATACGGTGCCAGAATGGTAAATCGAATGCCCTCGTCGGCCAGCAGGTCGAGCGTGTCCTCGTCGGCCGCACATTCCGGCAACCACATCCCTTCCGGGAGGCGACCGAAGCGCCGCTGGAAATCGGCAATACCCCAGCGCACCTCCGTGCGCCGGTCCCGCGGAGAGGCCAGCGGAAGGATCACGTGATGGTACGGCGCGGCGATCGCATTGCCGTGTCCCCAGCGTCGAACACTGGCCGCGTCGCCGTCGATCATGGCGCGCAATGTGGCGGGAGCCTCGGTCTCCATCCACTCGCACAGCGTGGCGCCCACATCGAACGTGCACCACGCGTACAGGTTGATCAGCCGTGCAAGGCCGGCGCGCGCGTCGGGATCATTCCTGGCGTCGGCATCGCGCAGGCGTGCCTCGCATGCCGCCAGTCTCGCGTAACATTCCCGGTCGATGCGGGCGTTCCAATCGTGATCCGGCGCTGCGGAGGCTTCAGCCTCGACGACTTCCAACCACGGGTCCTCGCGCGGCGGCTGATAACAATGGGCGTGGACGACGACGTGATGCACGACAGAGTAGGGAGAAAGGAGCAGGGAGTAACGAGCGAACGGCGAGTAGAGAGTAGGGAGTAAGGAGTAAAGAGTATGGAGTATGGAGTAAGGAGAGATCAGCTGCGCTGGCGGGCGATGATGGTCGCGCGCTGGTACACCTCGGCGTATCGCTCGGCGGCGCGTTCCCAGCCGAAGTCGCGGCTCATGGCCGTTCGCATACGCGGTTCCCAGGCGTCACGATCGGCAAATCGGGCGAGGGCGCGCGAGATCGCCCAATCGAGGGCGCCGGCGTTGTACTCGTCAAACAAGAAACCGGTGACATCGTCCTCAACCGTGTCTGCGATGCCACCGACCCGCCGTCCGATCGGCAGCGCACCGTATCGCTGGGCGCGCATCTGCGTGAGGCCGCACGGCTCGTACTGCGACGGCATCAGGAACATGTCAGCGCCCGCCATCAACCGATGCTCGAGACGGTCGGTGAAGTCCAGCTGCACGCCGACGTGACGGGGGCGCATCGAGGCCAGCTGCAGCAACGAGCGCTCATAGCGCCGTTCACCGGCGCCGAGGAACACGAACTGCGCGTCGAGGTTCCAGATCAAGTGCGAGTTCAGGATGAGATCGAGCCCCTTCTGCATGACCATCCGACCGGTCATCCCGAAGAGTGGCGTACGTCGGCGCTGTGGCAACCCGAACGACCGCTGCAGCGCCGCCTTGCACTTCGCCTTGTTGGGCGACGGATCTTCCCGTGAGTAGTTCGCCGTGATCTGGTCGTCGGTCCGCGGGTCCCAGAGACGCTGGTCAATACCG
>CAZMGX010000149.1:0-11074 GCA_964565915.1 uncultured Gemmatimonas sp.
GAGATACAGGTAGCCGGGCTCGACCAGTCCGATGTTCGGACGTTCATCACCAACAGCGAGAATGGCGCCGATGTCGCGATAGAACGCCAGGCTGTCCTGCGAGATGCGGATGTTGATCGACGTCGAGAACTGCTGACGGATGGCACACGCAGAGAGCGCGCTCGAGGCGCGCGTATACGACGCATCGCGCTCGACGACCATCACGCGAACCCCGTGCTCCTTTGCCAGAAACCACGCCGTGGCCGAGCCCATCACGCCGCCGCCAATGATGACGACGTGTGTGGGCCGAGGTGATTCGTGGTCGCGCGGGTGCGACGGATGCGAAGGATGCGAGAGAAGCGACATAAAGGGCTGGCAGTCCGTGAGACGGGTCGCGCGGAACTTAGTTGACGTCCGCCTTTCGCTTCAACGCCGACAGAACATTCGTCACCAGAACAATCGGTGCCCGTCCCGACGAGCCCGAGGCGTCCTCGAGGCCGCGGACCATCAGGAAGCGCTGATCTCCCGGCGCCACGTCGTACATGGCCGCCGATGGCGAGCCACGCACGCCACGCGGGATCGTGAAGAGTTTCCTTCGGTCACGCACCCTGAACGTCGGGGACGTCGTCACGGTTGCGACCCAGAGTTCATTGGCGTCGCTGGTATTTGCTCTCCTGGTGTAGAACAGCTCGCGGCCGCTCCGCGACCACACCGGACTGAAGCCGCCATCGAGCGAAACCAGCCATTTGCCATCGTTGACGTTCGGAAACGGCCGCACAAAAACTTCGCCGATATCCGCGTCGCTTGACCGGTAGGCAATCCACTTGCCATCGGACGAAATGGTTGGATATCGCTCGTCGGCCGTGGTCGCCAGCAGAGGAGTGGCGATGGAGTCACCGATGCGCTGCGCGAAGATATCGCTTGATCCAACACGGCTCTTCCGCAGGATCACCCAGGCTCCGTCGGGCGATACAAAGCCCTCGAAGAGCGTTTCGTCCACCCGGGCGAGGCGATCGATTGCTCCGATGCCATCTGCGCGCCGCATGACGAGCTGCATCGAACGTGCCTCCTCGGAAAGAAAGCTTACCCGTTTGCCATCGGGCAGCCAGCGAGGACGATAGAAGCGCGAGCCACCGGACGTGAGCTTGATCCGGCCGCCATCCAACTGCTTGACCCAGATGTCCTCGGACGAACCCTCGCCGATGCTGACGGCGAGTTCCCGGCCATCGGGTGAGATCGCGCCCCCGCCGAAGTTGGCACGCCATAGAGAGTCCACATGGGTGACCGTGCCGTCGCGCGCCACCCAGATCAGGTTCGCCTCTGAGATCGCGCCACGTCCCGCCACATATGCCAGCATACCATCGGGGGTGGTGGCCAGATCGACCCGACCGAACGCGTTGACGCGCACGTCGCTGGCAATGGGAATTTCGGGGCCGGTCAGTTGCTGCGCGTCCTGATCGAACGACGCAGCCGAGAGTTCGCCGTTCGCGCGCACAATGAGCAGGTACCCACTCACGAAGCGGGCGGCAACACCGTCGGTGAGAATGCGATGTCGCCCCGTGGCAAAGTCGAGGACCGCGATCTTGTACCGACTGACATCACCGTTTGGTGCGTATTGCACCGTGAACAACATGCCGCGGTTGTTCGGGAGCACATCAGGATAGACGTGAGCGGCCTCACCGCCTTGCCTGTCCACCGTCGTGATCACTGAGGGAGGGCCGTTCCCGGCCGGGAACCGCATGAGCGACCCGCCCACGCCGCTGCCCTTCGCCACGATGCCGCCGTCGGGTGCGAATACGATGGGCTCCTCGGATACACCGCTGTCGGCGATCGTGCGTGGTGGCCCACCGTCGAGATCGACCACCTTCAGGGCTGCGGTCCCCAGTTCGATGTATCCGACACTGCGTCCATCAGGTGAAAAACGGGGAAAGGCCGCACGTCGGGTCGCGGCGATGACCGTGGCCTGAAACTGGTCCATCGATCGAATCCAGAGTTCGCGACGATCCTCAGCCGAGCCGCGCTCGGCGATTCGCCGTGCGCTGAATACGAGTTTGGTGCCATCGGGCGAGAACGCCAACGAACCGTGAAAATCCGCGGGAAGCTCGAGGCTGTCTGGCAGGCTAGTCACCATGCGAAGCACGGGCGATTCGCGCGCAGCACCCGTTGACGGCCGCGCGCTGACGGCCCACGCTGCCACCAACACGGCGATCGTCGCGATCGCCGTCGTCGCTACCGTGATTCGGTTCCACGCGCCCGACGCACGTGCCGGACTCGCCACCGGCGTGACGGCGCCAGGAAACTCACGATCGGGCGTCGCTGCAGTAGCCACGGTACGATCGGGCGGCGCTGCCTCCACCCGATCACCGAGCGGAGTCGGAGACCGATCAGTGAGGGCCTCGGCCATCGCCGCCGCACTCGCGAACCGATCAGCCGGTACTTTTTGCAGCGCCGTGAGCACCGCCTCATTCACATATACCGGTACCGTGGGGCGTCGCACGCGTGGTCCTTCCACCGCGCCGGTGACGACCCGCGCTGCAATGGCCTGCGCCGTCGGCCCCGTAAACGGCGGCTCGCCCACCAGCATTTCGTACAGCACACAGCCCAACGCAAAGACATCAGCGCGCGCGTCGAGCGTGCGCTCGGCCATCGCCTGCTCGGGACTCATGTACTGCGGGGTGCCCAGGCTCATCCCGCTCGCGGTGATGCGGTTGCCGCCGCTGGTCGCCGCGGCCAGCGCGATACCGAAGTCGGCCACCAGCGCCTGACCTTCCTGCAGCAGGATGTTCTCGGGCTTGATGTCGCGGTGAATCACCCCCTTGCGATGCGCATAGTCCAGCGCACTCGCAATCTCGCGCGTCAACCGCACCGCGTCAGCGACGGGCAGTTGTGTCTCGCGATGCAACCGGTCGCGCAGCGTTTCGCCCTCGACGAACGGCATGACGTAGAACGCCGTGCCGTCCACCGCACCCGAATCGTGCAGGGGCAGGATGTGCGGATGCTGGAGATTCGCGGTGGTCTCGATCTCCTTCAGGAATCGGTCGGCGCCGACGATGGCCGAGAGTTCCGGGCGCAGCACCTTGAGCGCCACCTTGCGCCGATGCTTGATGTCGGTGGCGAGATATACCGTCGCCATGCCACCTGCGCCGATTTCGCGCTCGAGGCGGTAGCGGCCCTCAAGCGCGGCATTAAGACTCTCCATCTGGCTGCCGTGAGGCGTCGCCATTACACGGACTACTTGTAGCTCCGCTTGGCCGTCCCGCACGTCGGCCACGGCCGCACGCCGTTCCCGCCAGGCAGCACGGGCAACAACGCCTGATCACGCGCCGTGCGCTCGGGATCCTCGGACGCCGCATACGCCAGCATGGCCGCCATCGTCGCGTTGTTCTTCAGGTCGTCGAACACGATCTTGTCGAACGTGTCGCGATTGGTATGCCAGGTGTACTGCCGGTACTCCGAATAGCTGGACTGCAAACGGAACGCCGGCGCGCCACGACACAGGAACGACGTATGATCGCTGCCGGAGTTCGCCTGCGGCCCCGGCACCTGCAGCGACACACTGTCCGTCATCTCGGACGGCAACTGCGCCACCCACTTGGCGAGATTGCCGCTCGCCTTGAGGAAACCCTGCCCCTCCAGAATCTCCACGCGCCACGTCCCGTTGTCCTGATTGAACGCCACTTGCAATCCGTCCATGACGTTCTTGTGGTCTTCCGCGAACGCCTTGGACCCGATCGTGCCCTGCTCTTCGCCGCCCCAATGACCCGCAATGATCGTGCGACGCGGATTCGGATACGCCGCCTTGAGGATGCGCATCGCCTCCAGCATCGTCAGCGTGCCGGTGCCGTTGTCCGTCGCGCCGGTTGCGCCATGCCAGCTGTCGAGGTGCGCCGACAGCAGCACGTACTCGTTCGGCAACTCACGGCCTTTGATCTCCGCCACCACGTTGAACATCGGGACTTCAGCCGACGTGGACTGCGCCTCGATGCCGAAGCGCACGCGCGGCCCCTGATTGTTGGACGCCAGGCGATGCAGCAACCCGTAGTCTTCGCACGACAGGTCCACCGACGGCACCTTGTCCGACACGGCGCCGAAGACCTTGTTGACGCCCCAGCCGTTCGACCAGTTCATCGTCCCGATACCAGCGACACCCGCCGAGTCGAGGCGCGCAATGATCGCGCCTGCGCGCTGGGTCATGGTGACACCCGCCGGTGCCAGTGCCGCGTAGCGCTCATTCGAAATGCGACGGGCCTCGGCACGCTGCGCGTTGAGTCGCGTGATGGTGGCCGGACGGGCGTATTGCTGTAGCTCCTGCGGCGCGCGACACATCAGCTCCGGTGCGCTGGTCAACACGAACTTGCCCTTGATCGTCTTCAGCCACTGCGTGGCCGCCGCCGCATCCGCCAATGCCGGCACGACCACCACCTCGGCATCGATCGGCTTGCCGCCCGGCGTCGGCGGGCTCCACGCCAACAACTCGACGTCGAGATTCTGCTGACGGGGCGCGATGAGTTGCATCGTCACGGTGCCCGACTGCCAGCCGCGCCACGTCCCATAGCGCTCCTGCCGCACCGGAATACCGAACCCCGTGTACGTGCGTTCCAGCCAGTTGGCGGCATTCGTGAAGCCCGGCGTGCCGGAAAGACGCGGACCGATCGAGTCGATCAGCACCTGGGCCAGGCGTTCCACTTGTGACTCGTTCATCCCGACTTGCCACATCTGACGGATGACGGGGTCGGCCGAGCGAAACCCCTGGGCGCTGACGAGACACGGGACGAACACCGCCGCGGCGGCGATGAGGCGGCTGGAAAGGCGACGCATGATCGATGTCCGAAACGGGAGGGCAGAATGAAAGCGCTGATGCGCTCCAAATCTACTTCTTGACCAACAGATACGTCACTCCAACCGTGGCGGTCACGGACACTTCCTGCACGCTGACCTGTACGAAGCCGTTTCGTGTGTCGAAGTTGAGACTGGTGGGTTGCTGGAATGTCTGCTGCGGACCGCCCCCGATGTTCATGGTCAGCATGCGCCCCAGCGTATATCCCTGCGCGGCCGCCGCCGTCTGCGCGGACGCGCGCGCCGCAGCCAGTGCCTCGGTGACCTTGACCTGCCACACACTATCGACGGTCGTCGACTCATACGACGGCGCGGAGCTCATGAGCGCACCGGCGGCGGCCGCCGCGAGCTGGAGCGTGGGCAGATCACTCAGCTTCATCACGTTGACCCGCACCGCGGCACGCGCCAGGTGCACCGGGGTCGCACCCTGGGGAAAACCATTCTGCGATGTCGGGGCCACACCCAGCACGAACGGCGCGTCGGCGCGCGAGGTGGGGGATGCTCTCCTCACGCTGTCGAGGACCGTCTTCAGCTTCTCCTGAAGGCGCGCGATGGCCGCCGGCGATGTTTCGCCAACGGCTTCGACGCCGAAATGCAGCGACGCACGATCCGCGGGCGCACGGCCGGTACGCGTGACACTTACCGCCAACGTGGTGTCACGAGGACTCGGCACCACTGACAGTTGTTGCGCCGACGCCGTGAGCGGAAGGGCCAACAGCGCACTGATGATGACGAGGCTGGTGCAAATGCGAGACATGTGCCGCTCCGGAATGTTTGCGTGAATTTCATAGACAGTTGACACCATCTTCCCCACACCTCGCGAAAGGATGGCACGTGGTTCGGCCGCGCGCCAGCTCACCGCGCCGCCGCAGTCCCGAGCACGTCGAGAAAGCGAGCCACGCGGGCTGCCAGAAATTGCCGGCTGGGATACAACACCGAGATCTGCCGACCCGGTGCTCGAGCGTCTGGATACAGCCTCACCAGCGTCCCGTCCCGAATCGCCTTTTCGCACACGAAGTCGGGGAGCTGCGCGAGGCCCGCGCCGGCAATGGCCAGGTCACACAGCGCCTCCACGTCGTTGATGGCGACGACAGGCGTGATGCGAACCTTGTGCTCATCGATACGCCACTCTTCGACGGCGCGAAAGCCCAGACAGCGCGCATCGGACAGCTGGTGCGGCAGCGGCGAACCATGCGTCGCGAGATACGCCGGACTTGCGACGACGTACAGCAATGCATCACCAAGCCGACGGGCCGTGAAGTTGGAATCCTTCAATCGCCCGATCTGAACGGCAAGATCGAATCCGTCGCCGACGAGATCGACCGGACGGTTCGTCAGCGTGATCGCGACCTGCACACGCGGGTACAGGCTGAGGTACCGACTGACCACCGGTGTCAGGAAGCGTCGGCCATAGAGCGTGGGACTCGCCACCCGCAACACGCCGACAGGCTCCGATTGGCGCTCGCGCACCACGTCATTCGCCTCGTCGATCTGCGTGGCGATCGACTGACACCGTTCGAAGTAGACGCCCCCGGCATCGGTCGGGCGCAGGCTTCGCGTGGTGCGCTCGATGAGGCGCACGCCGAGCGCACGCTCGAGCCGCACCACCCGCGCACTCACCCCCTGCTTCGTCATCCCCAACTCGCTGGCCGCCCGGGAAAAACTCCCCGCTCGCAGCACGGCCGCGAATACGAGCATGTCGTCGGGGCGTGTTACTATTGTCCTTTTCATGTTGACAATGTGTCATCTTTTCAGCGTATTGTCACTCCATAGTGACCACGGCAACGTTGGTCACATGACTACCTCCAAGCTGATCGTCGTCGCCGGCGCCGCCGGCCGACTGGGCCGACTCACAGTCGACGCCCTGCGCTCCCACCCCGGCGTGCGCGTGCGCGCACTGGTCCGCGATCCCGACGCGCCCAACGCTGCCGAGCTGCGTGGTATCGCGGAGGTCATGGCCTTTGACGCCGCGACAGCGGGTCCCGCGCAACTCGCGGCCGCGACCGCCGGGGCCTTCGCCGTGATCTCCACCCTGCAAGGCGGGCCGGACATCATCATCGACGCGCAATTCGCGCTGCTGCGCGCGGCAAAAGCAGCCGGAGCGCGCCGCTTCATCCCGTCCGACTATTCGTACAACATCTTCACCCTCCCGGCCGGGATCAACATCAACAGCGACTGGCGTCGTACGCTGGCCGAGCGCGCCAGTACAGAGCGGACCGCTGGCTTCGAGGTGGTGCACGTCATGCAAGGCATTTTCGCCGACCGGATCGTGACCGGCTTCATGGGGCTCATGGATCACGCCGCCGGGCTCCTGCGCTACTGGGGCGACGGCACGATGCCGATCGACTGGACCACGTGGGAGGACACGGCGCAGTACATCGCGCAGGCAGCGCTGGATGACGATGCGGTGCCGGCACACCTGTTCGTAGCGGGAGACCGGTTGAGCGCGCTGGCAGCGGCCGACATCTGGGAATCCGCGTACGGGCGGCGTATGGAACGTCAGCGCCTGGGCTCGGTCGACGAGTTGGCGACCGAAATCCAGCGACGTCTCAGCGCCGAGCCGCACAATATGTACGCGTGGCTGCCGTTGATGTACGCGCAAGGCGTCTTCGGAGGGCAGGCGCTGCTTGGCCCGCTCGAGAATGCGCGCTATCCGCAGATCGTTCCGGAAACCGTGGCGCAGGCGATGGCGCGGAGGGCGCTGTGAGCGAGGCGGCCGCATCGTTCAAGCGAGTTGCCTCGCGCGTCGCGCACACCTTTCGCGAGGACATCCCGGGCCTTCCGTCCGTCAATCTTTCGGCCTCGGCGTACAACATCGAGCCGATTCTCGTCTTCACCGAATTCCACATGGACCGACCGATCTTCGGTCCGCACCCCCATGCCGGCGTGTCGGTGATGACGTATCTGCTTCCGGACAGCGCCGGCAGCTTCCTGAATCGTGACAGCCTGGGAGATCGCAGCGAGATCCCGCCCGGCGGGTTGCATATCACCCAGGCCGGGCGCGGTATGCACCATGACGAGGTTCCGTTGGTAACGGGCGTCGACGCACACGGCTTCCAGATCTGGATCAACCATCGCGAGTCTGATCGCTGGGTAGAGCCTCGCGCGATGCACGCGATGGCGCACGAAGTCCCCGAGGTGCGCGAGACAGGCGCCCTCATCCGCGTGGTACATGGCTCTTACGCTGGCCTGTCGACACCCTACCGGATGGTGACTGACGTGACGCTGCTGCACGTACAGCTGGACGCCGGAGCGTCGATCACCGTTCCCGCCGCGGAGATGGCGTTCGCCTACGGCGTGAAGGGTACGGCCGCAGCCGACGGCGCGGCGCTTGGTCCGCAGGTGTTGCTCGTCTACGGCGCCGATGGTAACACGTGCCGCTTCCAGGCCGGAAGCAAGGGAGCGGAGTTCATGTACGTCACCGCATCCCCACTCCGCGAGCCCATCGTGTACGGAGGGCCGTTCGTGATGACCACGTCGGAGCAGATGCGCGAAACGCAGCGACGGTATGCGCGGGGCGAGATGGGGCGGTTGGGCGCGAACGGCTGAGCGCGGACGCTGCTGAGCGCGGACGCTGCTGAGCGCGGACGCTGCTGAGCGCGGACGCTGCTGGCCGAGTACCTTGCGCGCGAGAAGGGGAGAAGGATCGTGGAGGCACAGATCGCCGGGATGCTGCGCGAGATCGCGCAACTGCGTCGGACGCCGATCCGGTAGCGGTGTCCTGCCGAGTGTCGGCGGCGTAGCGAGATCGCTGGTATTTGAACCACGGAGGACACGGAGGTCACGGAGGGTGTGCATCGCGAGTTCCTCGCGGTCGACGGCATTCATTTTTTGTTGAGGTAGACGCCAGATCGGAGCGCGTCGAAGCGGGCCTCCGTGACCTCCGTGTCCTCCGTGGTTCAAGAACGCGCTGTTTGCTGGTTGTTTTTCAGTACCGCCAGGTATGCGCCGTTACCTCAGTGACAGTTCCCATGTCTCGCCGACACTCGGCACCCCGAAAAGATCGTGCGGCTCCTGACCGACGAGTACGAATCCTTCGCTCCGATAGATGTGCCGCGCCGCATGGAGATTGTCGTTCGTCCAAAGCGTGATTCGTCGGTAGCCACAGGCGCGGGCAAAGTCGATGCACGCGCGCACGAGCGCCTTGCCGACACCCAATCCGCGCGCACTCGGTTCCACCAGCAGCAGGCGCAGCTTCGCGACCGTCTTCGATTTCCGCACGAGGAACACCGAGCCGACGTTTTCACCGCCGCGCTCGGCGATCCAACCTCGCTCGCCCGACGCATCGAAGTTTCTGGTGAAGTCGGCAATGACCTGCGCGACCAATCCGTCGAACGCGAGATTCCAGCCGTACTCCGTCGAGTACAGCACGCCGTGACGCCACACCACCCACCCCAGATCGCCGGTGCGCAGTTCGCGGAGTGTGACGGCCGCGGGCGTCACTTCGCTCGGCGGGTTTGTGAGGCGTTCGACGTCGCCGAGTGTGGCGGCAAGGCGTGCGGCACCGGCGGCGCCGAGTGGCTGGAGCATCGCGCGAATCGCGTCGTCCTGCCGCGAGTCCAGCGTGGCGAACGCGCGCTTCCCTTTGGCCGTCAATCGCAGCACCGCGCGCCGTCCATCGTCCTTGGCTTGTGCGCGCGCGACGAGCCCGTCGCGCGTGAACTGGCGCAGCATGCGGCTCAGGTAGCCGGGGTCGATGCGCAGCTCCGTCGCGAGCTCGGTGGCTGACGGACCGTCGCGATGCGCCAGCTCGAACAAGACCCGCGCTTCCGCCAGCGAGTACGGAGAGTCCAGCAGCACTTCATCGAGGACGCCGATGCGACTGGTCCACTGGCGATTGAACCGACGCACCGCCGCGAGGGTCGCCGGCGCGATGGATGATGCGGCTGCAGACATCGGCACCTCCGGATGGACAGTCAACAAGCGGGTCGACTGCCAGAGTCCGTCATTTAGTTGACTTTGTCAAGCATCGTCTGCCGCGTAGGGTGCCAGCACCGTGCTGACTTCGCGCGCAATCGCCGCGCGCACCGAGCCCACGCGGTGCACGCCCCAGATGATCAGGGCGCCCTGCGCGACCGCCAGGAGGGTCCGAGCCAGCGCCGCCACGTGCGGGACGCGCAACTCGCCCGCCTCCACCGCGTCGTCCAGCATCGAGCGCAACGCGTCCTCATGGGCCGAGAACATCGCCTGGGTTGGCGCGCGCAGTTCGGGCTCGGTGAGATCGAGTTGCAGATACGCCAGGTTGTTGGCGAGGGCGTCGGCCGTGGGGGCGAGCATCGCGAATCCCTGCAAATAGGCCTCGATGGCTTGCGTCGGTGAGGCGTGCCGAGCGCGAACCGCCACCAACGCGTCCGGCATGCCACGCGCGCCCGCTTCGGCCAACGCTTTCAGCAGCCCCAGCTTTGAGCCGAACCGCTGCAGCAGCGTGGCGGGTGCGAGTCCCACTTCCTTGCCGACCAGTGCCAGTGTGAGTTCGCCCGGCGGCACGCGTCCCATCACCTGGGCGGTTGCCATGAGGATGGCGTCATCGCTGATCGTTCGGGGTCGGGCCATTCGCTCGAGACGGGGAAGTATCGGTGAAACGGACGGTTGACATTATTATAAATGACTGTTCATTTATAAACAAGACCGCAGACCAAGTCATCACGCCTTTCAGGAGCTGCCCCATGCGCCGTCTCCGCTACTCCGTTGCCGCCTCGCTCGACGGCTTCATCGCCGGCCCGAACGGCGAGTTCGACTGGATCCCGATGGACCCCGACATCGACTTCGGTGCGATGTTCGCGCGCTACGACACCCTCGTGCTGGGCCGCAAGACCTTCCAGGCCTCCACCGACTACCCCGACGGCACCATGATGTGGAAGGGCAAACGCATCATCGTGTGTTCGACGACGCTCGACACCATCGGCGACTTGCCGGACGCCGAGTTGTGGCGTGATGACGTGCCGGGCCGCCTCACCGCGCTGAAGGCGCAGCCGGGGAAAGACCTCTGGCTGTTCGGCGGCGGCGATCTCTTCGCCCAACTGCTCGACGCCGGCGTGGTGGACGACGTGGAGGTGGCCGTCATCCCCATTCTGCTGGGCGGCGGCATCCCGCTCCGGTCACTCCCCTCCTCAATCCAACACCTGACCCTGCAGGAGCACCGTCTCTACCCGAAGACCGGCATCATGATGCTCACCTACGAGGCCCAGCCCCACCCCTCTCTCGGCGCGGGGCGCGGGGGTGCGGCGCGCCACCCGCCCAAAAAACGCGCAAAACCGGG
>CAZMGX010000150.1:0-10710 GCA_964565915.1 uncultured Gemmatimonas sp.
CAGGTGGACCGACGAGTAGCAGATCTTCGCGTTGCGTGATGAAGCGGCCGGTCGCGAGCTCGAAGAGCAGCGCGCGGTTCATCTTCTTGTTGAAGGTGAAATCAAACGAGTCGAGCGAGCGATTCGGATCGCGGAAGCGCGCCTGCACGCGACGGCGTTCGAGCAAACGATCTTGTCGACGTTGAAGTTCATCATTGACGAGCATCGCGATGAGGTCTAGCGGCGGGAGTCGCTCGGCCTGCGCGTGGCGCAGGCGCGTGTCGAGGACATCCGCCATGCCGGAGAGGCGGAGCTTGCGGAGGGCGCGATCCAGTTCGGTGATGTTCATGAGGCAGCAGCTCGCTGTTCGATGAGGGCGCGGTACTCGGTGAGTTGGCGGATGAGGGGGTCGATCTGTTTGAGCGCCGTGGCGGGGAGCTTCACGCGCTCGAGGTAGCGCCGGAGGAAGCGATACGACGGCGTGCCGGCGTCGAGCGCGAAGTGGGCCGCGTCTTCGGTGAGCGCCGGGCCGTGCTTGCGCGCGAGCGCGAGCACCCCGAGGATACGGCGCGGCGCGCACGCGCCTTCCATGCGATGGATGTGGTCGCACACTGCGCCGATCGACGGCCCCGCTTGGCGCGCGACGTCGAGCAGCGCCAGGATCTTGGCGGGGGTGCGCGCGGGGCGATCCACCTCGGCGACGCGATGATGCCCCCGGCGCGTGCGCAGATGTTCACGTAGGAGTCCGCTGGTCTTGGGGTCGAGCACGCGGACGTGGAGATCATCCCACTGCACGACGACCTGCTGCCCGATCCAGCCGGGCGGCACACTGTAGTACGCGGCCGCGACTTCGACACAGCCGTCGAGATGCACGACGCGCGTGCCGTGGCGGTAGTAGCGAAACGGCTCCAGCGGCAGCGGCTGCAAATGCGGTCGCTCTTCGCGAAACATCACGCTCACCTGGCGCTTCGTCGTCCCGTGAATGCGCGTGTCCGCCCAGCGCGCCTCCCACTGATCGAGATAGGCCTGCGCGGCCTCGAGGGTCTCGAAGCGCAGCCCCTTCAGCGGCGTGCGCTGCGTATGCCCGATGCCCGATTCGACCTTGCCCTTGCGATCCGGATCGCGCACGCGGCACGGCAGCGCGACGACGCCATAGTGCGCGAGTACCTCGCGATACAGCGGATTGAGCGTCGCATCGTACACGTCCGGCTGCAGCACGCCCTCGCGCAGATTGTCGAGCACGATCACGCGCACCGTGCCGCCGAGGCGACGAAACGCCTCCTCGTGCAGTTCGGCCCAGCGTTGACTACTGGAGCGCCACGTGAGCAGGCGCACGGACTTGCGCGAGTAGCCGAGCGTCAGCACGAAGAGCCGCGTGCGTTTGTATTTGCCGCTCACGGGATCGCGGACCATGGGCCCTTCGCCGTAGTCGACCTGGGCCTCTTCGCCGGGGGCGGTCTCGATGATCGCGGCCGGCTCAAGCGGCACCCCACCGCGCACGCGCCGCACGTAGCGCCGCACACTCGCGTACCGCCCATCGAAACCGTGCTGGTCGACGAGATCCTGCCAGATCGCCATCGCGTTCCGGCCGCGGCGCATGGCGTCCAGGATCAGCTCCCGATACGGCGTACAGGCGCTCGCCGTCGGCGCCCGACCCGGTCGGGTGACGGCAGCTTCCACGGCGGCGGTGGACACAGAGTCGGTGGACACCGCCGGCGTGGTGGCCGGATTTGGCGGCGGCCACTGCGCAAGCCGGCCCCCACGGCGCCGCACCGCGACGCCCGCCGTCTTCAGATAGCCGCTAATCGTCTCGCGGCGGACGCCGGTCGCCGCCTCGATGCGCCGCAGCGACCATCCCAGTCGCCCTAGCGCAATCACCTGCTGTTGTGTGGTGTCGTCCAAGACGTTGCTCATGGCGGGAAACGTCCCGCTTGGGACGCCCCGCCGGGCTACGCCTCAGCTCGCCTGTGGTGGCCGGTTTTCAGGTGTCGACTGGTGGCCGGATTTGGGTGTCCACCGAGGCGCGAGCTAGCCGAACAGCGAGCCGCTCAGGTACTCGCGCGTCTCGTCATCCGGCACCCAGATGTACACGCCTTTGTGCGCACGCGTGAGTAGGATCCGATACGCTTGCGCCACTCGCAGGTTCAGCTCGGCCGTTGCAGCACCGGGACGGCCCTTTGCCTGCTCGGCCGACGCTCGCTTAGGAAGATTCGAGTAGCCAGTCTCTCGAACGGCTTCGGGGCTTACCAACCATTGACCGCTCCGCCACTTGAGATCGTCAAGCCATAACAGCCCGACGTAGTCAAAGTCGAATCCTCGAACCGCGTACGTACAACCCACCTCACACAGCGGATCGTCTGCGATCGGACTGCCCGGACGTCCGGCCACAAACCACGTGTAGTCGGCATGCTGCACGACGTTCCATACGCGTGACCATCGCCGAGCCTCGCCAGCTACGAAATACGGCTCGTGGAAATCCATCGAGCTGGGCGCAAGGTCGTGCGGATTCGCAGCCTTCGCCGTTCTCCACGCGCGTGAGAATGATGCGAGAAGCCGCGCCGACCTGCCCTCGGCCAATCGTTCGCGCAGTGCCTGCTCCCACGACTCTGGTTCGTTGAAGATACGCACATCCATGGACTGGCCGAGAAACGTCCTGGCGAGAACTGTATTCCTCTCAACGGCGCTACCGGCGAGCATGGACTCCGCCCACTGCACATACTCATGAGAGCCGGCGCAGCGAAATTGCATTCCTGCGAGATCGACTTCAATCGGCTCTCCGGCCCCAAGCTCCCGTGCCCACTCCCGGATATCGTCGTAGCTCGTGTTCTCCTGCGTACGGAATCCCTGATTCGGGTCGAGAAGGAAGACAGTAAGCAGTGATGAGCGAATGATATGGTACGCCTGTGGGCCGACGTTGCCAACGAAACCGAATCGACCGCGACCATCTGAATGCTCGGGATTGATCAGTGCGTGCGCCTCGTCGACGATCGATACCAGATTGACATTGTCCTCTGTCCCGCTGCGGAACGGCACGCCTCGCGCTCGCATATCCCGCAGATGCTCTCGCCAGTTCGCCGCATCAGCAAGCCACTGGTCTCCAAAGCGAGAGCGCCCACTCACGAACGCCGGGCCAGTCAAGGGCGTGAACGTGGTTGCTTTGCGCACAACACCGCGAGCACCGGAACCTTTTTCGGCGCTCTGGTCGAAGAGCCGCTGCCAGTTTGAGTACTGGCTCAGCGATGTCGTCACCATCACCACATCGCCTTCTGGCAACTTCTGATCGGTCACCAGTGACGCCCACAGTCGTGCCGCGATGACCGACTTGCCTGAACCCGGCGGCCCTTTGACGATCACCACACGTTTAAGAGGCGTTGTGGTCCCCGCAGCATGGAAATTGTCCCTGATTACCGCAGAGCATTCGGCGAATGCCCGGCGCTGCCCGTCCAACAACTCGAAGGCGCTGTTCGATGGATCGAGGATCTGTGCGCCGATCTGCGCCACGAAGCCGCGCTCCTGCCGATACCGTCCGGTTGCGAACGCCTCCGCGAATGGCGCGTCACTCTCGGTCAGGCGTTCTTGGAAGTATGCGGGGAATGACGCACCGACGTCCTGTTCCGCCATGGTGAACAGCGGGTAGGCCATGGCGAGACGATCGTTCGGTGAGGCGCGGTAGGCGTCGGTCCACGGATCGCGAGTAAACAGCACGCAGCCGTATACGTTGGCCTCAAATTCCTGAACGGCAGAGTGAAAGCGACGGCAGTACTCCGTGTAGCCACGAACCTGATCGGACGGATGCAGCTCCTGCACACCTTTGCGAAGTACCAGTCCCTCGAACCGTCCCGGTTGATCACCCGCGGTTTGCCAGTCCTTGAGCTCCAGAATGACTGCCGAAGGCTTGTTCGCATGCCGACCAAGCAGTACGACGTCGCACCACGATGACGCGGATGGCAGTTGGTATTCCAGCGCCAGGTTTCCGCGACTGCCGAAGTATAGGTGCAGCGGTCGGAACGACTCGGCCCGAAATATCCGCGACAGTTGGCGAAGCGAGCGGCGCCAGGCTGTGGCTTCTTCCTCACCGTAGCGGCCAGTCAGCTCCTGCAGCTCGGATATGAGGCCGTCGCAATCGTCGTCGACCCGTGAACGGAAATTACCGACGGTGGTGAGCATCTTCCGGTGATCTAGGATTGCGACGGCGTGAGCAGAAGATCTGCAAGAAACTCCGATCCGGGGCTGACGGCGGTGACGAGCAGATGGTCGCGCGCACGCGTGCACGCGACGTACAGCAGGTGACGCTCGGTATCGTACACCTCGCGCAAGTCCGACTCATCCGTCACCGACTCCACGCGCGACTGGAGCGGTAGTACGTCGTCATCGCAAGCAGCAATCACGACGACACGAAACTCCAACCCCTTCGCGTGGTGCATCGGCATCAGCACCACCTTGCCTGGCTCCGGGTCCACACCGGCGGCCGGGGTCGTCACGCTTAAACCGGCGCCGACTACTGCCTCAGTGGCGCGTGCAACTTGCTCCGACGATCTCACGAAGACACCGATCTCACCGGGCACAATCCCCTCGGCGATACGGGCTCGAATCCACTCGGCCACGGCACTCGTCTCTTCGCGCTCGGACGAGAATACACGGACGTCGGGTTCGGAGCCGTTGAAGACGGAAACGGTTCCGCCTCGTGTCTCGATCACGCCGTCCACATCCTGCATCTCCGCATCCAGCAGGAGATCGGCTTGGCGGCGGATCTGATGTGATGTGCGATAGTTCACGCGCAGTGTAGATGACCGACCACGCACGTCGACACCAATCGATTTCCACGAAAAGGGCGTCTGGAAGATTCGTTGGCCGAGGTCGCCGGCGAAGAATAGCCCGTCGGCCTTGCCGCCCGCTAACGCCGAAAAGAATCGCAGCTGTGCCACACTCACGTCCTGCGCCTCGTCCACGACCACAAAATCGAAGGGACGGTAGCCACTTGCCGCGATCTCGTGTGAGAGTTCAGCGAGCAGGCCGGCGTTAGTGACCAATCCACCATCATGGAGGCGCTGCTGCGCCCGCGCAAAGATGGGCCAGATGCTGGCGCGCTGTTTCTCACTCAATCGACTGCGTCGACCGAGTCGCGCGACATCACGGTACGCTTCCCACGTACGTAGCTGCCACTCGTCCACCACGTCGGACCATTCTTGCTCGATGAATCGGTCGGGGAAGGTATGTCCACCGACATCGCGTGACAGCGTCGCGAGCAGTGACCGGATCATGCCGGGTTGCGCGACCATGGGCGTTCCGACGGACTGCTCGTACAAGGTGATGCCGATTTCATCCACCGCGTCCACGGTGATCCGGGCTGCGAGTGATGCATCGTCGCCAACAAGACGGCGCAGTTTCTGCCTGAGCATTCGCGCCAGCGTGATGGAGAAAGTCGTGAGCAGAACCCGCGCGTTGGGATGTTGCCGAGCGAGGTGTACGGCACGATGCAGTGCGACGACGGTCTTACCAGTGCCGGCGGAACCAGCGACGCGCGCAGGTCCGGAGAACTGTCGCTCGACGAGGTCGCGTTGTGCCGGATGCAGGAAGACCGACCACTTCTCCCATGGAAATGCCAACGCTTGCTCGAGCTCTTCGGCGTTGGCCATGACGCGAAAGCGCCGTTGCGCATCGGGGTGTGCAAACGGATCCGTGTCTGGCGTTGACGCCTTGCGTGCCAGCGGGACCCCCCCGGTTGCGAGTTCCAGCAGCGCTTCGGCCGCTTCGCGCGGCAGGTGCTCCGCTAGCGTGAAGAGTGAGTCTTCCGTGGCCGCCTGCGCGTCGGCCAACCATTCCTCGGGCACCCCATAGGCAAGGAACTGCTCAGCGGCGACGTTCGGGAAGAGCGGCTTCATTGCACCGGGCGCCGGATATGCAACTTCTTGCGCGACGTATCGCGGTACGGCGATCTCGACAACCGACTCCCGAACCTCCACCAGTTGTGCAGCGCCTGTTGCTGGGTGAGTCTCCAGCTTGCGCCGCTCTGCCCAAGCATATGCCTTGTCGTGATGGTCGACGTAGCACAGCAGCATCGAAGCTGCCGTCTTGTGCACGATCATCCGCAGGTCCGCGCTGACACGTACCGACCAGAAGTTACGGTCGCGCGCCCGGTCCAGCTTGTGGAAGGACAGGCCGGGCGACGCGGCATTCATCTGCAGGTCGAACGCGGTGGTCTTGACCGCCTTCTGCTCGTCGCCAGTGAGGCGGGCGAGAGAGTCGGTGAAAGTGTCAGCGATGCGGAAGTTCACCGGATGTCCAGGTCATAGGAAAGGACTAGCCACGCGCGCGATGGAGCACGCACCGCGCTTGACGGCAGACAGCCATGACACCGAACGGCGGAGGCATCTGCTGGAAATCTCGGCAACCCATGACGGGGTGAAATAGACGCGGCCCATAGCAAGAAGCACTTGACACTACTCCTCAGCGACATGCGAAACGGGCGCAACAACAGCACGCTGCCAAGCGAGTCCGCGTGACTGAAGGAAGGTGGCCATTTCAATCAGAAATCTCCATACATCGTCGGATCTCGGGGGGACCTCGCCGATCCGCCTAGCCATGTAGTTCGCACGAAGGCCCTTCTTCTCGATTCCGGGTGCCTCAGTCATCAGGTCTGGCACCCAATGCTCCAGTTCACCGACCGGCACGAGGAATAGACCGATTCCTTGGCAGTCGGCGAGAAATTCGTTCAAGCCCGCTACCTCGCCTCCCAAACCCCTCCCGCCATTCTTGAAAATGGACATCGACGAGAGACCACTCACCACGCTTCGCAGTTCTCTCTGCAATCGCCGCACCTGCTCTGGATCCTTCCAGTCGCGCCGCTCGCTCGCGATGTCCTTAAGAGCGGACACGGTCTGCTGCTCGGTAAGTTCGGGGCCGCGCTTGCCGACTTCTCCGCGGATCCTTGCCGCATCGCCAACCAAAGAGCCGCCGTCGTCTCCGGAACGAAGGGCCGCGACGATATTAGAGAATACGACCTCTTCACATATTGCATCGAGGTCAGCTATCGCGCAGACTGGTATCTCTAGGCCACGATAGAATCGGCAAGCGTCGGCAATACCACCAAGGCCGCCAACCGCAACGAATTGTACATCAAGTGCAAAGCGGTGCTTGATCTGATTCCACGCGGCGCTGTATACAAGCCGATCTCCCTCGGATTCCACGATGGCAATTGCCTCCGCAAAGATTCCGTCAAGCATATTCTCCGCCTTGGTACTTGGCTTCCGCGTGGAGGCGAGGAGGTCAGAGCTGGACACCCTTCTTCCAGAAAATCGCGCTTCGCGACGCGAAAGTCGAACAAGCTGGAGTTCGTCCGTTGCCTCGATTATGCCTCTTAACAAGTGACTGCTGTGCGTGGCCACAAATGTTGCGTGATCTTGTGAAACCCCGTACTTACCAATGAATCGGCCAAGCGCATATGCTTGAGGCGGGTGCAGGCACATCTCGGGTTCGTCAATGAGCACGACTGGACGCCGGCCAAGCAACAGTGTAACGCAGATACCCATGTATGACTTGAAGCCGTCACCTTCGTCTTCGATAAGTCGATACTCCTTCATCTTTTCGGGCTCGAGCCGATCTTCGGCAGGGGGCATGCCGCCGGCAGCGCCGACCCGCAAGCAGAGCCGCCCGCCTCGCGTGACGTCTAGCCAGATCGATCTGCCGAACGCCCTACGCGCCTCCTCATCCAGCAGCCTCTTGGCCTCGCTATCGATGTGTAGCGCCTGCAACTCATTTGAAGGGGACTGAGTCTCGTAGTCGAAGCTGTCTACTGTGTTCGTGAGCGTTAGTCGTCGATCCAGAAAGAGAGACGAGAGGAACGATCGACCGAAGAGTTCCAGGACCTTATTGGTTTGGACCGTACCACCTTCGCTTTGCCTGGTATGGCGGGCGACTTGATTGTGAAAGCTTCGTACTTGTGCATCCGTGTGTGACCATGAGGCGCCGCCGCCGCCAAGTTCCGGTATCCGTGGCTCGAGGTAGACAACGTTGTTCTCATCGATCCTGCGACGGATGTGGCCCGCGTCCAATAGGGCGCTGAGGAACAAGTCAATGTCAGCGATGGGCTCTACCGCGACGCTCTCGCAAACGACTAGCTGCCTCGTGCTGCCGAGCATACGACCTTGGATATCACGCAGGAACTGTGTCTTGCCGCTCGAGTTGGGGCCTACGACGAGCACAAGCCCTTTCGGTTCTACGCTACCGATCTGTGGCACTACTATCGACTTAAGCGGTCTGTAGTCCGCGATATCCATGATCGCCACTGGTTAGAGGAGCGTGAGAAACAGCGCCAGGTGTCAGCAAGCTGGAAGTCCAAGCGCCAACAGCATGTGTCGCCCACCGAGGTGGGTCGCTCCGAGATATGCAGTCCGCAGAATCAGTGCGTGCAGAAGCGAGTAGCCACTGTTCTGACGCTGCTGCGACACCGCGAACGTCGAAACTGATTTCGGACTAGCTCTGTGGGCACGAATGTCATCGCAAAGAGTTGAGGCCCATGCTTCGAGCTTCCCTGCCCTCAGATGAGTAGTAGTGGTTACGTCCCGGCTATCAAGTCGAAGGACGCTAGTGTCGCTATGACAGCCGTGCAGCAAGCGCAAAAAGCCGGCTCGCAAAGGTATTGCGCCCGCTAGATCTAGGCATCAGCACTCGCCTCTTGCCCGTCATGGGCTAAAGCGCGAACTCATCTGCGCCTCTGGCTGCTCCTGGACTAGGTGACCCTCGCGTCTCCGAAGGCGAGACAGGATTGCCCTCGCGTCACACGGATGATGGGACATTGATTCCTCCGCGAGAGTGAGAATCGCGACACGCCGCTCCTGTGAGTACTTCCCCATGATCGCCGCCAACCCGTGTTCAGCTGCCAACGAGCACGCCTCCGCAAGTGACTGTCCATCGTTTGCATTCAATGCAGTCGCTATGGCCGAAGTTACGCCCCTTGACGAGGGCACGAACAGCTCCGAGCCGATAGCACTCCTGAGAAAACTGCACTGTAAAATGGGGTCGTGATAAGCGGCAACGATCCTCCTGACGTCCCAACACCAAGCGCTCCCGCGATCGGCCCGCCTAGCTCGGCCATAGTCGTCCCTTAGTCGCTGCATCGCTGAGGTTACGGCAGCGAAGGCTGCTGCCTCTCCGAGCCTCTCGCCGAACAGGCTGTGAGGAGTGATGTGCGCTCTGTGGCTGTAGATGAACCGACCGGACTGATCGGACCAGAACAGGCCCTGTGCTAGCCCACCGCTCGCATCTGCTGATGAGCCGCCCAACAGGTGCAAGCGACGATAGGCAAGGAGTCGGGTTGCTTCTTGATCGCCACGCGTTGAGTACCATGAGTGTAGGTCGTCGAGCACACGCAACTCTTCACACCACGGGCAAGGATCGTTGGGAAGGATCACCAAGTGAGCTGTCTCGATCGCAGAGCCGCGGTCCTGTCGCAAGGAGTCGGAAAGGCCATCCCAGACGCTCTGGTGGGCGGGCCTCGCGACAACAATGAATGCGGCGATTAAGTAGTTGTCCTGCAGCACCCCATCGAGAAGCAGTTGTGGTGCAGCCTCCTGTAAAGCGCGATGAGTTCTCCTGATGGTAGCGCCCGTGACGACCGAGTCGTCCAAGACGAGCACGCACTTCGCGCGTGCTACCCCTTCAAATGCCACCCTTAGAGCGTCGTTGTCAGTCAATTTTCTGTCAAAGTCACGCACAGTTGACTGCGGATATGCCTCTTCAGCAAGGGCGCGAAGAACGGATGTGCTGGAGTTCCGCGGAATCAGGACTACGTCAGCCTCCGGGAACTTCTTAGTCAGCACGCCAACCGTTGTCTGTCTGAATCCTGGGTCGCCGAGAAGCCTGCAAACGTCGATTGATACCGAAAGATGACGCTGCATGTCGGGGTCAAAGCGGTGCACGCGGACAGCGTCAGAGTGATCAGCTGCTTCCCAGAAATGTCGCAGGCGACCCGCCTCGACATGATTGAGCATCACCTCCTCAGTTCTCGTCTCAACCCTAGGTGAGTACTTGCTAGGGTCGATGAAGACTATTTCACGCTTGTCGGGTTGAGCACATAACTTGCAATGGACACCACGCTGGTGCGCGTAGTGTGAAAAGCCGCGCAGTCTAGATATCGATTCAAGTGCGCTGTCCGATGGGAGCAGATCAACCATAGACAAGATCTTGCGACGAGCACTGCCAAGCTTCTCTGCCAGTAACGCATCCAGGTTAGAAACTAGGGCACCTGACGACACCACAGAAATGAGTGCAAGCACGCTCAAGGATTGCCGCGCGACCAGTAGGCCGGAGACCGAATCAAGGAGCGCTCGCGTTGAGCGCTCGTTCGGATACTCCTCGAAAGCAAGAACAGGTAGAACGGCACCCCCTGTTTCGGGACTGAGTGCGAATCGCCGTGCGAGTTCCGCGTTAAGCGCGACCAGTGTCCACGAGTCTGCAAGCAAGACGGAGTCCGCTGTCAGGTGAGGTGCTATCCAGTCGGCAACACGCCGTATAGCAAGGTCGCTTCGGAGCCCGTCAGCGACTCTCACGTACACGTCGGCGTGTACGCCAGACGGAAGACTATAGTGGGCATGCTCGGCCCAATTGATGGCGCCAAAGCGGTCGAGTAGACCCAGCAGTTCTATCTCGGCCACGGAAGAAAATAACGACGCTGGGTCGTCCAACGCCTCAACGCTTTGCGCATTCGGCCAGCCACCGATCGAAGAACTGGCC
>CAZMGX010000150.1:10720-11011 GCA_964565915.1 uncultured Gemmatimonas sp.
TACCACCCTCTCAACCTCGACCAAGCTGGACTTCACCATCTGTGTCAGCGTTTCCAGGTTCAATCCGCCAAGTTCAAGCTTGGTGGCTCTCAGACCCCTAAACACTATGGTCCGCACGCCCGAGAGACCCGACAAGAGGGCCGAGATCTGCTTAGTTACGGGCAGCGTTGCATTGCCTATGCTGCCCTCGCACTCCACAACCGCTGTAGCAGCCGCCCGCGGTGAATAGCGGTCGAGCTCGCAGACGATCCGTTCACCGATCAACGAGCTCGAGACGTACACAGTTGTCAT
>CAZMGX010000151.1:0-10864 GCA_964565915.1 uncultured Gemmatimonas sp.
CGGTCGCACCCGTGCCGGTGGTCACCACCAGGCCCGCGTTATCAAGGATGCGCACCACGGGTTGGGTGGTGAACGCGACGCCGCTGGCCGCGCCGGATGGTTGCGTCTGAATCGAGAGCGACGCCGCGTTCTGCGTCGCGGACACACTGCCCGAGGTCGCGGACGTCAAACCGCTGCTCGTGAACGTGATCGTGTGAGCGCCGCTGCCGTTGATCTGCAGGTTCGTGAAGGTCGCCACGCCGTTCACCGCATTCACCGTCACGGTGCCCGCCAGCGTACCCGTGCCCGTGGCGATCGCCGCAGTGACGGCCGCGGTGCTCGTCGTCAGGTTGTTGCTCGCATCACGGATCGCGATCACCGGCTGCGTGGTCAACGCGACGCCGCTCACCGCACCAGCCGGTTGCGTCGTAATCGCCAGCTGCGTCGGCGCACCTGCCCCGACCGTCACCGATGCCGAGGTCGCTGCGGTGAGGCCCGGCGACGTGAACGTCAGTGTATGCGCGCCGCTACCCGTGATCTGCAGGTTGGTGAACGTCGCCACACCGTTCACCGCGTTCACCGTCACCGTACCGGCCAGCGTGCCCGTGCCCGTGGCAATCGCCGCGGTGACGGCCGCGGTGCTCGTCGTCAGGTTGTTGCTTGCGTCACGAATGGCGATCACCGGCTGCGTCGTGAACGCCACGCCACTCACCGCGCCCGCCGGCTGCGTCGTCACGGCCAGCTGCGTCGCAGGTCCGGCACCGAGCGGGATGCTGGCCGAGACCACCGTCAACGCCGGCGTCGTCGTCGCGAACTGCAGCGTGTGCGCGCCGCTGCCCGTCAGCTGCAAGTTCGTGAACGTGGCGACACCGTTCACGGCGGCCACCGCCACCGTTCCACCCAGTGCCCCGGTGCCGCTTGCGATCGACGCCGTCACGACTTCGGTCGCACCGGTACCGGTCGTCACGACCAGTCCGGCATTGTCGAGAATTCGCACCACGGGCTGCGTCGTAAATGCCACGCCGCTGGCCGCGCCCGACGGTTGCGTTTGAATCGACAGCGACGCCGCGTTCTGCGTCACCGACACACTGCCTGACGTCGCCGACGCCAGGCCGCTGCTCGTGAACGTGAGGGTATGCGCGCCCGAACCGTTGATCTGCAGGTTGGTGAACGTCGCCACGCCGTTCACGGCGTTCACGGTCACCGTACCGGCCAGTGTCCCCGTGCCCGTGGCGATCGCCGCGGTGACCGCCGCCGCACTCGTCGTCAGGTTGTTGCTCGCATCACGGATCGCGATCACCGGCTGCGTCGTAAACGCCACGCCGCTTACCGCCCCGGCGGGCTGCGTCGTCACCGCCAGCTGCGTCGCCGCGCCAGCACCCAGCGAGATGCTCGCCGAAACGATGTTCAATGCGGGTGTCGTGGTGGCGAAGCGCAGCGTGTGCGCGCCACTGCCCGTCAGCTGCAGGTTCGTGAACGTGGCGACACCGTTCACGGCGGCCACCGCCACGGTCCCACCCAACGTGCCGGTCCCCGTCGCAATCGACGCCGTGACCACTTCCGTCGCCCCCGTGCCAGTGGTCACCACGAGGCCCGCGTTGTCGAGAATCCGCACCACGGGTTGGGTCGTGAAGGCCACACCATTCACCGCCCCCGACGGCTGCGTCTGAATCGACAGCGACGCCGCATTCTGCGTCGCCGACACACTCCCCGACGTGGCCGACGTCAGGCCAGTGCTCGTAAACGTCAGCGTGTGCGCACCGGTACCGTTGATCTGAAGATTGGTGAACGTCGCCACGCCATTCACGGCGTTCACCGTCACGGTGCCCGCCAACGTACCAGTGCCCGTGGCAATCGCCGCGGTGACGGCCGCGGTACTCGTCGTCAGGTTGTTGCTCGCATCACGGATCGCAACCACCGGCTGCGTCGTAAGCGCGACGCCGCTCACGGCCCCCGCGGGTTGCGTCGTGATCGCCAGTTGCGTCGCCGCACCGGCTCCAAGCGCGAAGCTGGCGGACACCGTGCTCAGCGCGGGCGTCGTAACGGCAAAGCGCAGCGTGTGCGCACCACTGCCAGTCAGCTGCAGGTTCGTGAACGTCGCGACACCGTTCACGGCGTTCACCGTGACCGTGCCACCCAGCGTGCCGGTACCCGTCGCCACCGACGCCGTGACGGCCAGCGTGGCCCCCGTACCCGTCGTCACCACGAGTCCGGCATTGTCGAGAATGCGCACGACCGGCTGCGTCGCGAACGGGGCACCGCTGGCGGCGCCACCCGGTTGTGTTTGAATCGCCACTGAATCTGCGACCTGCGTCGACGTCAGTGACGCCGACGTCGCCGCGGTCAAACCGGTCGACGTAAACGACAGCGTGAAGGCGCCGCCGCCGTTGATCCGGAGGTTCGTGAACGTCGCCACGCCATTCACGGCATTCACCGTGACCGTGCCGCCGAGCGTGCCGGTACCGGTGGCAATCGACGCCGTAACTGCCGCCGTGCTCGTCGTCAGGTTGCCGTTCACGTCGCGAATCGCCACGACCGGCTGCGTCGTCAACGCCACACCACTGACGGCACCCGCCGGCTGCGTCGTGATCGTCAGCTGCGTCGGTGTGCCTGCTGCCACCGTGAACGAAGCCGACGTCGCGGCCGTCAGCCCCGTCGACGTGAACGACAACGTATGCGCGCCGACGCCCGTGATCGCGAGGCCGGCAAACGTCGCTGTTCCATTCACGGCGTTGACCGTCAGCGTACCTCCCAGTGTCCCGGTGCCGGTCGCGCGCGCCACGGTCACTGCCGCGGTGCTCGTGGTCCGGTTGCCGTTCACATCCCGAATCTCGACCACCGGCTGCGTGGTGAACGCGGTGCCATTCACGGCACCCGCCGGTTGCGTCACCACCGCCAGCTGCGTGGCCGCGCCCGCCGTTCCGGTGGCCGAGAAACTCACCGGACTGCCGGCCAATCCCGCCACCGTCGCCGTCACCGTGTTCGTGCCGGCAACCACACCCAACGTCCAACTGGTCAGCGTCGCGATCCCCGACGCATTCGTACTCACGCTCGCGGGAGCGATCGTGCCACCACCAACCGTCACCGCAAAATTCACGACGACGCCCGTCACCGGATTTCCACTTACGTCCGTCACGCGCACACTCGGCGGCGTCGTGACGACCGTCCCCGCCGTCGCTGATTGCGTCGTGACGGAATTGGCCGCGATCGTCGTCGGTGATCCGGCAATGCCGTTCGCCGTGAACGTGACCGGGCTGCCCGAAAGTCCAGTGGCGGCCGCGGTCAGCGTGTTCGCACCCGCCGTCGCACGCAGTGTCCAACTGGTGAGGGTCGCGATGCCACTGGCATTCGTGACCACCGTCGCCGGACTCACCGGCACGATGGTCCCCGAGCTTGCTCCGGTCGTGAACGTGACGGACACGCCACTCACACCATTCCCGTTCACATCCGTCACACGTACGCTCGGCGGCGCTGCGACCGCCGCACCGACCGTCGCAGACTGCGTGACGACCGAGTTCGCGACGAGCGTCGTGGCCGCACCGACAGTACCCGTTGCCGTGAACGTCACGGGACTCCCCGTCAGTCCCGTCACACTCGCCGTCACGGTATTGGTGCCCGCGGTCGCGCCAAGCGTCCAGCTGGTCAACGCCGCCAGACCCTGCGCGTTCGTCGTCACGGTCAACGGACTGATCGTGCCACCACCGGCGGTCACGGCGAACGTGACCACCACACCGCTCACGGGATTGCCGAACGCATCGGCCACGCGCACACGCGGTGGTGTCGTGACCGCGGTACCGGCTGTTGCGGATTGCGTGACGACGGTGTTCGCCGCGATGCTCGCCGCCGCCCCGACGATGCCGGTCGCACTGAACAACACCGGGCTGCCGGTCAGTCCCGACACCGTCGCCGTCACGGTGTTCGCACCGGGCACGGCCCCAAGCGTCCAACTCGTGAGCGTCGCCACACCCGTCGCATTCGTGGCGACCGTCGCCGGCACCACGGCACCGCCACCACTGGCGACGGCAAAGGTCACGGTGACCCCCGCGACCGGCGTGCCACCCGCGTCCGTCACGCGCACACTCGGCGGCGACACCACCGTGGTACCCGCCGTGTCGGTTTGCGTGACCGGTGAGATCGCCGTGATGGTCGTCGGGTTGCCGACCACCACCGAGAAGGCGGCGCTGCCGGTTACGGCTTCACTGGTGGCGCGAATACTCGTCGACCCGATCGACACCGCGGTGACGAGTCCCGTCCCGGAGACCGTGGCGATGGCCGGGTTGGCACTCGTCCAGTTGACGAGGCGTCCCGTGAGCACCGTGCCTGTGGAGTCGCGCGCGATGGCAGTCGCCTGCGTGGTCTGCCCCACGATGAGTGATGCCGCGGCCAGATTGACGGTCATCGTCGCGATGGGCACCGGGACGATCGTGATCGTGCTCGAGCCGACGGTGCCGTCGACGGACGCGTCGATGCGCGCGATGCCCGGCGAGACGCCACGGACACGACCGGTACTCGACACGATGGCCACCGTCGGGTTGCTGGACGACCACTGTATCGGACGGCCCGTCACCGCTTGCCCGGTCTCGTCACGCAATGTGGCCGTCAGGTCGACCGACTGCCCGGCAATCACGAGCGCCAGCGGCGGGGCGACCGTGACCGTGGCCGCAAGGCTGGGAGCAACCGTAATCGTGGACGCGGCCAGGCGTCCCTCGGCGCTCGCAAACACCAGCGCCGTGCCGGCGCCAACCGCCGTCACCACCCCTTCGCTCGATACCGTGACGACACTCGGCGCACCCGTCGTCCAGGTGACCGCGCGTTGACCAATCGGATTGCCACCGGCGTCGAGCGCCACGGCGTTCAATCGCTGCACGCCGCCGATGATCAACCCCAGCGTCGGCGGATCGATGCGCAACGTCGCGATCGGGGATGGCGACACCGCGATACTCGCCGTGCCGGTCTTCCCTTCGCTGGTGACGGTGATGGTGGCATTGCCAGGCGCAATCGCCGTGACCACGCCGGCTGCATTCACCTGCGCCACGTTGCTGTTGCCGCTGCGGAAGTCGAGCGGACGACCGGTCAGCAGATTGCCGTTTGCGTCCGTGATCTGGACACTGAGCGAGACCGTCTGTCCAACCGTCAGTGCCGATTGCGACGGCGACACGATCACGGCGCCGACGGGTCGCGGCTGCACGGTGATCTGTGACGTGCCGGATCGACCGCCCGCGGTGGCGGTGATGGTAGCGGCTCCCGGCGCCACCCCGAGCACCACGCCGGATGACGACACCGTCGCAACGCTCGTCGCGCTTGAGGAATAGGTGACGAGATTGTCCAACGCCGCACCACTGGAATCACGCGGCGTAGCCACCAGCTGTGTCGCCTGACCGACGACGACCGTATCGCGTGGTGGTGTAACCTGGACCGTCGCGACGGGGACCGGCTGCACCGTCACGCCAACCGCGGCCGTACGCGACTCGACGGTCGCCGTCACCGTCGCCGCGCCAACCGCGATTCCGGTCACCAATCCGTTCGCATCGACCACGGCCGTCGAGGCATCGCTCGTGCCCCAGAACACGGTGCGCCCCGCCAGCGTCGCGCCGGCGTCGTCGAGCGCACGCGCCGTGAGTTGGACGAACCCGCCCTTGAGCAGTGTGGGTGTCGTCGGCGTGACCTGCACACTGGCAACCGCGCGGGTCGTGACGGTCAACTGCACGGTCGCGCTGCGCCCGTCCACGCTGGCCGCGATCTGCACGGTGCCCGGGCGCAACGCCGTCACCAGCCCGACGGTCGACACCGAGGCGATCGTGGCATCACTGGAAGACCAGAACACCGGGCGATCCGCGAGCGGACGATCGTCGGCATCACGTGCCGTGGCGACCAGCACCAGCGTAGCCCCTTCGGCCATCGTGACCGTCGGCGACGCCACTGTGACGGACGCGACCGGAGTTTCCACCGGACGCGGCGCCGTCATGTCGCTCAGGCCGCGGCACGCCGTCAGCAACGACGGCAGCAACAAACAGAGCGACACCCACCGCCTCGCCCGCACGCCGCGCACGCTACCGCCCCCGGAAGACGACTCGCGTGGGGCGCGGGTGGTGATTGCGACTGCCGTCACCAAGCTGTCCTTCCACGTTGTATCCCCAGCACGACGTCTCGCCGTCCGACGCCGAGGCGCAAGTGTGCGCACCGGTCGCATTGATGGACGTGAACGTGGCGCCGCCGATCACGCGCGTCGGCACGTCGCGATTGACGTTCGTGCCATCACCAAGCTGTCCGTAGTTGTTGCGTCCCCAGCACCAGCCCTGACCGGTCCGTGTGCGCGCACACGTGTGCACACTGCCGACGGTAACCGACGCCATCCGCACACCGGTGTCGACGCGCGTCGGCACATTCTGGTCCGTGTTGCCACCGCTTCCCAGCTGACCAAAGTGATTCTTGCCCCAGCAATACACTTCACCGAGCTCGCTGACGGCGCACGTATGGGTGTTGCCCGCGGAAACACTCGTGAAGCGCAGCTGCGAACTCGCCATGGTCGGCATACGGGCATCCGTCCGTGTACCATTGCCCAACTGCCCGTTGGCATTGGCGCCCCAGCAGTAAACCGACCCGTCGAAGATGATGCCACAGGTGTGCGACCAACCGGCGCTGATCGACACGTAGCGCACCCCACCACCCACCGACACCGGCGAGGAGCGCGTGGACGTGCCACCGTCGCCCAGCTGTCCGTTGTTGTTCGCCCCCCAGCAATACACGTCGCCGCCGGTCGTCAGGCCGCAGGTGTGGTACTGGCCGGCGCGCAACACGCGATACGACTGATTGCCGGCCACGCGCACCGGCGCACTTCGCGGTGTGGTGGTCGCGTCGCCCAGTTGGCCACGATCGTTCGCGCCCCAGCAGTAGGCCTCACCACCGCGCGTGACGCCGCAGGTATGTCCGATGCCGGTCGTGAGTTGGGTGAACTCGATGTCACCGACCACGGCGGCCGGCGCGTCGCGCGACTCCGCCTCACCATCGCCGAGCTGTCCGCGATCGTTGCCGCCCCAACAGAACGCCTTGCTGTCGATCAGCGTGCAGCTGTGGCGTCCACCGGCCGCGATCGTTCCCACATCGTCGGTGGCACGTACCGATGGCACGGCGGGCTCAGCCACCGCCACAACCGGAGCCACCGGAGCAGGCCCGGCCGAACTTCCGGTGCCCGCCGGCGCGCCGGCGCGGGCGCCGGGTAACGGCTCGAGGGTCCCCTGCGCGGCGCGGCGTTGTTCACGACGCAACGCGGCGTTCGTAATCGAGTCCACTCGTGCGGAGTCCGCGCGCAGCGAATCCATCAGCTGTTTAAAGGACACCGGATCGCGCGACGAATCGGTGAGCGCCGCCACGGCCGATGCCGAGTCGGTAAGCGCACGATCAGAGTCGCTGGCGACCGGCCGCACGACCGGCAATTCGATCTGCGGCGCGTCAGCCAGCGTCTCGGTTTGCACGGCGCGTGTCCCCAGCAGTCCTTCGCGTTTGGCGTACATCGCGAACGCACCACCGGCGACCACGAGCGCGAGCACGGCCACGGAAGCCCACATCCAACGCCGCGACGGCGGCGCCGCTTCGTGGTCCCACGACGGCGCTTCGTCCTCGGGATCGTCGATCGGATCGTCTTCCTCCGGTGGCTCGACCGTGCTGACGCTCGGCAGTACGGGTGTCGGCGCAACACCTTCTGCCGGTCGCGCAAACCGCACGGTCGCATTCACCTGCTCTTCCCGCGTGGCCGCCTTGAGACGCGGATTCGCCTTCTCGAGTTCACGGCGACGGCGATGGGACTCTTCCCAGCGTTTCCAGTCGCTTGGCACAACCCAGTTGTTCAACGCGGCGAGCAAGCCGTCCGCACCAGCCCATCGCGCCGTCGGCTTCTTCTGCAGCATGCGCTCGACGATGTATTGCAGCCGCGGCGGGACTTCGCCGGGGCGATACGAGTCGATGGCCGGCAACTGTTCGTTCTTCTGCTTGAAGATGACGTTGTACAGCGCCTCACCTTCCCACGGGCGCTCACCCGTGAGCATCTCCCACGCCACGAGGCCAAGGCTGTACAGGTCCGATCGGGCGTTCGCCGGCGCGCCGTCGATCTGCTCGGGGGCCCTGTACGCCGGCGTGCCGATCGCGGCGCCGGTCATCGTGAGCCGCGAATCGAATTCGCTGGAGTGCGCGATACCCAAATCGCAGAGCAGCGCTCGCCCGGTGCCCACTTCGAGGAAGATGTTTTCCGGCTTGACGTCGCGATGCACCACGCCCTTGGAGTGCGCGAAAGCCAACGCACTCGCCACGTCACGGAGCACCATCTCGGCGCGCGCCGGATCAAATGGTCCGTCTTCCTGAATGGCCTGTTTGAGCGTGCGCCCCGGTACCATCTGCATGACCAGCGCGAGCCCGCCATCACGCAGGCGCTTCACGGCATGCACCGTCACGATCCCGGGGTGCTGCAGGCGCGCGACGGTGCGCGCCTCACGTGTCAGTCGGGCAATCGCCTCTTCGGCCGACGCGGCAAACTTCGGGCGCACGACCTTGATCGCCACGTCGCGGTTGAGGACGTGGTCGCGGGCCTTGTAGACAATCGCGCTGCCACCGCGCCCGAGTTCGCCGAGCAGGGTGTATTCGTCTTCGAGGTCGCTGACTTCACTTTCTTCCCGCTCGTCGTTCATCGCGCCCTGGCTCCTCCAAGCCAGCAAGGGCTCTGGAAGTGTTTGATCAGCGGCTCCTGAAGGTGAAAAGTACTTCACCCATCTCGATCCGGTCACCGTCCTCGACCGGACGTTCCTCACCCGTGGCGAGTGAGAGACCGTTCTGCACCACCGGATTGGTCTGCGAGAGATTCAGCAGGAACCAGCGGCCGTCGACGAGACGCATTCGCGCGTGCGAGCGACTGACCGTCTGGTCGCGCAGCTGGATGTGCCGGTAGAGCTCGCCGTCGCTGCGACCGAAGGTGACCTCGGTGCCCTGAGGGCCGGGAACGTTGACGAAGCGGATCTCCCGGCCGGCGTCGAGCCCGGCGGCAATCTCCAGTCGACCGGGGAGGAACTGCAACGTGCCCTCCGCCGGCACGCTGAAGCGCAACAGGTGTCCCTCGACCATGGTTCCCGGCACACCGTTGGCCGCGACGGAGGTGGCGCCTGATGCCGAAACCGAGGACGAGCTGCCCGCTGCGCCGGACCGGGCCGAGGTGGTCTGGGCCGCCGGAGCGCCCGACAGCGCGGCGGGCGGTACGGAGACGTTGGTCACCGGGGCGCGGGCGCTGAGGTCGGCTGGAGAGGTCGTGAAGGTGCGAACCGTGGGCCGGGCCCGTTCGGGCGGAAGCGATCGTTCGTTTGGACGCGATGCCGGTTCGGTCTCCTGAACAGGCGTGATCGGCAGGGCGCCGTAGAGATCATCTTCCGGCGAGATGACGGGGACACCCTTTGGCGGAGAGGGCGGCATCAGCGGCGGTGGAAACGACGGAGGCGTCGTGGGGGCCGCGAAGCTCGGTCGCGTGGCGTTGCGCGCGGACGCCGATCCCGCAGCCCCTGGCGGCTCGACGCCGCGACGGGTCTCCGGGTACGGGAGCTGGCCGGCCGGCAGTGGCGGCGTGTGCACCGGCTGCATGGCGAGCGGGTTGCCGTCGACGTCCACGTCGAAGCCCGCGCCGAAGAGCGGAATACGGCCGTCTCCGTCGCGGCTGATGCGCGGCGTGCGGTTGAACCACCAGTACAAGCCACCCCCAAAGACGACCAGCACCCCGGCAACAATGCCGACCAGCGTGAGGGTTTCAGTGCTCATGGGGCAACGACGGGTAAGGGCGCGAGGAATTCACAACGACTAGGTACCGTTCAAGACGATGTTTGAGCCATTTCAGCCACAGCCAAGCGGGCGCGGCGCAGGCTCCTCTCACAATCTAGCGGCGCAGCCCCGTCCCGAAGGGCGCAATTCCAGGCAGCGTGATCGGCAGTTGCCCTCCGATGGGTGCCCGTCCCAACAGCGCCCGGGCAGCGGCGCGCTGAGAGGGCGTCCAAGGGCTCCAGGCGATCAGGTGCGCGTCGACCCGCGGCAGCCCCAACGCCAGATACGGGTTGAGGAACGAGACGAGGATCACGCGGCGGCCGGCCTGCCGCAGCGCGGTGATCAGCTCCGGCACCCCACGCGTGGGGGCCATCGTCGCGGTATTCGTGCTGGCCCCGATGTAGCTGGAGACGATCACCAGGTCGGCATCACGCGAGATGTTGACCGCGTTCTCGACTGACGCGGGCAGCAGCGAGGGCTCCGGGTTGGCACGATAGGCGCCCGTGCCACCGGCTGCGGCCCCGGCCGTATTGTCGAACACCACCTCCGGACTGAGCGTCAGCGACAAAAGTTGAGGGTAGGCGCCCTTGAGATCGGCATCGAACGTCCGTCCAGCCGCGAGATCCACCCGCGGCGTGATCGTGATGCTGATCACCCGACTCGTCGGCGGCAGGCGCAGCGGCACGAGCGAAAGCGAGTCATAGACCAGCGTGATGGCCTTTTCCGCGGCCTGGCGCGCCGGTGCCATGTTGGCGGCCACACCAACGACACTGCGCACCGCTTCCACGTCGACGAACCGGTTGCGCTGCAGGCCGAACTCGTGCTTGGCCATCAGCAGCTTCCGCACCGATGCATCGATCCGCGCTTCCGGGAAGCGACCCGAGGCGACGCCGTCAACGACGGCCTGAATCGCGACCTTCACATCGGTGGGCATCAGCAGCACATCGTTGCCCGCCAACACGGCGCGTTGCGTCGCCTCCGCCATCGTCATGCCACCCAGTACGCCGTTCATGTCGAGCGCATCGGTGACCAGGAGACCCGTGAAGCCCATGTCGCGACGCAGCAGATCCGTCATCACGCGTTGGCTCAGCGTCGC
>CAZMGX010000152.1:0-6536 GCA_964565915.1 uncultured Gemmatimonas sp.
GGTGGTGAGATGAATCTGCGGATTGGCCGCCGCCATCTGCTTCATGTACGCAATGACATCGTCATAGCGACTGGTCTCGGCGTAGTCACTCAGCTCCGGCCGGGTGAGCCAGCGTTGGCCGGCGGCTGCGCGTGGTGCCGCCGACCCTTGCCCGGACACCTCGCCGGCGCCGCCGAGGAGACAGGCGGAGGCGAGCGCCATCAGCGTCGGATGCCGCACCGGTATGGCGAGAGAACGGACGAAACGAAAGGCAGACGATGTCATCGAACAACTCCGGATGGGGACGGCGAGAGGTCCACTTCGTGATGATCCTGAATGATGCGCAGCGCGTGCAGCGGTGGTGTGAATCCACCACGCGCGCGAATGAAAACGACGATGCCGGTCTTGCCGCGGGTCAGCCGGAACGGGACATCCACTTCCACCACCGACGCCGCACCGTTCGTCTCCCGGCGAGCCGACGGAACCAGGAGGCTGTCCTCGACGACGACGTCGTACGTCGACCGCGGTTCCGCCGTCGATCCGGCGGTGTCCAGGAAGGTCAGCGCCAGTGTGACGTCCGTGTCGTCGAAGGTCGTGAGGACGAAGTGCATCCACCCGTCCGTTCGACGAAACGTGCGCCCGTCGATGATCCCACGCGTGGCCCCGGCACCGTCGTAGCCGTGCGTACCCTCGCTGGAGGGGTCACCGACGATGACCGTATCGACGATGCGACGGTCGTGGTTCGCTCCCGGCACGGCCGCGGTCGTCAGCAAAAACGCGGCGGCCGCCAGCGCGAAGGAGAGGGAGCGAATGGGCACGGCGACAGGAGGGTGAACGATCCGGGTCTCGGTTGACCGCAGAGAGCAAGTTACGGTCGAGGCGGACACATGGCGAGCCGCACCCCGATGGCGGGACAGGCGATAGTTTGCCAACGAGGAACGTTGGCAAACCTTGAACCGGAGCTGGGAGATGGCGGCGATCGTCCATTCACAGGCGTTCGATTTTCCCCACGAGATGACGACGACGGCGTTCGACCTCCCGCACTGCACGAGCGTGCGGTCGGTCGGCGTGGTGCGTGGCGTTGTCGTCCGATCGCGGTCAGTCTTCGGCACCCTCGGCGCCGGGCTGCAAACGATCCTCGGCGGCAACATCTCCCTGTTCACGGAACTGGCGGAGCGCGCGCGCCAGCAGGCGTTCGACACCATGCTGCAGCAGGCCCACCTGGCCGGCGCCAACGCCGTGATCGGCATCCGGTACGATGCCAACGAGATGATGAGCGGTGTGACCGAAGTCCTGTGCTACGGGACGGCCGTGGTCGTCGAGCCACACGCCTGACGACGACGGCGCGCGATCAATCGTCGTCGGACGAAGTCCAGCCGCGCGGGCGGACGTCCGTCCCCAGGCCGCCCATCACCGCGAGTCCACTGACGCGCACGACCGGTGAGTCAGCGCGCGACACACCGGGATTGTCGTCGAAGCCGCCCATGATGGCCACGCCGTCGGTCTCCAGGCGAACGCCGGGTGGCACGCGAATATGCACGCCCCCCATCACGGCGAGAATGCGGATCTCCGTGACGGGCGACGTGAAGTGTGCATCGCGCAGGTCGAGCTCGACGCCACCCATGATCGCCCACACCCTGATTCTCGGGGGGACAACCCAGCGACCCTTGCGGGTCACGCCCCCCATCAGGGCAAGCAGGTTGACGCCGCGTACCTGACGTGCCACGTCGGGCTGAAAGATCGGTCCCCGATCGTCCGGCAGTGATGGCAGGTCGGCACGAACCAGCCGCAGCTCCTGGCGACTGGACGCGCGCAGGGCCAGTTGCACGCGCCGTTCAAACTCTTCAAGCGAGAGGTGATCGGCCGCGTAGTCGTCCGTCAGCTGGTGGACGACCTGGTCGCGTTCCCGGTCGCTGACGTACTCGTCCGTGGAGCGATAGGCGGGCAACGGGGTCTGCGGCGGCATCGGTGCGCGGTGTGCGGGGCAGTTGTGACGACCAGGATCGGGCCGGGTGACGGGCGGCGCCGAATTCCTGCGCATATAAAGATGATGGGTCGGCCCTCCAGCAACAGGGAGCCGCGCAGGATGCCGATTCCGGGCTATGTTTTCCCCCCCCGGCGTACTCAACGAAGGAGCCTCCGTGACGAAGCCCGTCATCCTGTCGGTTGACGACGATTTGGCCGTGCTGGCCGCGATCGAGCGCGATCTCAAGGCGCGCTATCGCGCCGACTATCGGGTACTGAAAGCCGCCACGCCGAGCGAAGCACTCGACGCCGCGCGCGTGCTCGCCGCGCGGAACACGCCGATCGCACTCTTTCTCGTCGACCAGCGGATGCCGGGAATGTCCGGCATCGACCTGCTGTGGCAGCTGATGATTCTGCATCCCGAGGCCCGCCGAGTCCTCCTCACGGCGTATGCCGATACCGACGTGGCCATCTCCGGCATCAACGAGATCGGGCTGGACTTCTATCTCATGAAGCCGTGGGATCCGCCGGAGCAGCGGTTGTATCCGGTCCTCGACGATCTGCTCGGTGAGTGGCGCGCGCGGCGCACGCCGCCGTTCGAGGGAATCCGCGTCCTCGGGTCGCAGTGGTCACCGCAATCGTTCGACGTCAAGGAGTTTCTGTCGCGCAACCGCGTCCCGTACGAGTGGGTGGACCTCGATGAGGATCCTGTGGCGCGCGCGCTGGCGCAGTCGCTCGCCGGCGATCTCACCCGACTGCCGGTCGTCCTGTTTCCGGACGGTACACATCAGGTTGCGCCGTCGACGGTGGAGCTGGCCACGAAGGCAGGTATGCAGACGCATGCTGCGCGGCCTTTCTACGACGTCGTGGTTGTTGGTGGTGGGCCGGCCGGACTGGCCAATGCCGTCTACGCGGCCTCCGAGGGACTGCGCACGGTGATCGTTGAATCACAGGCTCCAGGTGGGCAGGCCGGCACGAGCTCGATGATCGAGAACTATCTGGGCTTTCCAGCGGGCGTGACGGGCGCCGATCTGGCGCAACGCGCGTCGGCCCAGGCCAGACGATTCGGGGCCGAGTTGTTGACCGGACAAGCGGTGGTCGGGTTGCGTCGTGACGGTCCGTATCGCGTGGTGGTGCTGGCGGACGGTCATGAACTTCTGACGTACACCGTGATCATCACGACCGGCATGAGCGCGCGCACATTGAACGCGCCGGGTGTTGAGCCGCTGCAAGGGGTCGGCGTGTATTATGGCGCCGCCATGACGGAAGCTGCGCGATATCGTGACCGCGACATCTGCATCGTGGGTGGCGCCAACTCTGCTGGTCAGGGCGCCTTGTTCTTCGCCCGCTACGCCCGCCGCGTCTCCGTGCTCATCCGCGCGCCGGATCTGTTGCCGATGATGTCGCAGTATCTCGTCGATCGGATCCGGGCCACGCCGAACATCGACGTCATCGACCGCGTGGAGGTCGATCACGTCGAGGGGACGACGGCCCTCGAGGCGGTCGTGGTGCGCTCGGCGCAGACGTCGGAGCTGCGCACGCTGCCGGTCAGCGCGATGTTCATCTTCATCGGCGTGAAGCCGCACACCGACGCATTCGCCGATGTGCTCGAGCGAGACGATGCCGGATTCATCCTGACGGGAACGGACCTGCCCAAGGAGCACGGCAAGCCGCGGGGATGGCCGCTGGCGCGTGAGCCGTACATGTTCGAAACGAGCATGCCGGGCGTGTTTGCGGCTGGTGATGTTCGCGCCGGCGCGAATCGACGGGTCGCCGCCGCGGTCGGGGAGGGCTCGGCGGCCGTGTACTCGATTCACCGATATCTCAGGACGGTATGATGCAATCGGTTCAGACGACTTGCCGGCTTCGGTTCGCATGACGCCAGGCGCTGAAACTGACCGTGAGGTACTGATGGGGAGGCTGCGCCTCCATCGGTTGCTGGGCGGCGTGCCGGCCGCCGAGCATGCGTGGCTCATCGAGCACGGGAACCTGCGCACCCATCCGGTGGGGGCCGTCATCACGAAGAAGGGTGAACAGGCGACCGAGATGACCGTGGTGCTTTCGGGGCACATTGTGATCCGGGTCGATCGCGGTGCGGGTGTCCACAAAGTATTCGAGTGGCAGGCCGGTGACGTCGGAGGTGTGTTGCCGTACTCGCGCAGCGCGTCGCCGCCGAACGATGCCGTGGTGGAGGTGGAGGCCGAGATTCTCGGCATTGCCCGTGATCTGCTGCCCGAGATGATCCGTGCGTGTCCGGACACGACGGCCGTCCTGGTTCATGCCATGGTGGACCGAGCGCGCCAGTTCACGTCGAACGACTTGCGAGACGAGAAACTCGTCTCGCTCGGCAAGCTGGCAGCGGGTCTGGCGCACGAGCTGAACAACCCGGCGTCGGCGGTCCTGCGCGGCGCCAAGTTGCTCACGGACAGCATCGATGCGTCGGAGGCGGCGGCGCGGGCATTGGGCGCGGCGCGACTGTCCGACGCCCAATTGGAGATGATCGACGAGATTCGCGCGATGTGCCTGAAGGCCGCGCCTACCGTGACCCGGTCGGCCATCGGCCGCTCGGATCGCGAAGACGAGTTTGCCGAGTGGTTGCTGGACCACGGCTGTGACGAACGATGTGCCGGGCCACTCGCCGAAACCGGCGTGACCATCGAATCCGTCGACGCCTTGGCGGCCGCCGTTGATCGCTCGGTGCTGAACGCGACGATCAAGTGGATGGCCGCCGGCTGCAGCGTGCGGGCACTGTCGGCGGACATCGAAACGGCGGCCGTGCGCATTCACGAGCTGGTCGGAGCGGTGAAGGGCTTCACGTTCATGGACCATGCACCGACGCCGGAGCCCGTCGACATTCGCCAAGGGATCACCGACACGCTCACGATGCTGGCGGCCAAGACACGGCACAAGTCCGTGCAGATCGCGCTCGACATGGCCGATGATCTACCACCGGCGATGGCCGTTGGCGCGGAGTTGAATCAGGTGTGGATGAACCTGATCGACAATGCGCTCGATGCCGTCAATGAAAATGGGCACGTCACGGTCACGGCGGCTGCGGACGGCGGCCGCGTCGTGGTACGCGTCATCGACGATGGCCCGGGTATTCCGCCCGCGCTCGTGGGACGGATCTTCGAGCCGTTCTTTACGACGAAAGGCGTGGGCAAGGGAACCGGACTCGGGCTGGATATCGTGAGACGGCTTCTCAAGCAGCATGACGGCGAACTTGCCGTCACCTCAGCTCCCGGGCACACGGAGTTCCAGGTCCGCTTGCCGCCGGCGTCCTGACGCAACGGCGCCGCATCGGTTACGCGGGAACCGAAGCGCTTGCCGCACCGACCTTCCTGCCGCCTATTTGCTGGATGCCCATTCTCCGCGCAGTCTTCCGAACGCTCGCCGCAGTCGGCCTCCTTGCCCTCGCCCCGCGCGCCGACGCTCAGGGACGACCGACGCTCAGTCGCGAGGTTCGTGCCTTCGTGGCGGTCGACACCGCCGTCGTCGTGATGCGGCACGTGCGTGTGATCGATGGGACCGGCGCCGCGGCCCGCGAGAACCAGATGGTGGTGCTTCGCGATCGCCGTATCGCGGCGCTTGGCCCAGACGGCAGTGTTCCTGTGCCGCCCGGCGCGTTGGAGATGGACCTGACCGGACAGTCGGTGATGCCCGGTCTCGTCATGATGCACGAGCACCTGTTCTATCCCACGGGCAACGGGACCTACGCCAATCTCAGCGCGAGTTTCCCGCGACTCTATCTCGCGGGCGGTGTGACGGCGATGCGTACCGGTGGCAACATGAACGGGTATGGTGAGATCAATACGGCACGCGCGATCGCGCGCGGCGATATGGCCGGTCCGTGGATCGATGCCACCGCGCCGTATGTGAACAGCCCGCCGGGGCTCGCGTTCACGCAGCAGACGCCAGTCGTGCGCGATGCGGCGGAGTCACGGCGATTCGTGGAGTACTGGGCCGATCAGGGAGCCACGTCGTTCAAGGCGTACATGCAGGTCTCGCGAGCCGCGTTGGGCGCGGCAATCACCGCTGCCCACGCGCGCGGACATCGCGTCACCGCCCACCTCTGCTCGGTGACCTACGCGGAGGCCGCCGCCCTCGGGATCGACAACCTGGAACACGGGTTCTTCGCGTCCACCGACTTTGCCGTCGACAAGCGATCGGACGAATGCAAACAGTTGCCACAGGCAGACCTCGCGAAGGCGCTCGACACCACGCGGCCGGAGATGCGCGCGTTGATTGCCGACCTGGTGAAGCGGAATGTCGCGCTTACCTCCACGCTCGCCATCTTCGAGACGTTCACACCCGCCCGGCCGCTGCCGCGCGGATTGGAACTGCTGACGCCGCAGCTCAAGCAGGACTATGAACGCCGCCACGCGAGCACCGCCGCACGCGTGTCGCCCTATACGCAGCTGTTCGCGGCTGGCATGGCGGCCGAGGTCGCGTTCGCTCGCGCGGGCGGTTTGTTGACGGTCGGGACCGATCCCACCGGTGGCGGCGGACTGGTACCCGGCTTCTCCAATCAGCGGGCTCTGGAATTGCTCGTGGAAGCTGGCTTCACGCCGCTGGAGGCCATTCGCATCGGC
>CAZMGX010000152.1:6546-10834 GCA_964565915.1 uncultured Gemmatimonas sp.
TGAACGGGGCCCGATTCCTCAAGCGGGAGGCCGAAATCGGCTCGATCGCCGTGGGCAAGCAGGCCGATCTGGTGGTGATTGCGGGGGATCCGTCCCGCGCCATCAGTGACGTGCAAAAGGTGCGCATGGTGTTCCGCGAGGGGGTCGGCTACGATCCGGCAAAGCTGATCGAATCCGTGCGAGGACGTGTAGGACTGTACTGAACGGCACGCGTCTATCTTTGGGGATGCTGCGCTCCCTGCTGGCCGTCCAACTCGATCCTGCCGACTCCGTCGCCCGCTATACCGGCGGTGGTGTGCCCAAGGGCGTGGTCATGATGATCGCCGTCGCCTTGGTGTACGTCCTGCCGTCCATGCTGGCGTGGAAACGCGGGAGCCGCCGTCGCTGGAAGATCACGGCGATCAACCTGCTGCTGGGGTGGACCGTCATCGGCTGGATCGTGGCCATGGTGCTGACGTTCGCATACGAGCCGCCGCCGGATGGCGCGGAACCGGATCGGGAGCACGTGCCGGGCGGCGCTCAACCACGCTGACCACACTGGTCCATGCCGACGGTGTTGATACAATTTCCCCAGGTGCCCACTCTGAATCGCGTTCATCACCGCCTCGGTATGCGATCCCTTCGTTTCCTGCTTGGCGCCTCGCTGGGTCTCGTGTCGACGGTCGGCGCGCAGGACACCACCTCCATCGCCAGGAGCGCCGCGTGTAATGGGCTGATCGTATCGCGCGTCGACATTCGACGCTCGGATCGCACGGTCATGGACCGGCAGCGGGCCCCTGACTGGGCGAGAGCCCTGGTGCAACCGCTCCTCATCGGTGTGCCCACGAGGGAAAGCGCGATACGCCCGTTTCTCCAGCTGCACGCCGGCGAACCGTGCACCGAGCAGCGGCGATTCGAAACCGAGCGTTTGCTGCGTCTGCAGCCGTATCTCGCCGATGCGTCCGTGAAGGTGTACGACGAGTCTGACGGTCGCGTGCGGATCGAAGTGGAAACCATCGACGACATCCGGCCGATCATCGGACTCGGTCTCGACGGTGCCACGCCAAACAACATCGAGCTGGGCAACTCGAACATCGGCGGCTACGGACATCTCGCCGCGCTGCGGTGGAACGACGGTGGTGCCTACCGTGATGGCTTCGGCGTTCGCTACGCCGACTACCACGTGTTCGGCAGTCCCAATCTGGCGTTGATCGACCTGGCTCGGACGCCCCTTGGCTCGACGACGCGCGTGTCGCTCGGACGGCCGTTCTACACGGACCTGCAAACGGCGGCCGGATACATCGGGTACGTCAAGGACGATGGCTACCTGTCGTTCGTGCGGGAGGCCGGTGACGCCTTCTCCATCAAGACGGCGCGTGAGCGTGCTGACGGCGGTGTCGCGTTTCGGCTGAATACCGGTGGGAAGGTCCGGTATCTCATCGGTGCCCTGACCAGCGTCGAACGCCGCAGTGCCGGCGATGCGATCGTCATCATCTCCGACACCGGCTTGATCGACACGACCGATGTGGCGCTCGAGGGCCGTTTCCAGGCGCAGAAGAGCGTGCGGGCCGGCCTCGTACTGGGCTTGCGTGCGTTGTCCTTCATTCGGGTCACGGCCTTCGACGGCTTGGAGGGCGTGCAGGACGTTGGTCGGGGACTGCAGCTCTCCACGACCGTCGGCAAGGGCATCAGTGGTGACGATCGCCGAACGTTTGCCGCGACCGATTTTTATACGGGCGTGGGTACGGCCCAATCCTTCGTGGGGATGCGGGTGCAGGCGGAAGTGCGTCACAACCCGAGTGGGTGGGGCAGTGGTGTGGCGAGTGGTCGACTGGCCTGGTACAGTCGGCCGTCTCCACGGCAAACGCGCATCGTGGCCGTCGAATACGTCGGCTCGTCGTCGGACAGTGTGCCGTATCAACTCACGATCGCGGACCCGCTGAGTGGCGTGCGCGGTTACAGTGGATCGCGTTTGAGTGGAGGACGTCGGCTCATTGCGCGTGGTGAGCGGCGCCTCATGATGCCTGGCATTTCGCGCTATCTGGGCTGGGGCATCGCCGGGTTCGCTGATGTCGGCCAGATGTGGGCCTCCAAGGTGCCCTACGGCGAGAGCGCGTTTCGCAGCAGTCTCGGCGTGAGTGTGCTGGCGGCCGTACCTCGGGCCTCCCGTTCCTTTGCGCGTGTCGATGTGGCCTATCCACTCGCGCCGGACAAACATGCCAAGGGATTCGATGTACGGGTGACGTTCCGTGCGACCAATCGCGCGTTCTGGCGCGAGCCGCCCCAGATTGCGCGGGCACGACTGGGCAATCCGACGACGGACATCTTTACCTGGCCGTAGTCCCTCCCGGCTTCAGCGCGCGCTCACGAGGCCAGCGTCCAACTCAGACCGACGTCACGTCGTGTTGAGATTGTACCGCATGATCGCCGCATGGCGACCACCCTTGTCGCGCTCGAGGGCATATACGTCTCCGCGTGGTCCCGGGAAGGCACCGATCAGCGACTGCACTTGGCGACGCTCCTCCGCCGTCAGGGCGACATCCAGCGACGACAGTGTCGCTGCCAGATGCCCCGCATGCCGAGCGCCGATGATGGTGGCGGCCACGGCCGGTTCGTCGAGTACCAGCCGCAGCGCAATCGCGCCAATGGTGGTGGCGTGGGTGTTCGCGATCTCGTGGAGCGTCTGCAGTAGGTGTTGGAACGCACTCCATCCGCCAACTTCGTCGATGATGAGGTGGTACTTCACCAGCGACCGGTTTTCGAACGGCGGCGACGGCTCGCTCGCCCCCATCCATCGCTCATGAAAGAACCCGCCGGCAAGCGCCCCATAGGCCAGCAGGGCAATGCCACGCTCGGCGCACAGCGTAGCCATGGCTCCCAGCGCCCGACGATCCAGCAGTGAACACTGCACCTGGTGGGATACAATCGGCACACCAGCATCGAGCAAGCGATGCAGATGCACGGTATCCATGTTGGTGACGCCGATATGCCGGATGGCACCTGCCTGCCGCAGCGCGGCGAGATGGAGCGCCGCGGCTTCGACGCCGGGGATCTCGAAGTCCCACCAGTGGAACTGCACGAGATCGAGCACGTCGACCCCGAGGCGCTGACGCGAGCGATCGATGAGTCGCTCGATTCCACCGCGTGTGAGCGTCGGCAGTGCGGCAAGGTCCGGCACACACTTCGTGTGCACCCGAATCGGTGGCGCCGAGGGACCGCGCGCCGATTGCCAGGCGCGCAGAAACTCGCCAATCAGTTCCTCGACGCCGGTGTAGATGTCGGCGCAATCGAACGCCGTGATACCCGCGTCGGCAAACACCATCATGTCCTGCAGCGCCGCCTCGCGATCGACTTTCCCGTGGCCGCCAGCCAGTTGCCAGCCGCCCTTGATCAATCGCGGGATGACATACCCGGGTGCCACCTGCACGGTCGGTAGCGTCAAGGGGCGTCGGGCTTCAAGGGTACCGCCGTCACCTCGCTGTGCCGAAAGAGGCTCGTGCCAGTGCGGGTGATGCGGAATCGTGCCCCGCAGTGCGGATCGGGGCACGCGATCTCGGCATCAGTGGTCATCCAGTCGTTCGGATGTGTCGGACGCTGTTTGGCCGGCAGGAGCGGGAGCAGGGCAGCCAGCGGATACAGGGGAAACGTCTGGCCCGGCGGGAAGGACAGATTCTCCCCGACCAGGGTGAACCAGTCCCCTGCCTTGTGGTTGCAGATCATCGGCCGGTCGGTCGCGATCACGTCCACACGCAGGTCATAGAGGGAGAACGACTCGTCGGTCATGTCAGGGCGTCCCGCCGGGCGTAAATTTCTCTAGTTGGAGCACGAGGGTGCCGATGGAGAGTTTGGCACGCAGCATGACCAATTCATGCGACGGCCCTTCCGAGATGTAGACCTCGGCCTCGCCCTTTTCCGCGAACAGGCCGCTGGTCCTGATGATCGGCTGCACCACGATGGTGTTGAACGTACCCGCCGGAACCTTCACCACCTCGCGGCGCAGAACCTTCAGGCGAACCGGGTTCGCGTCGGCTTTCCAGTAGTCGTTGAACTGCAACTCGTCGCCGATGGTCAATCGTGCGGAGCGGGCGACGAGGATGAACCCGAGTTCATCGAGCGGGCGTGCGGTGGAGAGCTCTCCGGTTTCCGTGCGCGTGTTGGTGTTCCCGGTCCAGCGGTGCTCAGCCGCAAAGAAGTCACGCAGCCGATCGCGCGAGAAGCGCGGATAGCGGGTGCGCTGCAGAAAACGCTGAGCGGCGAGGGTGCCCGGGTTCATCCAGGACTCGAGGCGCTCGTCGATGCGTAACCCCGG
>CAZMGX010000153.1:0-10807 GCA_964565915.1 uncultured Gemmatimonas sp.
TCGACCTCGGCCGCAATGATGTGGGACGCCTGGCCACCTACGGCTCGGTTCGCGTGACGGACCTCATGACGGTCGAGCGGTATTCGCACGTCTTTCACATCGTGAGCCAGGTCGAGGGCGAGCTCGCGGACGGATCGAGCGCACTCGATGCGTTTCGCGCCGTGTTCCCGGCGGGCACCATGACGGGTGCCCCGAAGGTGCGCGCGATGCAGATCATCGACGAACTCGAGCCTGAACGACGCGGGCCCTACGCTGGCGCCCTTGGCTTCATCGGCGCCGGTGATCTTCGGATGGATCTCGCCATCACGATCCGCACGTGCGTCATCGCCGATGGGATCGCGTCCGTGCAGGCCGGCGGTGGAATCGTGCACGATTCAGTGCCCGCCAAGGAATGGGAGGAAACTGAAAACAAGGCGCGCGCCCTGCTCACGGCGATCGGTCGCGTGCGGGCGGCCAACACCTCGTCCACCGCCGGTTGATTGATGAGCGTCGACACGCGGGGTGACGCATGACCTTCGTATTGGTCTCCACGACTGGCGATCGGCGCTTCACGCTGGGGCTCGGCTCGACGCTTGTCGCCGGTCGCGACATCGCGTGTGAGCTGCCGATCCTCGACCCTGGTGTATCCCGCCGTCACGTCGAGCTGCGCGTCGATGAGGACGGCGTCGTGCTGACCGACCTGGCGTCGCGCAACGGGACATGGATCAACGGCGCCCGCGTGCAACAGGCGCGTGCGAAGCCGGGCGATACGATCAACTTCGGTACGCTGGCGTTCTCCCTGATGAACGCAACTGATGCCGGACTGCGACCGGCGATCACCACGTCGGCGCTCGATGGGTCGGCGACCATCATCCGCGAGCGAAGTGTTCCTTCCGGCGACCTCGCGGTCACTGAAGTGGCCGGTCAGCGCCTGTCGAAGCTCGTGCGGTTGGCGCAGCGGCTGGGCGGACTGGCCAGCGTGGACGCCCTGCTGCCAATCGTCGTCGACAATCTCTTCCGCGCGTTCGATGCCGATCGGGTGGCCATCGTCCTGCGGGCAGAAAACGGCGAGCTTGAGATCCGCGTGGCACGGGATACACACGGCACCGACGTGCAGCGCACCGTGCCGCGCGCCATCGTCCATGGCGTGGCGGAGCGGCAGGTCGCCCTGCTCACGCACGATGCGCGGGAAGACACGCGCACCGCGGGCGATTCCGTCGTGCGGCAAGCGGTCCGCTCGGCCATGGCCGCACCGTTGCTGGGTGAAGGACACGTGACGCTGGGGGTGTTGTATGTGGACAACCAGCACAACGCGAGTGCCTTCGGCGACGACGATCTCAACTTCCTCGTCGCGTTCGCCGGGATCGCCGCGGCCGCCGTCGAACGCGAAGCCGCCACGTCGCGACTTCGTCATGCCGCGCACGTCCGCGAGAACTTCGAGCGCTACTTCACGCCACAGCTGGCGGCCCGGATCGCGGCCTCTACGGAGGCGATCGCGCTTGGCGGGCATCGCCAGCCCGTCGTGGTGCTGTTCAGCGACATTCGCGGCTTCACCGCGATCGCCGAATCGTTGCCGCCCGTCGACATGGCCGCGCAGCTGAATGAGTACTTCGGCGTCATGGTCGACTGCATCTTTGCGCACGAGGGGGCCCTCGACAAGTTCATCGGCGACGCCTTGATGGCCTACTGGGGCGCGCCCGAACCGCACGCCGATGACCCCGTGCGCGCCGTGCGCGCCGCCGAAGCCATGCGCGGTGCCCTCGACACCCTCAATCGCCGCTGGCGCGCCGAGGGACGGCCGGAGTTGCACGCCGGGATCGCCGTACACGCTGGCGATGCGTTCGTCGGCAACATCGGCTCGCCGCAGCGTCTCGAGTACACGTTGATCGGCGATACCGTCAACCTGACCAGCAAGTTGTGCGGCGTCGCCAAGGCCGACGAGATTCTGCTGACCGACGTGGTGCGTGCCGAGCTGCCGGAGGGGACGGCACTCGTCGAGCGGCCGGACATCGTACCGGTGCGCCGCGCTGGCGGTGAGCTGCGCATCTGGTCACTCGCCCCGTGACCGCGCCGCCCCTCGAGGGACGGACGTTCGAGCCCGAGACGCGTCGACTGCGCTCGGCGGATGTCACCGCGTCGCCGGCACTCGTAAGTCCGCTCGCCGAGTTGATCGAACGGCATGGTTCGTTGTACGACTGGGCGGCGGGCATACCCCAGGCGGTGGCGTTGCGCGGGCGCGCCCCCGTGTACGTCGCCGATCTACCCGGCATTGATGTTACCGTCGTTGTCCGACACGCGTGGCACGGCGGGGTACTGGCGCCGATCACGGGCGACCGCTTCCGTCGACCGTCGAGGGCACCAGTGGAGTTCGCCCAGTCCGCGCGGCTTCGCGTCGTCGGCATCCCCACCACGGAAGTGCTGGGATACGCCAGATACGACGCGGGCGCCGGCCTCTGCCGCGTGGATGTCGTCTCTCGCTTCGTCCCCGACGCCTTCGACCTGGGTGCGGTTTCGGCCGGCCTCGTGCCGGGCATGACGCTGCCCGACGCGCTCGTGGCAACGGTGACGCTACTCCGTCAGTGTGCAGCGGCCGGGGTGCATCACCCGGACCTCAACGTCAAGAACGTGTTGCTGACGCGTGGTGCCGACCGGCGCCTTCAGGCAATGATCATCGATGTCGACGTGATCCAGTGGGATGGCGCGCGTCCCGCTCGCGACACCATGCAGGCGAACGTGAAGCGACTGACCCGGTCCATGAAGAAGTGGAGAACGCAGTTCGGCGCGGACCTTACCGACGCCGTCATCGAGCGCTTTGCCGAACAGGCCATGGCATCATCGTGAGTACTCACCCGCCCCTGCCCGCCATTTCGCTGAAGCGCGTCGGGATCGTGATGATGAGTGCGGTCGGTGACGCCGTACATGTCATGCCGCTGGTGCACGCGATCAAGGCGCACGCGCCCGGCGCGCACATCACGTGGGTGCTGCAGCCCGGCCCGGCGACGCTGGTCCGCGGGCATCCGCTGGTGGATGACATCATCCTCTTCGATCGGGCACGGGGCTGGCGAGCGTTTCTCGAAGTCCGGCAGGCGTTGGCGTCGCGGCAGTTCGATGTCGTGCTCGCGCTGCAGGTGTATTTCAAGGCGGGACTCGTCACGTCATTCACGAAGAGTCCGGTCAAGCTGGGGTTCGACCGTGAGCGCGCGCGCGACATGAATTGGCTGTTCACCACCCACACCATCGCGCCGCACGTCGGCCAGCACGTACAGGATCAGTACTTCGAGTTCCTCGACGCCTTGCAGGTCCCGCACAGTGCACCGGCGTGGACGCTGGGACCGTGGAATGACGAGGAGCGCACGTGGCAGCGCGACTTTCTCGCGCAGTTCGAGCGTCCCGTCGCGCCCCTGGTCGTGGCGACGAGCAAAGCCGCGAAAGACTGGATGCCGGAGCGTTGGGCGCAGGTATGCCACCTCTTGTGGGATGAGTTCGGCCTGCAACCCGTGTTGGTCGGCGGGCGATCGGAACGCGAAGTGGCGGCGGAACGCATCATCCTGCGTGAAGCACCGATGGCGCACTCGGCCCTTGGCAGCGGCCTCCGCAAGTTGGCGGCCATCCTCGATGGTGCGGCCGTCGCCCTCTCGCCGGACACGGGACCGTTGCATCTCGCGGTCGCGCTGCGGACGCCAGTGATCGGACTGATGGGCTACACAAACCCGAAACGCGTCGGGCCGTATGACTTCTCGCGCGACTTGCTGATCGATGCGTATGGCGACCCCGGCGAGGACTATCCACTCGACATGACGTACCGTCAGGATCGCATGGCGCGCATCCGCGTCGACGACGTGCATGCGATGCTGTTGCGATGGCGTGAGCGATACGCCGTCGAGCGACTGGCACAGCGGCCTCGCTGAGACCACGAGTCGCAGACCACCGCGACGCCCGGTGCTCAGCCGAGGGTGGGCGCTCCGAATCGATAGGACAGGCCGAGTTCCCGCATCAGCCCGACCAAGCGCCCCAGGGGCAGGCCCATGACCGCGAAGTAGTCGCCGTCGATGCGCTCGACGATGGTGGCCCCATACCCTTGGATGCCGTATGCCCCGGCCTTGTCCATTGGCTCGCCGGTCGCGACATACGCCTCCACTTGCTCCGTATCGAGTGGCCGAAACGTGACCGACACGGATTCGACGCCGGAGAGTGTGCGACCCTGATAGGCGACGGCCACTGCCGTGAACACGGTATGCGTGCGTCCCGCGAGTCGTGAAACCATCGCACGCGCCTCCTCGCGCGAAGTCGGCTTCCCGAGGATGTCGCCATCAATGACGACGATCGTGTCCGACCCGATGACAAGCGCATCCGGCTCGCGGGTCGCCAACGTCGCCGCCTTGGTGCGCGCCAGGCGCTCGCAGTGCGGCACCGGCGCTTCGTTGGGCAGGATCGACTCGTCGATGTCGGCGGGTCGCACGTCGTGCGGAATGCCGATCAACGTCAGCAAGTCACGGCGACGCGGTGATTGGGAGGCCAGTACCACGCGTACGGCCGTCGAGGGCGAATGAGAATGGGAAGCCGTCATCCCCACAAATTACGGTCATGGCACGTCCTCGTGTGGGCGGTTGGCGGAAAATGGGAGATGCCTAGATTGCTCGGCGGAATACTCACTGTCCCCCTACCTCCGGTACCATGTCGGACGACGCCCAGCACTTCGAAACCCTCGCGATCCGTACCCAGGCGCCCATCTCCGGGCAGCGCGAGCATTCCGTCCCGCTCTACCTGACGTCGAGCTTCCGCTTCGACGACGCGGAACACGCGCGCGCGCTGTTTGCAGAGGAGGTCCAGGGGAACGTCTACAGCCGGTATGCGAATCCGAACACGGACGAGTTCGTGGAGAAGGTGTGTCGCATGGAGGGTGCCGAGGACGGCATTGCGACCGCGTCGGGCATGTCGGCGGTGTTCACCGCCCTCGCCGCGCGCCTGTCTGCCGGTGATCACGTCCTCTCGTCACGCGCGCTCTTCGGCTCGACACATCAGCTCTTCACTCGCATTCTGCCCAAATGGGGCGTGCAAAGTGACTATGTGGATGCCACAGACCGGGACGGATGGACACGCGGCTTTCGCGCCAACACGCGCCTCCTGTACATCGAGACACCGTCGAATCCCGGTCTCGACCTCATCGACCTGGAGTGGCTTGGTGGGCTGGCGCGTGAACGCGGCATCGATCTCGTCGTCGACAATTGTTTCGCCACGCCCTATCTCCAGCGGCCCATGGCCTTCGGCGCCGCGGCCGTCGTACACTCGGCGACGAAGTACATGGATGGTCAGGGCCGCGTGCTTGGCGGTGCCATCGTGGGAAACCGCGCGTACATCGCCGACTGCCGCTTCTTTGCGCGACACACCGGTCCGGCGATGAGCGCGTTCAATGCGTGGGTCCTGTCCAAGTCGCTGGAGACGCTGGCCGTGCGTATGGACCGGCACTGTACGAATGCGTTGGCCGTGGCGCAGCATTTCGAGGGCCACGCGGCGGTCGAATCCGTGCGCTATCCATTCCTGCCGTCTCATCCGCAGTATGATCTGGCGCGACGGCAGATGTCGCAGGGCGGCGGCATCGTCGTCCTCGTCATCAGGGGCGGTCTCGAGGCAGGTCGCCGCTTTCTCGATGCCGTGACGATGGCCTCGCATTCTCCGAACTTGGGCGACACCCGCACGATCGTGACCCATCCGGCGTCGACGACACACAGCAAGCTGTCGGTCGCCGAACGGGCCGCGGTCGGCATTACCGACGGGCTAGTGCGCGTAAGCGTCGGACTCGAGCACGTCGACGACATCATCGCCGATATCGAGCGTGCTCTGGCGGCCGCGGTACCGCGCTGAAACGCGCCGTCGCTATTGAACGACGGCACGCCCCCAATCCCACCCCTCGAGCCCGCGCCGATTCACGGCGCGTACCGCGACCGTCATGCCGGTCGTCGCTCGCGGTAGCACCACCCGCGGCGCCGTCGATTCGGCGGCCCATCGTTCGGGGTCGTCCGGGGGACCATAGCGAATCTGGTAGCGCACGATGCCGCGCTCCGGACTCGGCGTCCACGTGACGGACGCCCCGTTCGTTCCGGCACGCGCGGTGACGCCGCCAATGCGTGACGGGCTCGATGCCAGGAGCATCAGGGACGCCACCGTCGTCTTGGCCGCTTCGGCAATCAGCTGATGGTTCTCGAACTCGAGTTCGTCGTGCGGCTGGTGGTAGTGCGGATTCCCCAGAACCGGATAGGAGCCGATGCCACCGACGATATCGCCGTATCCATCGTAGAACGCGGCCGCATCCGTGCTTTTGTAGTAGAAGGCATCGTACGTGATCATGCGCGTGAACAGGAATGCGGCGGCGTGTTGCAGGTCGCGGATGCCGGGGTTGGAATAGCGAATCGTGTTGTCGAGTCGCTGGTCATTGCTCCAGCCGAGCATGTCGTTGTTGAGCGCGCCCACGAGACGCATGCTGTCGGCCTTGGCCCGACGCACGAACTCACGACTGCCGAGCAGCCCGGACTCCTCGCCGGTGAATGAGGCGAAGATGATGGTCGCCGGCTGCGGCCTTCGACTCAGTACCCGTGCGGCTTCCAGCAGCGCGGCGGTGCCCGACGTGTTGTCATCCGCCCCCGGTCCTTCAGCGCGCGAGTCGAAGTGGCTGCCGACGACGTAGACGAGTTCCGGATTCTCCGTGCCCTTGAGCACCGCCAGGATGTTGGCCGTCGGCACGGTCGATTGGGTGACGGCGACGCGCGCCTCGAACGGTTGTGGATTCGCCGGCAGGCCGAAGCTGCGATACTGCGTCAGCAAGTACTCGCGCGCCTTCAGATTGCCGGGTCGTGTGATGTGCTTGGAGTCAAAGTCGAATAGGGCCTTTTCGAACGCGTACACGCGTTCGGTGCTCACGTCGGCAACGGCAGCGCGCACCGCCGCGGCGATCGGCGCAAACCGTCGCGCACCTTCGGCACGCAACGCGGCCTCGCTGGCGCGCATCGTCGTCACGCGCTTTCGCACGTCATCGACGGTGAGGGGACGTGACAAGTCGACCAGCCACAGATGTCGGTGTGGCGTGACCGTGTCTCCATCACGTTCGGCGACGACCAGGACGTTCGTGGCATCCGGGCTGGCCGCCCACTCGTACTCGGGGGCGATGGTGCGAACGGTGTTGTTGTGGAACAGGCGCGTCCGGGCGCCGGTTGCAAGGTCGTAGATGAACGCGCGCCGATGGCGCGCTTCACCGACCACGGCCAGCACCCGGCGATCATCGAGAAACCGCGGGAGCAGATCGTGCTGGATCTCGCGGGTGATGCGTGTCGGTGATTCCCCGGCCCTCGTCACCGCGTACAGTTCCCAGTCGAATCGGGGCATTTGCTGAAAGACGACACGACGACCGTCGGGCGAGATCGCAGGGTTGGTCAACGAGTCGACAGTAGTGTGCAGCAGTTCCGGCTCGCCGGGTGCCGACAGCGTGAGTCGATACAGGTGGTTGCGTCCGTCTCTTCGGATGATGAAGGCCATTGCCGACCCATCGGCCGCAACGACCGGCAACTCGCCGTCGAGGTCGCGCCGTGATTTCGTTGCAAGATCGTAGACACCGAAGCGCAGGCGACCCGTCCCCCGTGCGAAGGCCGTCCCTGTTCCGGTGCCAAGCGGGTTGCGCCCACCCACTCCGACCACGAGCTGTCGACCTCCTGCGACGATCTGCAGATCGGCGATCACACTGTCGCTTTGCATCAACACCATCTCGGGACGATCTGCCGCAAGTTGGTACAGTTGTGTTCGTGTGGCCGTGGCATTGGCCCCAATCACGAAGAGCGTCGATCCATCGATGGAGTAGGCGAGCTGCGCGACGCGGAGTGTGCCGGAGGATCGGGTGCGCTCGGTGCCGTCGGTGAGATCGCGTTCGATCACGTCGTCGGTCGCGCCGCGGCTAGTCACGTAGGCGGCACGTCGGCCATCAGGTGAAAACACGAGGGCGCCGCCCTTCACGTCGACGATGGCGCGCGGCGTGACCCCGGGCGTCATGAGCCGCGTCACACGACTGGCGGCGACACCAATTTCCATGGCGATCCACCGCCCATCAGGCGACCAGCGCGGGGCGCGCGCATTCTCGGCGATCAGTGACGTGGCCCACCTCTCGCCGGTCAGGAGCGCGATACGTTCGACGACGTGGGTGCTGTCTTCTCCGCGGAGGAGGACGTGAAACGAATCCAGTGCGGCGAGGTAGGCGCCCGCGTCCCAAGCGGCGGCCGCGTTGCGCCATCGAGCTTCAACGTTGCTGGAGTCGTTTGCGTCAGTACGATGATGAGGCAGCGTTGTGACTGCGACTGGCGGCAGTGCGCCGGGGTCGACGACCCGCTGAAGTGTCGGTGTCGGGACGATTCGATGGCGCGTCGGCTGCGAGTGGCTTGCCGGAGCGAGGACGAGTGTGGCCCAGAGCACCATGACGGCGCGTCGCCCGCGCCAAGTAATTGGAGACATGTTGTATCGGGATTTTGATAAACGGACCGTTTGGTCGCCGATCGGACTACATGCAGCGTCGGGTTTGGTTGACACTCGGGTGACAAGCTCAGGCGCTTTGGCCTGCATCCTCCGATGCATCGCGGGCGCGTGCCTCGCGCTCGAGCCATAGCGTGACCGGCCCGTCGTTCGTCAGCTCGACATCCATGTGCGCGCCGAACTCGCCGGTCTCGACGAGCAGGCCGCGGTCGCGAAGCCGCGCGATCAGTTGCATGTATAGCGCTTCAGCTATATTTGGTGGCGCGGCGTCCATGAAGCTGGGCCGCCGACCCTTGCGCGCATCACCGTACAAAGTGAACTGTGAGACCACGAGCAGCCCACCTTCGTGCTCACGGAGATCCTCGTTCATGCGGCCGTGCGCATCGGGGAACAAACGGAGTGACAGGATCTTGTCAACCATCCAGTCAACTTCCGCCGTCGTATCAGTATGCGTAATTCCCACCAACACGACATAGCCGGTACCGATGCGCCCTGAGACGCGGGGTGCATCCATCGGCGCCCCCGCGCGGATTCGAACTTCAGCTTTACTGACCCGTTGAAGCAGGATTCGCATGGACCGTTAGTCTCGCTCTCTTTTGTCTCTGACGGAAGAGCTGGAACAATGCCAATCAACACCGCCGTGCAACCACGCCTTGCGCTTCACTTCGATCTGGTTCCCCGCAGCAGCGCCACCAATGCGGATGCCGCTTTCCTTGATGCTTGTGTCGCCTGGTTGGGACTCGACTCAAGTCAACAACTGAGCTGGGACACGCCGTCGAACCATACCCTCGACGGCGGTCGCATCCTGCGCTGGGCGCCCTTCGCCCACAACGGCTCCGCGCTCGCGGACATCGTGGTGCATGCGCCAGATCCGCTCGATCGCGGATTGCAATGGTCGACGCACGTCACCTATGTGACGACCCCGACGGCGAATGGCAGCATGCACCGCCAGCTCTACATCCGCGTCGGCACGGAAGGCGGAGCCGGCAACGGCGCACCGCCGCCGGTGCGCCCGCCGCGACTGCTATCCGAGCTCGACGTTCCGTTCACGCTCGTGTCCAGCGACGGACCGCTGCAGCGCGTCCCCACGCAACTCGAGGCCGGTACGCTCGACGCGTTCGTGCGGTTCGTGCTGTGCGATCCGGCGCGCACCATGCCCGTCCTGCTGCTCACGGAATTGCCCGATGGTGGCTACGTCCTGCCACCCGAGCAATTCGCCAGCGAGGTCTTCGGACTCGGCTTGTGCTTCATGCTGCGACACGCCGACACCTTCGCGCTGTCCGACGCCGTTGGCGGCCATGCTCGCTCGGTGTTCCTCGGATCGGCCCGAGCCTACCTGCCGGGATTCCATCTCGAGGCCGACCCGTTCCAGCACCCCCTGGTGCTGGCCCGCGCGCTCGCGCTGCCCGGCGAACGTCGTCGACTGGTGCAGCGCCTCGCCGAGGTGTCGGTGCAGCGCCCGATGTCCGACTCCGCGATCATCGAGAAGATGCGCGATGCGCGTGCGTCAGCCTACGGCAAGCGCCCCGACGCCACCGAGGCACTCGCCGCCGCCGAATCCGGCTCGGAACTGGATCGCTCGCAACTCGTCACGTTGGTCCGAGACTTCGAAGAGGCGCTGAAGCAGTCGGAAGGTGAACTGATGCGCGTGCGCGAACGCTTGAACGAGGCGCGGCAGTCTCTCGAGACCGAGCGCGCGTTGACTCGGTCGCTCCGCACCACGCTCGCGGCGCTCAAGGAACGGCAGCCCATCTCCAAGCCGGCCAGTGACGCGCCGGAATCGGTGCTGGAAGCCGTCGAACGCGCGCAGGCCATGTATGCCGATGCGCTGCGCCTGCTGCCAACCGCGTTCAGCTCCGCGAAGGACTCGGAGTTCCCCGACCCCGACACCGCCTGGAAGTACTTGAAGGCGCTCGGCGAAGTCGGCCGTCGTCGTCAGGATCGTGCCCTCAGCCGTCCGTTGTCGGAGGTCTTCGCCGACCTTGGCGTCGACTACACCCCGGGCTCAACCGACTCCGCCTACAAGACCCCGTATGTGTTCCCCGACGGGTCGTCGGAGATCGAATGCCCCGACCAACTCCGCCGCGGCAGCAACCCCGATACGGGCCTGCGCATTTACTTCTCCTCATCCGACGATGGTGGCTTCGTCATCGGCCACGTCGGACGCCAGATCGAAATAGCCAAGCAGGTTTGAACTGCGGGCGAGTAGGGTGAGTAGGGAGCAGGGGAGCAACAGAGAGTAACGAGTAGAGGGTAGTGAGTAGGGAGTAGTGAGTAACGAGAGAGAGCGTCTCTCCATACTCACTACTCCCTACTCACT
>CAZMGX010000154.1:0-4467 GCA_964565915.1 uncultured Gemmatimonas sp.
GGAGTTCATCGATTATCCGCACTACGCCAAAATCACCAACTACATCAAGGCATTGACGGTGGAAGTCGGCAACGGGCCGCGTCCACAGTTGAACGGAACCAAGCCGGCCAAGGTCAAGCCGATCGGATAAACGAATTGAACCGCAGGGGGCGCCCCCTGTGCTCCCTGCGGTTCATTCATGCGGCATGTAGGCCCGCTGAAGTCCTTCGGCGCGTGGCGGCCGATTTCCCCATGACCCGGGCAGTTCAGCGAAAGCGTGCCCGCGCCAGCCGCACGAAGAGCAAATGCGAGTTGAGCCCCGGATTCGAATCGCCGAAGCTCGCGTTCGACAAATGATGCAGGGTGTAGCCTGACGACAGCGCGTAGCCTCGCGCGACTTGCCACTCGAAACCGATTGCTGGCGCGACGGTGAAATTCGCTTGCGTCGCCTTGCCGTACGGAATGACGGCGTTGAAGAACGCCCCGCCCGCGGTCACGTTGAACATCGCCGACAGGTTGCGCGACAGTGGCTTGGTCATCTCGGCGCCCAGCGGTGCCAGTCCGACTCCGTACACATCGTGCAGCGTGTATCGGGCCAGCCGCGCGGGGTCGCGGTAGATCTCCGGCGCCCTCGTTGGCGTCGGCAGGCGATTCTCCGGGGCGCCAACGGTGGCGACGATGGCCGGCAGAACCTCCACCAGCCAGGAAAACTGGACACCGCCGCGCACGAAGAGGGTGCGTGAGAACTGCACCCCCATCATGCGGAACGCTGCGCCGTCGAATTGCTCGTTGTTCGAGGCGGTGCGAATCGAAAGCGCCGTGCCAGCCCACACGTTCACCCCCGTCACCAGTGGACCACCGCGGAAGGGTGGAGCCAACGGCGTGGGCGTGGTGCGCGGGTTGGTCACGATCGCGCTGTCGCGCGTGACGCTGGCCGAACCGCTCCCGGACGACGTTCCCGACGACAACTGGGCCCGCGCCTGCATCGGCGCGAGCCCAGCGACCACCCACCACAGCGCGTGTATGGCCGCGCGGTGGCCCCAGCGACGGCTACTGCATCGATGTGATTTTGTCACCCTTCTTGGCGTTGGCGTTCTTGACGTATTTGTCGAGCCACGCCACCCAGCGCGCCCACTGGTCGAGCACCGTTTCCTTCGCGATCGGTCCGTGATCCTCATACGGATACATGTACAAGGCCGTGGTCTTGCCCAGTCCCTGCAACGCGTGGAACAGCTTCGTCGAGTTGATCGGATCAGTGCCGACGTTCTGGTCTTCGCTGCTGTGGTACAGCAGCAGGGCGCCGTTCAACTGATCCGCAAACAGGAACGGGGACATCTCGAGATACGTTTGGCGTCCCTGCCACAAGTCACGCCGTTCGCTCTGGAAGCCGTTGGGCGTGAGGGTGCGATTGTAGGCCCCATCGCCGGCGATGCCGGCCTTGAAGAATGGGGTGTGCACCATGGCGTTCACGGTGCTGAAGGCCCCATACGAGTGACCACCGATGCCAAGGCGATGGCGGTCGATGATGCGCAGCGTGTCGAGCGCGTCGATGACGGCGCTCAGGTTGTTGCGCAGGTCGACGACATAGTTGTCGTTCGGCAGCTGGCCTTCGCTGGCGAAGATCGGGGCATCGGGTTCGACGACGGCATACCCTTGCGTGACGAGGAACGACAACGAGCGGGGGCCGAACGTCGGGAAACGATTGGCCGCCGCGCCGCCGGTCGTCAGCGACCGATCATACGCCGCCTGATTGTCATACTCGCGCGGATAGAACCAGAACATCGCGGGCAGCCGGGTGCCGTCCTTGTAGTCGGCGGGCAGCGTGACCTTGACGTTGAAGGTGTAGCCGTCTGCACGACGCGCCTGCACGGTGCGCTTGACAGCGCCCGAGATCTCGGGCATCAGGTCGCGGTTGCTGGTCAGCGCCTTCGCCTGCTTCGAGGCGATATCCAGCACGTACGACTGCGGCACCATCGTCGGGGACTCCCGCTGTACGATGGCGCGGGCAAAGTTGTCGTCGAGTGGCGCTGAGATCGTCTCGACCACATCGCCGGCGCTTTCGTAGATGCGGGTCCGCGCGCCGCTGCGGATGTCGATGCGCTCGACGTATACTTTCGGCATCCGTCCCGCGGTGGAGTCGTTGTTGCTGCCCTGCGTGAAGACCGACTTCCCATCCGTGGACACGACGACGACCGGGGCACCGCGGCTGCCGGGTCGCGTCACCAGCAACGAGGCACCACCGCCTCCCCGGCCGCCGAATCCGCCAGCCACCGGCGGAGCCGCACCACGTCCGGCGGTGGAATCGGCGCCGCGCCCACGCGGGCGTGGTGCAATCACGGTGAACTTCGCGTTCTGCTCGTCGAGCATGATGGCCTGTTCGAACGCACCGGCCGCGCCGGTCTCACTGACGAACATGATGCGACCGTTATCGCTGAATCGCACCGCGCTGATGCGGTTGGGCGTTTCGTAGATCGAGGTGGCGCTGCTAGAGTCGAACGGCGCTTTCCAGTGCATCAGACGATCGGGGCGGCGCGCGGCGGCGGCCGAATCGGCCCGTGTTGCGCCAGCGGCCGGCGCGATTTGCGCATAGAGCAATCCGCCCGCATACGGGTGCCAGGCCACGTTGCGCTTACCAGTATCCGCAGCCGCCCGCGCAGCGCCGCCGGGGCCGCCAGCCGGCACCGCCGGACGCGGATCAGCGGGATCGACCGGTTCCTCACCTTCGCGCAAAGGACGCTTGGTCAGTTCGCGCAGCACCTTGCCGGTACCATCGAGGATCACCTCGGTCGTGCCCTAGGCCGACACGGGCAGCACATACGAGAAGGGCTTCTCGACGTACGTGGCGCGGAAGTACTGACCATCGGGTGACGGATCGATCGCGCGCAGCAGGCCGGGCGCTCCGACCTTGCGGATGGCGCGCGTCTTGACGTCGATCACCGCCAGCTGCCCCGTCGTGTGGTACTCGAGCAGGGTCTTCTCGTGCGGCGTCATCACGAGGTCGGCGTAGGTGCGCGTCTTGAGCTTGTTGTTCTCGTTGGTGCGCACCATCGGTCCCGGCGCCAGCGCCGGCTCGCGTGGTTCGGCGCCGCGTCCGTCGGGCACCAGCACCGTCACGATCGACTTGCTGTCGGCCGTCCACTCGATGTTCGTCACCGCCGTGGCGAGGAGCGACCGCGTCGTCAGCGGGCGCGACTTGCCGGTCATCGGGTCGGCCAGGTAGATGTGGGTGGCATCGGGGAAGAGCGCGAGGAACGCGATCGTTGCGCCGTCGGGTGACCACGTCGCGCCGGACACGCGGGCACCCGCAGGGATCGCCACCGGCGTCTTGCGACCGGATTCCCACTCGGTGATCTCGAGCCCCGCCGCACTGCGCATTGTCATCCCGCGCTCGCGGTTCCCCGCCTGATCGATCTGGAGGCCACCCAGATTGTGGTGCGCCTTGCCAACCAGCTGCAGTGACGGCAGGCCATCGCTGACCGATCGCACGAAGAACTTGCGCGCACCGGGGCTCGGAGTCGTGAACGAAACGTTCGTCTCCCGAGGCGCCGCGATCAATCGGGCCAAGGCTTCCGGCGGCGCGATATAGCCTTCGGCGGCAATCGGGTCGGTGGACGATCCGTTGGTCGACGTAGCCCCGGCCGGGGCACGATTCTGGGCGGCAACCGCCGTAGCGGTGGTCAGCTGCAGCGCCGTCTGCAGCGCCGCCAGCGTGCCGGTGACGAGGAGGTAACGCGGGACGATCTGGCGGGTACGAACAATGGACATCGGACGGCCTCAGTCTCGAGAGCAAGGGGACGCGGCGGGTCGGCCGCTCCCGAAATCACTTCGAACCCTCTACGCAGCACCGTGGGCAAACGCTTGTCCAGTGTCTGGTGGTGGTTCAGTTTCGACACCATCCGGCCCGCGCGGGCGCGTCTCGCGCCGAACCGGGTCGCCCTGACCTCGCACGACCTATCTGACCCTATGACCGACGCCACACCTCCGGAACGTCCGGATCTGCCCCCGCTTCCTGAACTGCCCGCGACCGCGACCGATCTGGCGCGCCTGGAGCGGGCGCGCAACGACCTGCTGCGCGTCCATCGTGCCTTGCTCGCAACCGAACGGGCCCGATACGAGAAGGTGCGGGGCCGAATCGCCAACAACAGTGCGTTTCTGCAGCTGGTCATTTCGGACCCGTGGTTCGACTGGCTGCGCCCCATGGCACAGCTGGTGCTCCTGATCGACGAGCGCACCACCGACAAGAAATCCGTCCTCGGGACGGCCGAGGCGCGCGCCCTCCTGGATCGGGCGCGGGGGCTCCTGCGGGCGGATCAGGAGGGGGACGCCTTCCAACGGTTGTTCTTCGACGCGGTACAGGCGTCCCCCGACCTCGCCGTGCTGGCTCGTCAGGTTGCGTTGGGAATCGACGGGCCGTCCTGATGTCGAGCGCGCCGGTGTCGTTTTCGTCCCACCCGCTGGACCGGCGCTGCTCCGTTCGCCATCCTTGCT
>CAZMGX010000154.1:4477-10747 GCA_964565915.1 uncultured Gemmatimonas sp.
TAGACGGCTGTGACCTTCAGGTTGCCGGGGTAACCTTCCTCGCCATCCTTGCTGACGTAGTGCTGTGACCTCCGGTGTGATCGTCGACCGGCGTCCGCGGGCGCCTCGACGGGCTCAGGGCGCGCGCGTGCGACGCACGTAACGACGCGTCCCACCGGATCCCTCCTCCGTGGTACTTCACACATGGTTGTGGTCGCTCGACGGGCCGCGTTTCTCGGCGCGGCCGCGATGCTGCTCGCGGGCCTGTCCGTGTCGTGTGTCCCCACGACCGGGGCAACGCGTGTTGCCGCGACCGCGGCCCGTCCGACGTCGTTCATTGCCCAGTTCGATGGGCTCTGGGAGCGATTCGATGCCCTGTATCCGTCGTTCGACTACAAGGGCGTCGACTGGCGAGCGCAGCGTGCACAGTACCGCGAACGGGCCGTGCGCGCTCGCTCGCAGGCCGAGCTGATCTCGGTGGTCGCCGAGATGCTCGAGCCCCTGAAAGACCTGCACATCTGGTTCGTGGATCCGCGCGGGCAGGCGTTGCCCACCTTCCGTCCGTCGCATGTCCCCAATTTCGACGAAGCCCGCTGGCGACGCGCGCTGCAAGGCGCCGGGTATGTGCAACGCGCCACCGACCTCGGCGACGCCAATGTCGGTGGCTATGGCTACCTCTTCCTCGGCAGTTGGCGCGGGGCGGTCGATGTCGCGACGCTCGATCTCGCCATGGCGCGGATGCGGGAGCTGCCGGGCCTCATCATCGACCTGCGCACCAACGGCGGCGGCAGCGACGCGACGGCCCTCGCGTTTGCGTCGCGATTCACCGGCCGCAGCTTTGCCGCGTCCTACGTGCAGGTGCGCAATGGACCGGCCCATGACGATCTCGATGCCCTGACCGCGCGAACCATCGCGCCACGCGGACCGTGGCAATACTTGCGGCCCGTGGTGGTGATCAGCGGCCGAGCAGGCTTCAGTGCGACCGAGAGTTTCATCGCCGCGATGCGCACGTTACCGAACGTCACCGTCATCGGCGATACCACGGGTGGGGCGTCCGGAAACCCGGCCACCTTCGCGCTGGGTGGAGGCTGGTCATACACGGTGCCGCAATGGATCGAGTTTGGCCCCGACCGGCAGCCGATCGAGTGGCGCGGGATCGCGCCCCATATGGCACTCGCCTGGGAGCCGTCGTCGTATGATCGCGACCGTGATCCCCTGATTGACGCCGCCGTCGGCGTCCTCGCCGAGCGCAACGGGCTGTACCGCATCGCGCCGGCGGGGGGCACCGACGAGTCGGCGTCACCACCGCACGCAACGCGACTGCCACCGCGGTGATTCGCGTGCCGGTGTTCGCAGGCTCGACCCAGACGCGGTCATGATGAACGGAAGGGCCGACGGCAACGTCCCCCCAGACGTGCTCAGTGGCGTCCCGGCCAACGTCCCGGTGTGGGACGATGGCACGTGGCAGCCTCCAAGGACGCTGGCCGGCGATGTCGAAACCGGCACATGCGTTATCGGTCTGGGCGGATCCGGACTGACGGTGGTCGAGGAGTTGCTCGCCCGCGGCGAGCCCGTCGTCGGGATCGATGCGAACGATGTGGCGGCGGGTGCAGCCGGACGTAATGGCGGCTTCCTGCTGGCCGGCGCCTACGATTTCTATCACGATGCCGTGCGCCTGCATGGGCGCGAGCGTGCGCTGGCCATCTACTCGGCGACGTTGCGCGAGATCCATCGCATTGCCGACGCCGCTCCCGGTACGGTGCGCTTTACCGGCTCGCGCCGCGTCGCGGCGTCACCGTGGGAGATCGAAGACTGTCGCGTGCAGATGGCCGCGATGCACGCCGATGGGCTGGCGTACGAATGGCGGGAGGACGAGGACGGGATCGGGTTGTTCATCCCGGTGGACGCGTCCTTCAACCCGTTGGCCCGATGCCGCATCCTCGCCACGAAGGCCATCGCCAACGGCGCGCACCTGTTCGCGCGCACGCCGGTGCTCGCGTTGGACGGCACCCGCGTCGTGACGCCGCAGGGAACGGTGTTTGCGCAACGCGTGATCGTGGCGGTTGACGGGCATCTCGAACGTATCCTGCCGGAACTTGCGGGGCGCGTACGTACGGCGCGTCTCCAGATGTTGGCCACCGCACCGACGACTGAGCGCCTCGTGTCATGTCCGATGTACTATCGCGAGGGCTACGAGTATTGGCAGCAAACCCCCGACGGGTCCATCGCGATCGGCGGTTTTCGAGACAAGGCCGGTGACGCCGAGTGGAGTCACCTCGCGGTTCCGACCGAACCCGTGCAATCCATGCTCGAGTCGTTCTTGCGCAACGAGCTCGGGGTGACGGCGCCCGTCACACATCGGTGGGCGGCGTGTGCGGCCTATTCAGACACCGGCCTGCCGGTGCTCCAACAAGTGCGCGACGGCGTGTTCGCGATCGGTGCGTACAGCGGGACGGGCAATGTGATCGGGGCGCTCTGTGGTCGCGCCGTCGTCGCCCTCGCTGTCGACGGGGATCCCGCACCGGCACACGCCTTGGTCGGCGCCCCCCGGTAGCCCTGAAGGGGCGCTCCCTCGTAGTAGATTCCCGGATGACCTTTCGTTTCCCTCCGTTCCGCCTCGCGACATCCCCCCGGCGGTCCCTCAGTGTGTTTGGCCGCATGTTGTGCAGCATGGCGTGCAGCGTGTTCTGCTGCGTGTTCTGCTGCGTAGCGGCGCTCGGCGCGCAGGGCGCCACCGCGCGTACCGCGCCGCCGGCGGGTCAAGGTCCTCCGGGAGCCCCGGACCTGTCGAAGCTGCCCAAGACGCCGAAGATTCCGACGACCTACGACGGGCTCTTCGCCGAGCGCGACGCGCGCGCGACCGACGCGATGGGATACCTCCGCTGCATGCAGGAGACCGTCAATGGACTGCGCGCCGGTTTGCTGGGCATGGTGCCGCGGGATTGGTCGCTGACGTGCATCCGTCAGGGCGCCGAGTGGCGTGGGGTGTTTGGCACCCTGCGGGACGGCACGATCGATGTGAAGCTGCAGTACGCGTTGCGCGGGTCGCGCAAGATGCTGACCACGGATCGAGTGGATACGGCGCGCGTGAACGGGACGGCACGTGCATTGCTGCGTGGACTGGCGGCACCGTTGCCGGGTGCCGGTCGCCATGAGTTCATTCCGATTCCACTGCCACAGGGGCAGTTCATCGAAGTGTGGTTCCTGCCGGTGCCGGGTACGCCGTCGCGCGCGGTGGTCGGCGGCGATTCGTTGATTCAGATGTCCACCGACGGCATGCGCGAACTGGGACATGGCCGGTCGACGCCACCCATTCGGACGCTCACCGTGCCGGTCAGTGGCACGTCATGGACTCTTGAATCGATGGAGCAGGGGATCCCCACCGTCAGCGAGTTGGTAGTCGCTCGCATGGCGCTCGATCTGGTGCCGGAAGTGCGTGTGCAGTCACAGCAGTACGAGTCGGTCCTGGTGCGCGGGCGCGGCTGGACCCACCGGCAGCGTCGGTGAACGCGTCGCGATGAACACCACGGTGCGCGCCGCGACGCGTGACGACGTCTCGCTGATCCGGTCGTTGATCGAGGGGCTGGCCGAGTACGAGCGCCTCCGGCACGAATGTGTCGCGACCGACGACCTCCTTCGCACATCGCTGTTTGGCCCGCGGCCGTACGCCGAGGTCGTGATTGCCGAGCGGGACGGCGAGCCCGTTGGCTTTGCCCTGTTCTTTCACAACTTCTCGACCTTCCTGGCGCGGCCGGGGATCTATCTCGAAGATCTCTACGTGCGACCCGAACACCGTGGGCATGGCATTGGCCGCGCCTTGCTACGCCATTTGGCGCAGCTGGCCGTCGACCGCGAGTGCGGGCGCCTGGAGTGGTCGGTGCTGGACTGGAATGAGGATGCGATCGGATTCTACCAAAAGCTGGGAGCCCGACCGCAGGATGAATGGACGGTCTACCGCGTCACCGGTGACGCACTCACGCAGTTGGCCACCTCCGAGGATTGACGCATGTCGACGACCACGCCTCTCTCACGCCGCGCCGCGCTGCAGCTGCTTGCCGCTGGCGTCGCCGGCGGAAGCTTGTTGCCGCACCTGGCATCGGCCCACCCTGCGCCCGCTCGGCGCATCGATCGTATTGGTCTGCAACTCTACACGGTGCGCTCGGCCATGACCAAGGACCTCGAGGGGACGATCGCCGCCGTCGCTGCCGCCGGCATCACGGAACTCGAGTTTGCGGGCTACTACAACAAGCCGGCCGAGTGGTGGCGCGAGACCATGAAGCGCCACGGACTCAATTCGCCGTCGACTCACGTGGGGCTGCCGGGCACCGATGCCGAATGGGAGCCGCACTTCGCGATGTCGAAGTCGATGGGGCAGAGATGGGTGATCGTTCCGTCCATCGGTCGTGACTATCGCAGTGCCGATGGCTTCAAACGGCTGGCGGATCGGCTGAACAGCGGCGGCGTACTCGCCAAGGCCGCCGGGTTGCGCATGGGCTATCACAATCACGACTTCGAGTTTGCGCCGCTGGATGGTGGCACCAACGGTCTGTCGATTCTGCTGGCGAATACGGACCCGGCGCTGGTGGACTTCGAGCTCGACCTGTACTGGGCCGTGAAGGCCGGACAGGATCCGTTGGCGATGATTGCCGCGCATCCGAAGCGCTTCGTGTGCTGTCACGTGAAGGACGCCGGGCCGGCGCCCACGCGTGCCATGATGGACGTCGGCGCGGGGACGATCGACTTCAAGACCATCCTCACCGCCGGTCGGAAAGCGGGCTTGCAGCACTGGTTCATCGAACACGATCAGCCGACCGACCCGCTCATGTCCATCGCCGCCAGCGCGGCGGCGCTCAAGAAACTCTGAGGCAGGTGGGATTGGCGGGATTCCGGCGATGGGGAAGCCGAAAGGTGCGCCCGATGCGCGTCGGATTGATCCGATCGTACAGGCCTACGATCGCTGGTCGGCGTCCTACGATCACGATCAGAATGCCACGCGAGATCTCGATGCCGTGATCCTGCGGCAGCGCGCACTGCCGGTGGATGGTGCGACGGTGATCGAGTTCGGCGCCGGAACGGGAAAGAATTCCGAGTGGCTGGCCGCGCGGGCCGGCCGCTTGCTTTGTCTCGACTACTCCATCGGCATGCTGTCGCGGGCGCGGTCGCGCGTTCCCGGCGCGGCGTTCGTCGTGCACGACATTCGTGAGCCGTGGCCCATCGCGTCTGGCGCCGCCGATCTCGTCGTTGGTAACCTGGTATTGGAGCACGTGGAGCACCTGGGACCGGTGCTCTCCGAATGTGCACGAGTGCTGCGGTCGGGAGGCGTCCTCGCGTGCTGTGAACTGCATCCGTTTCGGCAGTGGCGCGGCGGGCAGGCACATTTCACCGCTGATGACGGCGAGACGGTCCACGTGCCGGCGTTCACCCATGCCGTCGCCGACTATCTCAATGCGGCGATCGCCTGCGGCTTCCGACTCGTGCATCTCGGCGAGTGGGTGGAGCCGACCGCACCGGATGGCGCGTTGCCGCGCCTGCTCTCGATGGAGTTCGTGCTGGCGCCGCCCAGCGTCGCTCCGTAGTTTCGCAGTCTTGCCTCACTCCGCCCACGTCCCGCCGGAGTCGCCATGATCATCCGTAGTCCGTATCCCGACGTCGAGATTCCGTCGACGGCTCTTGTCCCCTATGTCCTCCAGCGCGCGGCGGATATTCCGGACAAGACGGCCATCATCTGCGGCATCACTGGCCGCTCATACACCTACGCGGGCTTGGCGCGCGCGATCCGTCAGGTCGCGGCTGGGCTCACGGCGCGCGGCGTACGCAAAGGCGATGTCGTCGGACTCGTGAGCCCGAACACCCCGGATTTTGCCGTCGTCTTCTACGCGGTCGCCTCGATCGGTGCCATCTGCTCTACCGTAAATCCGATCGCGACGGCCGAGGAGATCGGCGCGCAGTTCGCCGACTCCGAGGCGATCCTGCTGGTCACGATCCCCGAACTGTACGAGAAGTGCGAAGCGGCCTCGCGGCTGGCCAGTATGGTGCGAGAGATCGTGGTGTTTGGCGAGCATCCGGGCGCCGTCGCGTACGCTGAGTTGTTCGCGCACGGTGATGCGCCGCCCACGGTCGACATCGATCCAGCGACCGATGTGGTCGCGCTCCCGTACTCGAGTGGCACCTCGGGCATTCCCAAGGGCGTCATGCTGACGCACCGCAACCTGGTGGCCAACCTCTGTCAGATGCGCGGCCCGGCGACGATGCTGGAGGAGGACGATGTGTTGATCGGCGTGTTGCCGTTCT
>CAZMGX010000155.1:0-5680 GCA_964565915.1 uncultured Gemmatimonas sp.
GGCGGCGGCGCCCCCCCGGCGCGCGCCTGTTGGGGCCGAACTGCCCCGGCCTCATCACCCCCGGGCAATCGAAAGTGGGCATCATCCCGGGACGTATTTGCCTGCCGGGCAACGTGGGCGTGGTATCGCGGTCGGGAACCCTGACCTATGAGATCGTCAACCAGCTCACGAAGGCCGGGATCGGCCAGAGTTCGTGCGTCGGCATTGGTGGTGACCCGATCAACGGCACCAACTTCATCGATTGTCTCGCCGCGTTCGAAGCGGACCCGCACACGAAGGCCGTGGCGATGATGGGCGAAATCGGCGGCACCGACGAGCAGGAAGCGGCGGCGTTCGTCAAGGCGCACATGACCAAGCCCGTCGTCGGATTCATCGCCGGACAGACCGCTCCACCAGGGCGGCGAATGGGACATGCCGGCGCGATCATTTCCGGATCGGCGGGTACGGCGGCCGAGAAGATCGAGGCGTTCCACGCGGCCGGGATGGGCGTGGCGCAGCGACCGGTCGATTTCGTCGACCTGATTCGCGCGCGGTTGTCGTAATGTCTCAGGGCGCGTCACCACCACTGATGCGCCGCGCCTGACGGGACGCGGACCTGCGTACGACGGCGTTGGCTCCGTACGCAGGTCCCGTCCCTCTGGAAAACAGTCTCCATGCGATTGCTGTCCGATGTGTTGCGTCCCTCGCGGTTGCGTCTGCCTCTGGAGGCATCGACCCTCGCGGACGCGGGTCTCGAACTGGCGCAGTGCCTGGCCGACGATCTGGTGCTGATCGACCTGGACCGTTTGCGTGAACGGGTCGAGGAGGCCCGTCCCGAGGATATCGTGGGCCTCGCCGATCGTGCCTTCATCCTGCATTACCGCTCCGATGCGATGCGGGAGCTGGCGGTGGCGATCGGCGTGACACCGCGGGCGCTCTGTCGTGGCCTCGATGACGACGAGCAGCAGTGCGCGCGACTGGTCGTACTCGTCGCCGCGCCCCCGACCCAGATGGCGAGGCACCTGCAAGTCGTCAGCGCCATCGCCCGAGTTCTGGCAAAGCCGGCCCACGTCACCGCCCTGTTGCACGTCGAGAACGCGGCGGCGTTCGTGTCGGCCGCTCCGTGGCTGGTGGAGATTCCGCCCCAGCTCACCGTGCGGGATCTGATGACGGAGCGCCCCCGCACGGTCGGCCCCGACGCGCCGCTTCGCAGTGCCGTGCTGGACATGCTGCGCGCCGGCGTGGGGGGACTCCCGGTCGTGGACGAGGAAAACCGCGTCCTTGGCATGCTCAGCGAGCGTGAACTGCTGCGGGACCTCCTGAGTCATTATCTTCCGCGCGCCGGGGGGGTGGCCTCGCTGCCGCCCGCCGCCGCTCGCCGCACCGTGCGCGACATCATGACGCGTCAGGTGCTGTGCGTGGCGCCGGAACAGCCGCTGGCGGAAGTCGCCTCGCTGCTACTCAACAAGGACGTCGATCGCGTGCCCGTGGTGAAGGAAGACCGACTGGTGGGTTTTCTGACGCGCGGAGACATCGTTCGCAAATTGATAGGATCCTGACCATGGCCGGACACCGTACCCTGACGATCATCAAGCCGGACGCCTTCGGCGCCGGGAAAGCCGGCCTCATCGTGGCCCTGCTCGAGCAGGCCGGCTTTCGCATCAAGGCGGCCCGCGTGCTGCACCTCACGACCGCGCAGGCGGGCGAGTTCTACGCCGTGCATCGCGAGCGCGGTTTCTTCGGTGAACTGGTCGAGTTCATGACCAGCGGGCCGTGCATGCCGCTCATCCTCGAGCGGGACGATGCCGTCGCGACGCTGCGGACGGTGATCGGTGCGACCGACCCGGCGGAAGCGGCCGAGGGCACCGTGCGCAAGCTGTACGCCGAGTCGAAGGGCCGGAACGCCATTCATGCCTCGGATTCCGATGAGAACGCCGAACGCGAGGCGGGCTTTTTCTTCGCCGCGGGTGACGTGATCGCCGGCTGACGGGCCGCGGCGCCCGCTGGGCGTAACTCTGCATCCGGACGCTACTTGAGGCGCGGGCGGGCAGGGAATTTCCCATCCGCGACCCTTGTGTGGTTCGGCCCGTCGTTCTAGCTTTGACGGCTATGCTGTGCTTCGACATCCGGAGTCTGGAAACCCGCGCCGAAGGCGTTGATGGAACGCTCGACGTGGCTGATCCGGTGTGGGGGGCGGACGACCGACGTCCGCTCGGCACAGGTGTGCTGGTGCAGGGTCGACTCTCCGCCGCTGGGTCCGGGCGGTTTTTCCTCAGTGGTACGTTGGACGGTGCCGTCTCGGCCACGTGCCGTCGGTGTCTGACTGACGTGGAACTGACGGTGTCGGAACCGATGCAGCTGCTGTTCGTGCAAGCGGGTGTTGACGAGGCGGACGAGGATGATGTCGTCCTGATCCCGGCCGGCGCCCGCGAGCTGGATCTGCGACCGGCCGTGCGCGAAGAGTGGTTGCTCGCGGTGCCGGCCTTCGCGCTCTGTCGCGAAGACTGCAAAGGGTTGTGTCCGACGTGTGGTGCCGATCGTAATACCGACGCATGCACCTGTGCGCCGGCTCCCGATGCCCGTTGGGCCGGGCTGCGCGATGCGCGCAGCCACGGTGCCTGACGGTTTTTTCTGTCTCGAACGTTCAGGTCTCGTTCCCATGGCCGTACCCAAGCGCCGTACCTCGAAGCGACGCAAGCGTGCCCGCAACACGCACAAGACTGCGCCCGCGATCGTCATCCAGACGTGCCCGCAGTGCGGCACGATGAAGCGTCCGCACCGCGTTTGCGCCGAGTGCGGGTTCTACGCGGGCGAGCAGCGAGTCACCGCGCAGGAAGCGTAAGCGTTGGCGCGCATCGCCGTGGATGCCATGGGGGGGGACTTTGCCCCCCGGGCTCCCATCGCGGGCTCACTCCTCGCGTTGGCCGAGCTCTCGGCGGCGCATGACATCGAACTGATTGGACGCACTTCGGTCATCGAGGCGCAGTTGGACGCGCTCCTGACCGGAGAGCTCTCCGCGTACGCCGAGCAGCGCGCGCGACTGAGCATCGTCGACGCGCCCGACGTCATCGAGATGACGGACAAGCCGTCCGTCGCGCTCCGTGCCAAGACGAACAGTTCCATGGTGCTGGGCGTCAAGCGCGTGGCCGACGGCTTGGCGCACGGCTTCGTGTCCGCCGGCAACACCGGCGCGCAGATGGCCGCGTCGCTCCGGCTGCTCAAGTTGCATCCAGGCCTGACCCGACCGGCGATCGGTACCGTGTTCCCGACCGCGCGGCAAACCGTGCTCGTGCTCGACTGTGGCGCCAACGTCGATTGTTCCGCCGAAGAGCTCGTGCAGTTCGCGCGCATCGGGGATGTCTACGCGCGGGATCTCCTGGGCCGAGAGCACCCGGCCATCGGGCTCCTCTCCATCGGCGAAGAGGCCGAAAAGGGCAACGCGGCGGTGATCGAAGCGCATAAACGCATTGCGCAGATCGGCGTGAACTTCATCGGCAACGTGGAAGGACGCGACATCCCGCGCGGCGCATGTGATCGCGGGCCGATCGATGTGGTCGTCTGCGACGGGTTCACCGGCAACGTGCTGCTCAAGTTCTACGAAGCGATCGCACCGATGCTCCTCGGGATGGCGGCGCGCGTCTCGGGCCTCGAGGCCAAGACCCTGCGCGCGTCTCTCACCGAACTCGATGCCGACGAATACGGCGGCGCTCCGCTGCTCGGCGTGCGTGGCGTGTCGGTGATCTCGCACGGTCGCAGCTCGCCACGCGCGCTGATGAATGCCGTGCGAATGGCGGTGCGAGCACACGAGTCGGGGATGAGTGAACACATCGGTCGGCGGCTCGCGGACAGTCTGCCGGACGGACACGCACCGGGCGAGGGAAGCGCGGCATGAAGCGGCCGTTTGCACACATTGCGGGCACGGGGCACGCGGTCCCGAAAAAGATCGTCACCAATGACGATATCGCGGCGATGGGGCTGGAAACGAACGACGCTTGGATCATCGAGCGCACCGGGATTCGCCAGCGCCACATCGCTGCGGAGGGCGAATCGCTGACATCGCTCTCGGCCGAGGCGTCGCGTCAGGCGATGGCGCGGGCCGGGGTGCAGCCGGGTGAGATCGATACGATCATCCTCGGGACCGCGTCGCCTGACCATCTCCTGCCGGCAACGGCCGTGGAGATCCAGACCGTGCTCGGTTGCACGCGGGCTGCGGCGTTCGACCTGTCCGCCGCCTGCTCGGGCTTTTTGTACGGCGCCATCGTCGGGGAGTCGCTGATCGCCAGCGGCAGCGCCGATACGGTCCTCGTCATCGGCGCCGAGAAGCTCAGCGCGATCGTCGATTGGACGGATCGCAACACCTGCATCCTGTTCGCCGACGGCGCGGGCGCGGCGGTGTTGCGACGGACGCGCGGTGGACAGAAGGGCATTCTGTCGTCGTACATGCGGTCCGACGGGGCGCTGGCCGAATTGCTGTGGCGCCCTGCCGGAGGCGGCGCGGAGCCGTTCTCGCCCGAGGTGTTCGACGGACGGCGCCAGTTCGTGCGCATGGCCGGACGCGAAGTCTTCAAGCATGCGGTCCGCTCGATGGCGGAAGCCACCGATCGCGCCCTCGACGCGGCGCGGCTGACGGCCGCCGACATCGACCTGCTCATCCCGCATCAAGCGAACGTGCGCATCATCGAAGCCACCGCCAAGCATGCCGGTGTCTCGATGGACAAGGTGTTCGTGAACGTTGACCGGTTCGGCAACACGTCCGCCGCGTCGATTCCGATCGCGCTGAATGATGCGATCGAGCAGGGACGCGTGAAGGAAGGGATGACCGTGTTGTTCGCCGCCTTCGGCGCGGGCTTCACGTGGGGCTCACTGATCGTGCGGTTCTGAGCGCCGACCGCCACATCGTCTAACTCGCGATCCGAACATGGACATAGTCGTGTTGCTGCCGGGCCAGGGCTCGCAGCGCGTGGGAATGGGCAAAGACCTGTACGAGGCATATCCTGCGGCGCGTGACGTCTTCCACGCCGTCGACGATGCCATCGGGTCGTCCTTGTCGTCCCTCGCGTTCGACGGGCCGGCTGACGAACTCACGCGCACGCTCAATGCCCAGCCGGCCTTGCTCGCGCACAGCGCCGCCGTGTGGGCCGTCGTGCGCGAAGCCATCGGCCCATCGGTCCGTGCGGCCGCAGGCCACTCGCTCGGTGAGTTTTCGGCCTACCATCTCGCCGGCACGTTCGACCTCGCCGACGCCGCTCGGGTCGTGCGGCAGCGCGGCACGTTGATGTACGAACAGGGGCTCGCACGGCCGGGGGCGATGGCGGCCGTACTCGGCGTCCTCAGCGCGTCGATCGACGACATCTGCGTGCAGGCCACGCAAGAGAGCGGACTGGTGGTGCCGGCCAACTACAACAGCGCCGAGCAGGTGGTCGTGTCCGGAGAGGTCGCCGGGGTCGAACGCGCCATGGCGCTGTGCAAGACGGCCGGTGCCAAGCGCTGCCTGCCCCTGCCGGTCAGTGGCGCGTTTCACTCGCCCCTCATGCAGCCGGCCGTCGACGGGTTGTCCGCTGCGCTCGCGGCCGCATCCACGATCCGACGCAGCGCCTCGAGCTCGTCGGCGTCGACCTCGTGGGCATCGAGCAGGTGCGAGACCAGGGCGCTCGGGCTGCCGTCGAACAGCCGATCGGCGAGATCGGCCACCATCGTCCGC
>CAZMGX010000155.1:5690-10745 GCA_964565915.1 uncultured Gemmatimonas sp.
CGCTTTCCGGTGTTCGCCAATGTGAACGCCGAGCCGATCACCGACGCCGTGCGGGCCCGCGCGTTGCTGCTGCAGCAGCTGACCGCTCCCGTCCGGTGGACCGCGGTGGTGCAGCAGCTCGCGGTCGCCTATCCCCAGGCGCTCTATGTCGAACTGGGGACTGGCAATGTGCTCACGGGGTTGATCCGTCGCATTGCGCCACAGCTGCGCACCGCGACCTGCGGTACGGTGGCTGAAGTCGACCAGCTGCTCGAGATGGCCGGTGCCAATGTCTGATCGCCTGCCGGGGCTGCGCATCGACTTGACGACGCGTGTGGCACTCGTCACCGGCTCGACGCGCGGGATTGGACGTGCGATCGCGGAGACGCTGGCCATGGCCGGCGCACGCGTCGCCGTGACCGGACGTGATCAGGCGCGGGCCGACGAAGCGGCGCAGGCCATCGCCGCCGTCGCGGGCGTCGAGACGCGAGGATACGTCGCCGACCTCTCGGAACCGGCGCAGGCAACCGCGTTGGTGGAGGCCGTCGAACGCGATTTCGGCCAGCTGGACATCCTGGTGAACAATGCGGGTCTTACCAGGGACAACCTGCTGATGCGTCTCAAGGACGACGACTGGGACGCGGTGCTCAATGCGAATCTGCGTGGTGCGTTCGCGACCTGTCGTGCAGCCACCCGCGGCATGATGAAACGGCGCTGGGGACGAATCATCAACGTCGCCAGCGTGGTCGGCCTGATCGGCAACAAGGGACAGGCCAACTACGCCGCCAGCAAAGCCGGCTTGATCGGCATGACCAAGTCGATCGCGAAGGAATTGGCCTCGCGGAACATCCTGGCCAACGTCATTGCACCCGGCTTCATCGAAACGGACATGACGGCGGCCATGACGCCGGAAGCGCGCAGTACCCTCAGCGCAGGAATCCCCCTGGAACGCCTGGGGACGCCCGACGACATCGCGGGCATGGTCGCGGTCCTCTCATCGGACCTCTCCCGGTATGTTACGGGGCAGGTATTCGTGGTGGACGGCGGTCTGGTGATGTAGCTAAGTTTCAACTCTACCTTCTCAACCTAGAGGAAACGTTCCATGTCGGATCACGCGGCGAAGATCAAGGACATCATCGAAAAGGAGCTCGGGGTAGAGCGCGAGAAGCTCACGCCTGAGGCGAGCTTCATCGAAGACCTTGGAGCCGACTCGCTCGACATCGTGGAGCTCGTGATGGAGTTCGAGAAGGAATTCAACATCGATATTCCCGACGAGGACGCCGAGAAGCTCCGCACGGTGGGTGACGCGGTGGCGTACCTCGAGGCGAAGGTCTCGGGTTGATGCGTCGGCGGGTCGTCGTCACAGGGCTCGGAGCGGTGACGCCCGTCGGGAACGACGTGGCGACGACCTGGCAGGCATTGCTGGCGGGGACATCCGGGGCGGCGGACATCACGCGGTTCGACGCCTCGAAGTACTCGGTACGCTTTGCGTGCGAAGTGAAGCAGTTCGATCCGCTCGCGTACATGGAGCGGAAGGAAGCGAAGCGCGCTGACCCGTATGCGCACTTCGCGGTCGCCGCGTCGCTGCAGGCGGTGGCCGATGCCGGCATCACGCCCGGCTCGGTGCCACCGGAGTCCATCGGCGTCATCATCGGCAGCGGCATCGGGGGTATCCGCAGCTTCGAAGACCAGCACGACGTCTATCGGACGCTCGGCCCCGGCAAGATCTCGCCGTTTTTCATTCCGATGTTCATCGGCGACATCGCCGCGGGCATCGTCTCGATGCGTCTGCAGGCGAAGGGACCCAACTACGCGACGGTCTCCGCGTGTGCGTCCAGCGCCCACGCCATCGGCGATGCGTTTCGCATCATCCAGTACGGTGATGCGGACGTCATGGTGGCCGGCGGCTCGGAAGCGGCGGTCACGCCGATGTCCATCGGCGGTTTCGCCAACATGGGGGCACTGTCGACGCGGAACGATTCACCCGCCACCGCCTCGCGCCCGTTTGATCTCGACCGTGACGGGTTCGTCATGGGCGAAGGATCCGGCGTCGTGGTGCTGGAAGAACTCGAACATGCCCGCCGACGCGGCGCCCGAATTTATGGCGAAGTCGTCGGATACCGGGCCACGGGCGATGCGTACCACCTCACCGGCCAGCCCGACGCCCACGAAGGGCTGCAGCGGGCCATGCGCGGTGCGCTCAACGACGCGCAGCTCTCGCCGGCGGATGTGCAGTACATCAATGCCCACGGGACCTCAACGCCCCTCAACGACCCCAACGAGTCGAAGGGTATCCGGGCCGTGTTCGGCGAGCATGCAGAACGCATCTCGGTCAGTTCGACCAAATCCGCGACGGGTCATATGCTGGGCGCCGCCGGCTCCGTGGAGTTTATTGCCTGCGCCCTGGCGATTCGCGACGGTCTGGTGCCGCCGACCATCAACTACCAGACCCCGGATCCCGAGTGCGATCTGGACTACACGCCGAATACGCCGCGTAAGCGCGACATTGACGTTGCGCTCTCGAACAGCTTCGGCTTCGGCGGCCACAATGTTTCGCTCGCGCTCCGACGGTGGCACGACTAGGCCCGTCGAGGCGTTCATCGCGGTGATGTCCCGCGCGAATCCTTCGCGCCCGTGCCCGAGTACGCCCTGATGCCTGTGTCCGTTCCATTCGACGTCGACCGACTGAGCGATCCGGCCCTGCGCCCGATCGCCGAGAAGCTCGTGGCGGGGATCCGCCTGACGGCGACCGACGCCGCCGTCCTGTTTCGCAGTCCCGATCTGTTGGGTGTGGGCGCGATGGCCGATGCGGCCAACCGGGCCCGCCACGGCGACCAGGTCACGTTTGCCGCCAACCAGCACATCAATCCGACCAACATCTGCGTCCTCCGCACGACCTGCGTGTTTTGCGGGTACGCGCGGTTGCCGAAGGAAGCGGGCGCGTATCGCTATTCGCTCGAACAGGTGCTCGCCGAGTCGGATCGCGCCGACGGGACCATCACGCGCGAGTTTCACATCGTCGGTGGACTCGATATGCAGGCCGGCCTCGAGTACTACGCGTCGATGTTTCGCGCCCTCAAGGCGCGTCACCCGCAGGTGCATATCAAGGCGTTGACCGCCGTCGAGATCGCCCACATCGCCCGCATCGAGAAGTTGACGCGCGAGGAGGTCCTCATCCGCCTGCGCGAGGCCGGGCTCGACACGCTGCCCGGCGGCGGCGCGGAGACGTTCAGTGCCGCCGTGCGCGATGTCATCGCCGACAAGAAGCTGGGCGGCGCCGACTACATCGACGTGCACCGCACGGCGCACCGCCTCGGCATTCGGTCGAATTGCACGATGCTCTACGGGCACGTGGAGACGATCGACGATCGGATCCAGCACTTGACCATGCTGCGCGACCTGCAGGACGAAACGGGTGGGTTCCTCGCCTACATCCCGCTCGCGTACCACCCCGACGACAACGCCCTCGGGAAGACCCTCAACCGGCAGGGCGTGGCGAGCACCGGGTACGATGATCTCCGCAACCTCGCGGTCGGTCGGTTGTTCCTCGACAATTTCGAGCACATCAAGACACACTGGATCATGGTGACGCCCGCCGTGTCGCAGATCGCCCTGCATTTCGGGGTCAACGACATCGAGGGCACCGTCGTGCGCGAGAAGATCTATCATGCGGTCGGCGCGGAAACGCCGCAGGGCATGACCCTCGACGAGCTGCTGACTCTCATTCGCGGCTCAGGCAAGGTCCCCGCCGAACGGGATTCGTTCTACCGCGTGCTGCGAACGTTCGACGAGTCCGCTGGGGTGCCGGACCAGGGCGACGTCGCGGCGCTCGCCGCAACCTGACGTCGCATGCTCCGCGTCGGTCGCATCCCCTATATCAATTGCTTTCCCGTGTACGGGGGCATCGATCGCGGGATCGTGCCGCTCGACGGGCAGCTGATCGACGGCATTCCGACGACCCTGAACCGCTTGATGGCGGGCAATCAGCTCGACGTGAGCGTCGTCTCGGCCGTCGAGTACGCGCGTGATGCGCGTCGCTACCTTCTGCTGCCCGAGCTCGGCATCACCAGCGACGGGCCCGTGCGCAGTGTGCTGTTGTTCTCGCGCTGTGATCCGACGCAACTGGGCGGGCGTCGCGTGCTCGTCAGCCGGAGTTCAATGACCAGCGTCGCCCTGCTCGAGCTGCTCTTCGAGCACGTGTGGCGATGCGCGCCGGACTTCGTGCCCGGTGACGCCGAGCTGGTGGACCTGGCGCGCTTCGACGATGAACCGCATGACGCGCGCCTGGTCATCGGCGATGCGGCATTGCGACTGGCGGACGAGGCCGAACGCGGCGGGCGATGGGCCGATCGGTACCCGTGGCGGATTGACCTCGGCGCGGCCTGGAAGGAGTGGACCGGCCTTCCGTTCGTGTTCGCCGTCTGGGTCGCGCAGCGTTCCGCACCGGTTCGGGAAGCGCTCGGCGTACACGCCTCGTTGCTGGCGTCGCGTGACTGGGGGCTCGCCCATCTCGATCAGCTCGCGGCGCAGGCCGCGTTGGCCAGCGGTGTGCCCCGCGAGACCTGTGAGGAGTACTTCTCGGGGCTCGATTACGGCCTGTCCTATCCGCATCTCGCGGGCCTGACTGAGTTCTTTCGCCGCCTGGTGCTGGCGGGACGCGTGCCGGACGGCACGCTCTCGTTCCTGCCGGCGGCCTGACGCATACGCCAATCCGGATGCCCATGCGCGACCTGCTCGATTTCTACACGAATGCGCCGCTCCTCGAACTGGGCCACGAAGCCAATCGCGTGCGCGCCGCGAAGCATCCACACGGCGTCGTGACGTATATCGTCGACCGCAACATCAACTACACGAACGTGTGCGTCGCCGATTGTGGGTTCTGTGCGTTCTACCGGCGCCCGAAACACGGGGAAGGGTACACGCTCTCGTTCGAACAGATCGGCGCCAAGATCGAGGAAACCAAGGCCCTCGGTGGCGTCCAGATCCTGATTCAGGGCGGGCACAATCCGTACATCCCGGTCGAGTGGTATCTCGACTTGATGCGCTACATCAAGCAGTACCAACCGATCCACATGC
>CAZMGX010000156.1:0-10712 GCA_964565915.1 uncultured Gemmatimonas sp.
TGCTGGTGACCGCCGCGTCAGGCCGCGACGGTGTCCGTGACGGGTTCGTACGTGAAGTTGCCGTCATCACCCACGCCCACCCGAATGGCGGTGGGTTTGATGCCTTCGGCCATCGTGGCCAGCAGCATCATGGAGATCTCCGGCAACAGCGTGTTGCTGAGGATGTTGTCGACGTTGCGCGCGCCACTCTCGACCTCCGTGCATCGCGCCGCCACCTGCGCAATGAGCGTCTCGTCGTACTGCATCTCGATGCGGTGTGTCTCGCGCAGCCGCCGCTTGATCTTGCCCACCTTCAGGCGAACGATCTGCTTCAGGTTTTCGTCACGCACCGGATAGTACGGGATGATCACCATGCGGCCAAGGAACGCCGGCTTGAAGACCGCATCGAGCTCGGGCTTGAGCGTCTTCACCAACGCGTCCGAAAATGGCATCGTCTCCGGATCGGCCGTCAACTTCATGATCGTTTCCGTGCCGGCATTCGTCGTCAGGATGATGAGGGAGTTCTTGAAGTTGATCTGGCGTCCTTCGCCATCCTCCATCACGCCCTTGTCGAACACCTGGAAGAACAATTCGAGCACGTCCGGGTGCGCCTTCTCGACTTCGTCGAGCAGCACCACGCTGTACGGCCGGCGCCGCACCGCCTCCGTCAACACGCCGCCTTCGCCGTACCCGACATAGCCCGGCGGAGAGCCCTTGAGCGTGGAGACCGTATGGGCTTCCTGGAACTCGGACATGTTGATGGTGATGATGTTGTGCTCACCACCGTACAGCAGGTCGGAAAGAGCCAGGGCCGTTTCGGTCTTGCCGACGCCGCTGGGGCCGACGAGCATGAATACGCCCTTCGGCTTGTTGGGGTCTTCGATGCCGGCCTTCGACGTGCGCACACGCCGCGAGATGTCCGTGAGTGCATGGTCCTGGCCGATGACGCGCGCGCCCAGATGCTTTTCCAGCTCGAGCATGGTGACCAGCTCGTCGCTCATCATCTTGCCGACGGGAATACCGGTCCATCCGGAGATGACCTCACCGACGATGGACGCATCCACGAAGACGCGAACCAGCGGCGTTTCGCCCTGCATCGTCTCGAGCTCCGTGTTCAACCCGTTGAGCTCGGCGCGCAACGCCTGCGCCGTCTCGCCCTCGGGGTTCTCGTGCTCGGCCTCGAGTTTCTCACGCACGCCCTTGATGCGCTCGACCAGTTCCCGCTCCTTGGTCCACCGCTCTTCGAGCGCCGCGAGCTCGGCCTGCACCTTGGCGCGTTTCTCGGCGATCGCGGCGAGCCGTTCCTTGTGGTCGGCGCCCGACGCCTGCTCGCGTGAGAGTACGCGGTCCTGCAACGCGAGGTCGTCAAGCGTGCGACGGGCATCTTCGATCGGGGCCGGCGTGGCCGACTGGCCCAGCGCGAGTCGGGCGCACGCCGTGTCGAGCACACTCACGGCCTTGTCCGGCAGCTGACGATCGGGCAGGTACCGATGCGACAAGCGCACCGCCGCCTCGGCTCCGCTGTCGAGGATGCGGACGTTGTGGTGCTTCTCGAGCGCCGGGACGACCGAGCGCATCATGATCTGGCACACCGTCTCGCTGGGTTCTTCCACCTGGACCAGCTGGAAGCGCCGTGACAAGGCGGGGTCTTTCTCGAAGAATTTCTTGTACTCACTCCAGGTGGTGGCCGCGAGCGTCCGCAACTCGCCGCGCGCCAACGCCGGCTTCAGCAGGTTGGCCGCATCGCCCTGTCCCGCGGCGCCGCCGGCCCCGATCATCGTGTGGGCTTCGTCGATGAACAGGATGACCGGCGTCGGTGAATTCTTCACCTCTTCGATCAGCCCTTTCAGACGGTTCTCGAACTCACCCTTCACACCGGCACCGGCCTGCAGCATCGCCAGATCGAGCGAGCGCAGCGTCACGTTCTTGAGCGGCTCGGGTACGTCGCCTTCCACGATGCGGCGCGCAAAGCCTTCGACCACCGCCGACTTGCCGACACCGGCTTCGCCGACGAGGATCGGATTGTTCTGACGGCGGCGGGTGAGAATGTCGATGACCTGACGGACTTCGAAATCACGTCCCAGCACGGGATCGATCTTGCCGGCGCGTGCATTGGCGGTCATGTCGACCGTGTACTGGTCGAGGTTCGGCGTGCGCCCACCGGCCTTCGGCGTGCCGCCCGAGCCGGACGCGCTGGCCGACGACGCCGCCGAATCGATGGCGCCCAATTCCGCGGCGGCTTCGGCCGATGCAGCGGTGATCGTGACGAATTCCTTCTTCAGCACCTCGAGCGTGATCTTCTCGAACTCCTTGCTGATGTCGGCCGCTTCCCGCGCCAGCTCATCCGTCGCGAGCAGCGCCACCACGCAATGCCCCGTGCGCACGCGCGGCGCCCCGTATTCCACCGAGCCCAGGAGCCATCCCTGACTCAGCATGTTCACCAGCGAGGGACTGAGCGACGGCGTCTTTGCGTTGCCGCGCTTCAGCTTGTCGAGCGCACGCGCGAGATCGTCGGCAAGGCGCGAGCGATTCACGCCGAAGTGCTTCAGGATGGTGGCGACATCGTTGTCGCTCGCATCCAGCGTCTTGACCAGCCAGTGTTCGATCTCGACATCGTAGTTCGTGCGAGAGAGGCACAGCCCGGCAGCCCCTTCGACGGCGCTGCGAGTGGGGGCGTTCATCTTCGCGATCAGGCCACGCAGGTTTACAGCCATGACTTCTCCGTCATCGGACGTCGGGGGGGAGTGACAGGGGCAGGATCAAAAGACACTCGTTCAGCACAGGACAAAACCTACATCGTCCGCATCACGCACCGGCGGCTTGTTGCGCAGCCACGTGCCGAAGCCGAGGCGTGGCGCGTCGGGGGTGCCAACCGCCGCGGCAGGGATCTCGTCGCGCGCGAGAATCAACTGCGCTTCCACGCCAACTTGGTCGTCCGCGTACACGCGCGCCAGCGCGCGCAGACTCTCGTGGGCCGCCCCCCCGGGGAGGAAGGCGTCGAACTGGACGCGGCTCAGCGGCCCAAGGTACACCCGCACCCTGGCCAGCACGTCGAACACCGCGTCGCCGATGACGGCCAGTCCTAGCCGGCCGTCGTTGTCGTCGGCGTCGAGACACACCTGCCCGCCGTCGCGCAGCGGTTGCCATTCACCGACGAACTGCTCAGCTCGCGCCGGAACCCCGAAGTGATCCCCCAGCAACTGGGAAAGCCCCTGCGCCGGACGCGTGCGCATGGACAGCAAGCCCGAATAGAACGCGAGGACGTCGAGCGAGACGGGCGACTGTCGCTGTACGCCCTGCGTCCCGGCACCCACGAGATCCAGCAGGTGGGAGCGCATGCGGTCTTCTTCACCGCGCTCCGCCGGCACCGTCGGGCGGTGACGCTCCCAGGCGCGGTAGAACAGCGAGAGGCTGCGGTGGTGGAAGATGTCCAGGAAATCGCGAAACGCGGTGTCCTTCGCGCGCGTGCGGGCGGCAGCGTGATCCGTGTAGAGATGCGGCAATACGCCCTGCGGTCCGGTCAGCCCGAAGAACCGTACGCCCATGCGCGCCGGCGTGCTCTCCCCCAGCTGCCCCGACTCCGGCAACTGCAGAAACGCGATCTCCGACGGCGGAAAGGCAAAGCTGGGAGGCACGGACAGGCGCACGACCTCGTCGGCCGGATCGTCCCACCCGCCGATCGCGGCTCGGTCGGGGTACATACGCGCCAACAGACGCATCGCCTGCACGAACTCGAAGCCCGTGCCTTCGGTCGCGAGCACGGCTTCGAGGCGTCGATGGGCGCGCAGCCGCGCCGTCACAACAGCGTCCGCCAGCCCGCGCGTGCGGGCCAATCCGCCACGATCTTGCGCCGCTGTCGTGAGCGGACACGCAGCTTGGTGAAGCTGTTCATCGATGCGTACAACGCGAGGAATCGCTCCAGCACCGTGGCCATGAGAAACATGCCGCCGCCCGGGAACTGCTCTTCGTCAAACTCGAGATCCACTTGCCGCCCACGCGCGAACGCAATCCCGTGCTCGGCGGCGACGCGGGAAAAGGCGGGCGCACTCTTCACGCCCACCAGGCCGTCGATCTGTCGTTCGGCGCTGAGGGAATTGCCCACGTTGTGCAGGCGCAGCAATTCGCGCAGCGGATCGGGCGTCGTGTCCGCCAGCGAGAGGTGATTCAGCGACAGCGACGAGATCATCCGCCACAGCAGCGTTTTCCCGAGTGCGGGGTGGATCGCCCTGGTCGGCGTCACCACGCACGAGATCCGCTGAATGGGCCCGCCGCTCAGCAACTCGAAATCGCCGCGCTCATCCACCCCGAACGGCAGACGGCTGGGGATGTCGCCGTTGTAGCACGTGACACTGAGCGATGCAACGTCCGCATCCGGGACCCGCAAGTCACCGGAGAGATCGGTGAAGCCGATCCACAGCTCGGACCCGCGATCGGTGCGCCACGACGAGGCGCGGCGCGTGGTCTGCCAGAACACGTCGCCGCCGTCACCGCCGACCTGATGGCGGTGTGAGTACAGTGGCGCCAGTTCGCGGCTCTCGCGGGCGTCGTGCTCGACCAGCGCCACCTTGTCGACACTCCAGACGTCGACCTCCAGTCGGCGGCGTGCATCGGCAACGACCACGTGCTCAAAGCTCCGCTCCGTCAGCAGAATGGGCTCCGCCACCGCCTCGAACAGATTGACCGCCGGCACGGCATTGGTGCGGATGCTGGACGGCGACAACTCGAGTTCGAGCGCCTGGCGACGTTCGGCTCGTTCGAAGGGCGACAGCATGAACCCGATCTCGACGCGATCCGTCGCGCCCAGGGCGCGCAACGCGGCACCGAAGCCCTGCAGTTCGACGAAGCGGAACTTCTCGGGGAAGGCGAACAACTCGAGCAGCAGGCTGAACCCCGTGAACGTCCGCGTGGGATACGGCAGCATCTGCTGATCCATGCCGAATCCGTACGCCGTGACTGAGCCCGGTCCCAACACGATGCCCGGCACCGACGGACGATCGGGATTGGTGATCACCACTGGCGACGCATTGTTGAGCAGCAGTTCGTGCAACGTATCGGCCACGCTGGCGTCGCCCGCCAGATGCAGACGCAACGAGTCGATGGTCAGATCCTTCAGCTTGACGCCATCAAACGCCCGCAGTTCCACGCGAATCGCGCCCACCGCGTCCCGTCCATGTGCGCCGCCGCCAGCGCGATCGGGCGCGCTCCATTGTGCCGACGTCACCGTGAACGGCCACAGGATGGTGTCGTACACGGTGCGGAACACGCAGGGAACGCCGTTCACCGGACGCGAGTGCAGCGTGCTGCCGCGCGGAATCAGGTGGCCCTCAGGCAGACGTCCCTGGGCCGGGTTGAGCGGCATGTCGACGATGCACATCGACGGCACCGGCCGGATGAGCTGCGGATGCAGCATCTCCAGCAGCGTCTCCGAGATCTCCGGAAAGTCATCGTCCAACCGGCGATGCACGCGTGCCGCGAGAAACGCGAAGCCCTCCAACAGTCGCTCGACGTGCGGGTCTTCGGTCTTGCTGGCCTCCAGCTGGAGCCGCGACGCCACCTTCGGATACTTGTGCGCGAACTCGGCACCGAGCTTCCGCAGGTACGTCAGCTCGCGCTCATAGTACAGCAGCAGATCGTCCTGCATCAGGTCGTGGCGGCGACGTCGTACGTGCCGCGCGACACCTCGAGCACCGTGTCGAACACGATCTGCTCGGGGCTCGGGTCCATGCGCAGCGTGGCCTCGATCGAGAAGCGCACTTGCTGCGCCTTGAGTTGCGTGCTCTCCACGAGCACCACCCTCACGTTCATGAGACGCGGCTCGAAACGCATCAGCGTGTCGCGGATGTCCTCCGTGAGGGCTCGACGGCCGTCGGGCGTGCCTACGGCCAGACCGGTGGTGTCCCTGAGACCGAACTCCTGCACCGATTTCAGCACTTCCGGGCAGCCAGGCGGCACCGGGACGATCGTGCGACGCGTGTTGAGCAGCGCCTCCACGTCCCGCTGCACGGAACGACGAAACACGTTCGCCGACTCTTCGCGCGTGATCAGCCGATCGGCCGGCTCACGTGGTGCCGTGTCGGTCAGTCGATCCAGCAGCGAGGGGCGGACGGCGCGATCGAGTTCGGTGCGAGCCATGCGGGTGGCCGGTTACTTGGACTGCAAGGCGATGGCCTGCAGCGGATCGAGGCGGCACACGCGCAGGTACAGTTCGTAGCGCTGATTCATGTCTTCACCGCTGCGATCCAGCACGCGGCACATGAGCGCCATCGGCTGCGCGACGATCGGTCCGGATTCCCACTGATCGAGGCCCTTCTCGTCGATGGTCTCGATGAGCCGCTGCAGGATCGGCGTGGCCACCGTGTCGAGCCCCGCTTCGACCATCACGTAGGCGATCTGCGTCTGCCGCACGAAGCGGCCGCGCGGCGACTGTTCGCGTGCGAGGTCCGCCATCAACAGTTCGATCGCGCGGTTGGGGCGGCCCTGCGCCAGTTCCGATCGCGCCAGATCGAACGTGTCACGGCCACGGCTCGAGGTGGCCGGACGCACCGCGCGCGTGCGCGTGAAGCCACCCTGATGCGCCGATGCCGCGTCGTCTTCCAGCGCCTCCACGAGGACGTCGCTGCCGTCGGAGACGTCGGTGTCGGGCGCCACCTCGCTCTCGGCGGCGTCCTCCGCCACGACCGACTCCCCTTCGGGCGCGGTCAGTTCCTCGCGCTCGAGCCACTCGCGCGTCTCTTCGTTCGCCGTGGGTGTGTCATCCATGAGCGTCATCCTGGTAAGCGACGGCACCGCGCGCAACAACGCACGCAATTCACTGCGAATGCCCGCGGCGATGGCGTCGTGACCGCTGCCCAACTGCGCGCAGGCCGTCAGCACGTAGCGCTGCAGATCGAGCCACCCGCGCCCGGGCGCCGTCGCCATGAGGTTTTCGGACTGCTCGAGCAACTCGGCCCACTTGCCGTCGAGCATCAGCGTCTTCAGCTTGGCGCGCGTGGCCGTCGGTGGAGCTTCCAGCAGTTTGGGATCGAGGTCGGGCGCGGCCACACGCAGTTCGCCCCAGCGGAACCCGCGGAGGATGAGATACGGCGCCGGGCTGCCCGGATCCTGCTGCCGCATCCAGCGCGCGACCACCCCAATGCGTTTCGCCGCGTCGGCGCGATTCGACGGTTCGGGCGTCAGCGGGCCGTCGTCCGCGACCGCCGCGGCGCCCTCCGCCTCGACGGTTTCCTCGACAAGCGGATCGGGATCGATCTCCAGCAGGCGTGCGAGTTGACCGGCCAGGAATCGCCGAACTTCATCGAGTGCGTTGCGCAGATCGTTGAACGCCGGCGCGTCGCGTCCGAAGCGATCGTCAGAGACCTTCTCGAGCGCGTTGAGCGCGGCGATGGCGGCGTCGAGGTCGGCGAGAACGGCCCGCACCCCGACCTTGTTCAACCGCTCCAGACCCGCGTCGACCTGCTCCGGCGCTGGTTTGCCCTGCTCCAACAACGTGGCGCGCAGCTCGCGCTTTACCTTGTCCGACTCGGTTTCGCTCTCGAGCGGCACCTTCCGCGACTCGACGTACTGGTCGAACGTGATGCCGCTTGCTCCCAGCACCGTCATGCGCGCGGGGATCGCGAGCTTCTTGCCCACGAACTCCAGCGGGCCGCTGCGCAGTTCGAGATCGTCGTCTTCCGGCAGCGGATAGACGGTATCCCAGAAGGTGGTCAGCAGGCCGCCGAGGCCCTGGAGACCCGTCGCCAGGCCACCGTATCCTTCCTTCTGCAACAGCGCTTCGGTGAGCCACGACGCCAGCTGCAGGTCTTTCGTTTCCTTGCTCAGCAGATTGCTGGTGGCGGTGATGACGGCCGGCCAGTCTGCGAGCTTGCGATTGGTCACCCCGGGAAGATCCAATTCCTCTCGGCGCGCTTCCTTGATGGCATCGACGCGCGGATCGTATCGAAGATCCTTGCCGGAGGCCTCCTCCGACGACACCGGTTGGAGGAGACTGGCAACGAGTTCGGTGTTCACGGGCATGTGAGCGATCCGCTGGCGAAACGAGTGAAGGTCCGGCGCACGTGCGTCGCCGGAGAGACCATCCAATATGGTGGGGGCAATGCGCTCAGGCTGGTGTCAGCACGAGCTGGCGGATGTCGACGAGCGGTATCTCACGCCCATCGATGCGCCATACCTTCTGACCGACGGGGGCGAAATCGCCGTCCGGCAATTCTTCCCAGTCGGTGGCGCGGCCAAGTCGGAGCTCGGGATCGCTGTTGCGCCACGCGGACGGTGAGAGCGCGGGCAGCAGGACCTCGCCCAGGTCCATGTGACGGATTTCTTCGCTGGTCTGCAGTCGCGCGGGAATCCAGCGCAGGTCGCGCAAGCGCTTGGGTTCCTCGATGGTCACGGACGCGATGTGCGCGAACGGAATCCAGAGATAGCGGCCACCGGCGCACACTTCGAGGCGCGCACCAATGCGCGGATCGGCGTCTTCGATCGTCGTGAATGGCGTGCCGTTGCACGTACCCCCCGAGACGGCCGGGGCCGCGTCGCCTGGATAGTCGTTGGTCTCGAACATGTGTTCGCGCACCCGCTCGGCGACGAGGGCGGCACGATACGTGGCCGCACCCGCTTCGGCCATGGCCCCGTCCTTCGCCAGGGCGTCGAGTTGCTTCTGCGCGCGGTCGTACTGTCCCGCGAACGCAAGCAGCTCGAAGAGAAACGAACGCCGCTGGACGTCGGCCGGATTGCTCCGGAGCTCGACGCCCAGCGCTTCGATGGCCGCTTCCAGCCGACCGTCCTGAAACAGTTCCTTGGCGGTAGGCATGGAGTGGCCCCGGCCTTACTTGCTGCTGACCGTCGTGAGATCCCAGAGGGCCTGGCCGGCGGTCGCCATCTTGCCGGTCTTGTCCTGCTGGAAGTACTCGATCTTCACCTTGCCGAAGGCGAGCGACACCGATTCGGTCGGCGAGTCATCACCACCCGATGAGCCGCTCCACTGGATGGACTCGACCATCACCGTCTCGAAGGTGTACGTGAGGAAGATCTGCTGGCCGGCCGTGCCGCCCGCCTTGCGCATCGTCAGCGTGACCTTGTCGATGTGCTGGCCTTCGCAGCAGCGCTGGAACAGCAGCGCCGACGCCTTGTCGGTCTTCTTCATGAGGTTGAACGACGACACCGAGACCTTGCCGGCCGCGACGCCCGTCGTGCCCGAACCGATGGTCGTCGGGTTGCTGGCGCCCCAGCTGAACGAATAGATCTCGATCTTGCCCTCGAATCCCTTCGCGGTGCTTTCGCCGGGGATGTCGGTGCCGAGATCCAGGAACGTATCGAATGCCATGGTTGAAGCTCCTCAGAGTGGGTGGGGCGCCGCGGCGGGATCGCCGCGGCGTGTTCAACAGATCTGCTCCTGGACGCCTTACTTGGCCGGCGGCGGCAGCTCGGCCACCAACCGCATCGCCACGCCCAGCTCGTCGAGCTGGTAGTGCGGGCGCATGAACGCAACGGCGCGGTACACGCCGGGCTTTCCAGGCACCTCAACCACATCGATGCGCGCCTCGGACAGCGGCTTCGCGGCCTTGATGGCTGCGGGCGCATTTTCCAGAGCGATGTAGCTCTGGATCCAGCGGTTCAGGAACGCGTCGATGTCATTGCGCGTCGCGTAACCGCCGATCTTGTCGCGCATCATCACCTTCAGATAGTGCGCGAAGCGGGACGTCGAGAAGATGTACGGCAGCTGCGCTGACAGCCGCGCACTCGACGACGCCTTGGGATCGTCGTACACCTTGGCCTTCTGAGCCGACTGCACGGAGAAGAACGCCGCCTTGTCGGTCCCCTTCTGGTGCACCAGCGGTGCGAAGCCGAGGTCGGCCAGTTCCTTCTCGCGACGATCGGTGATCTGCACTTCGGTGGGGCACTTCATCGCCAGTTCGCCCGACTCGGTGCGGAAGTTGTGCACCGGCAGTCCTTCCACGAGGCCGCCGCTCTCCACGCCGCGAATGGCCGCCGTCCAGCCGTAGAACGCAAACGCCTTGTTCACGTTGGCCGCCAGCGCGTACGCCGCATTGCCCCAGCAGTAGTGATCGTGGTTCGAGCCGTCCACCCGCTCTTCATAGTTGAACGCCTCGATCGGCACCGTCGCCGCGCCGTACGGCTCGCGCATGAGCACGCGCGGCGCCGTGAGCGCCACGTAGCGCGAATCCTCGCTGCCGCGGAACGACTTCCACTTCGCGTACTCGGTGCTGTCGAAGATCTTCGCCAGATCGCGCGGCGTGTCGAGTTCCGACCAGCTCTCGAGGTTCAGCATCTCGTGCGAAGCGGCCGTCATGAACGGCGCATGCGCCGCCGCCGCCACGTTCGAGATCTTCTCCAGCAGCTCGATGTCTTGGCCGCTCTTGTCGAAGTAGTAGTCGCCCACCAGCGCGCCGAACGGCGTACCGCCGAACACGCCGTACTCCTCTTCGTACACCTTCTTGAAGAGCGCGCTCTGGTCGAATTCCGGCGCCCGCTGCAGGTCGCGCAGCAGATCCTTCTTCGACACGTTCAGCACCTTGATCTTCAGCATGGTGCCCGTCTCGCTCTGCTTCAGCAGGTACTGCAGCCCGCGCCACGACCCCTCGAGCTTCTGGAACTCCGGATGGTGCATGATCTCGTTGATCTGCAGCGACAGGAGATGGTCGATCTGCGCGATGCGCGCGTTGATCATCGCCTCGGTGTCGCGACCGACGGTCATCGCGCCCTCGAGCACCTGCGCGACG
>CAZMGX010000157.1:0-10641 GCA_964565915.1 uncultured Gemmatimonas sp.
CCCCGGAAGGCCGCCACGGATCGCGAGCACCGCGTGGAGCGTCGCCTCGCCGCGGACGGTATCGGCCGACAACGTGAACGTCCCGTTTCCGGCGCTTCCGAAGATGCCCCATCCGGCCCGATACACGGACTGTTCACCAACCGCGAACGGATGTGTGCGTACCGGAGCATTCTGCGCCTCGACGGCTTCGGCGGGGGCACCAAACGCCAGAAGCCCTACCACCACCGCAGCTCGGAGGTGTTCCACGATGCCGTTCAATCGGGTGTGAGGTCGAAGGTGGTGGTGCGACGAGTCGTGCGCTTCGCCACCAGATCCTCGATCTCGATGGTCAGGCGATAAGTCCCCGGGACGGAGCCTCGCAAATTGACCGCGAGGAAGTCCGTGATGATGGGGCCGGCCGGGCGCGTTTGTTCATACGTTACCTGAACGCTGCCGGTACCGCTGCCGTCACGCTCGATGACATTCTTGGTGTACGCGGCAACGCGTGCGATGAACCCCTTCATCGTACTCTCGAACGTGCGCGCCAGTTGAAGGTTGACCTTGTAGCGTACGCTGCCGTTCTCCGGCGTCAGATCGTAGGCCTCCCATACCACGCCCACCGCCTGCGCCCACGGAAAGACGCCCGTGGTGGGCGCGAGGCTGACGTCATTCCAGCGCACCGGATCCTTGCCGCCGACGCGCTGGGGGTTGGTGCCCAGCAACAGGTCACTGATGCCGAATCCGCTGCTGCTGTCGACGACGGCGTCGACCTGCGCGGTCGCCGCACGCTTCACGTCGGCCTGCTCGGCATCAACGCGCACGACGTTGGGACCACGCCCGATACGCCGGACCCACGTGCCGTTGATGCCGACCGGGAGGGAATCCGCCGACACGTTCACGCGCCGTACCTCACGACCAACGATGCGGGATTGGGGATCGTGAACGTCGAGTTGCACGTTGATCGGCAGTGGCCCCGCCAACTCCGCGCCGGCGAGGAACGACCGCACCGGCACGGTCGCGGTGATGACCGCGTCCATCGAATCGGCACTCGAGCGGAAGCGCACCACGCGTGCACGCATGGGCCACGTGCGCCGCGCGAGGGACATGTTGTCCCAGTCGACCGGTCGCTCCGCATGCAGCGAGTCCACGGACAGGTCTTCGAACGCATAGTTCGCGGTGCCGAACTCACTGCGCATACGAAACGTGAACACGAGCTTGCGCAGGGCGTAGACCCAGATGATGTCGGTATAGCCCATGCGCGCCACGCTGTAGATGGCGTCCGGCGGCCCGTAGCGCACCCACGTGTCGCCGCGATGGCTGTCGGCGCCACGCACCCGGTACTCCACCGAACCGAAGCGCAGGTCTGCATATGCGACCCGCGCGAAGAACTCGACCATCGCCTCGTTGGTCCGGGTGCTGGCCCGGGGGTCGACGAGATTCCAGAACAGCGTCTCCTGACGCTGACGTTCGACCGGCGTGAGGGCATTCCAGCGGACCGAGTCGGCGAAGCGTGCGGACTTGTCCATGATGGATGGCGCCAGGACACGCTTCACGTTGGCGAACGCCGAGCGTTCCGACGGCGTCATCCGCTGCAGCGCCTGTGAGAACGCGCCGGCCGCGTTTTCGTAGTCTTCCAGCGACGACGCGGCGATTCCACGCGCCAGCAAGGCGTCCACATCGTCCGCGGTGCGTCGCAGACGTCGGTTGGCCTCCTCCAGCAGGTCGTTCCAGCTCTTCTTTTCGGCCAGCGCCATGTACACATGGCGCTGGGCCGTGGCGTTCTCCGGGTCCAGCGCCACGGCCTCCCGGAACTGACGCAGCGCATTGATGAAGTCAGTCTCGCCAGTGGGCGGCGTGACCACGGACAGGCGCTCACGATAGAACGCCGCAAAGTCACCGCGTCGGACGGAGTTGAACGCATTGGCCGCATTCTGCGCGACGGCGCCGCGTTCACCCTGCACCACGTTCTCGAATCCGGGCCGTTGCTCGGCCCGCTGCGTGGCGAAGTTCACGTATTCGTCCGGCGACTTCTCCAGGGCACGATGCACCACGTTGTCGTACGAGGTCCACTCGACCATCCCGAGCTGGTCGATCAGTTGTGATGCCAGATCGGTTCGTCCCTGCGCTCGTGCGACCTTGAGCCCATCGGCGAAGTTGCCCTTGGCCCCGGCGCGTAAGGTGACGATGTTCGCTTCCAGGGCGTACCGACCCATGTCGATGAAGTACTGCGCACTGTCAGGTGCAAAGGCCATCGCGTAACGAAAGGCCGAATCGGCCCGCATTCGAAGCCGCACCATCTCCGGTCGCATGACCGGACCCTTCTCTGTTTTCGACATGCCCCAGGCGATCTGGCCGTAACGATTCCACAGCACCGCGTTTCTCCGATCCAGCGCAATCGCCGAGTCGAGCGCCGCGAGCGCGCCGAGAGAGTCATTTCGCGCCAACCGGAGTTCTGTAGACCGCAGGGCCTCAGTCGTTGTGCGCGCGGCGTCGGGAGCGGGACGGCGCGACCGCCCGCTTTGCGCGGTCCCCTGCGTCGTGCCCTGCGTCGTGCCCTGCGCGTCGACCGCGCCGACGAATGCCACCTGCAGGACGGTCGCGCACGTGAGGATCGCCACCCGGGACTGACACCGGCGTTCGAATCTGGGGCGCTTCGGCACAGGCCTCCTCGCGGGATGTGGAATGCAGGTCACCAAGTGATTCCAAGAACGGCACTGCTGCAAAGTCGGATGGAGCACGATTGGTCGCAAGTCGCCTAGATTTCTGGCGTGAAAATCAACTCATTCCTGCGAACAGTCGGCGTTGCCGTGACGTTGGCCGCCGCCTCGGCCTGTGAACGCGCCGATTCCTCCGCCGTCGGTGCCCAGTCGACCGTGACGGGCGACTCCGCAACGATTGGCGCACGCGGCGACTCGGCGGCTGCGGCGGCGGCCGATGCTGTTGCGCGTACCCGACCCATGCCGAGGCCGGACTCGGTCCGTGCCCTGTACGTCAACGCCTGGGCCGCCGGCTCACGCGCGCGGATGACCGACCTCATTCGTATCGCCGATGCGACCGAGATCAACGCGTTCATCGTCGACATCAAGGAGTCGGACACCTTCCTGACCTATGACAGCACCGCGATACCGCTGGCGCTGGAGATCGGGGCGAACAAACGGCCGTCGTCGAAGTGGTTGCCGGCGCTGGTCGATACGCTGCGGGCTCACGGCATCTACCCCATCGCGCGCATCGTCGTGTTCAAGGACCGTGCGCTGGCCGAGCAGAAGCCGGAGTTGGCGATTCGCAACACCAGCGGTGCGATGTGGCGTGATCGCAAGGGTCTGGCGTGGGTCAACCCGTACGACAAACGCGTGTGGGACTACAACATCGCCATCGCGCGCGAGGCCCTCGCGATGGGCTTCTCCGAGCTTCAGTGGGACTACGTGCGCTTTCCCGACGTGACGGCCGCGACCCGCGCCACCATGTCGTATCCCGGCAGCAACGGGAAGTCCCGCGCCGACAACATCCGCGAGTTCATCCAGTACTCGAAGACACAACTCGCCGAGTTCAAGGTGCCGGTGACGGCGGACGTGTTCGGACTGGCCACACACGCGGAAGGCGACGTCGACATCGGCCAGCACTGGGAATCGGTGATCACGTCGGCCGACGCGGTGCTGCCCATGGTGTACCCATCGCACTATGCGCCGGGCTTGTACGGATTCGCGCGGCCCATTGCGAATCCCTATCAGATCGTGCGTCTCGCCCTCACGGACGCCGTCGAGCGAACGCGGTTCGCGGCCGATTCCACGGGTCAACCCGTCGGCGAGGTGATGGGATGGCTGGAGGCCATGAGTATTCGCGGCGCATCGTACGGCGCCCCCGAAGTGCGGGCACAGATCCAGGCCGCGTACGATGCGGGTGTGAAGAGCTGGGCCCTGTGGAATCCGGGCTCCAAGTTCACCGAGTTCGAGGATGCGTTGCGGCCGGCGTCTGGTGGCCCGTCGCCGGTCGAGCAGCGTGGTTGGACGCCACCAACCTGGGAGCTCCCACGCCAGCGCCTCAGCGCGGTCATTCGTCAGCGCGAAGTGAAGGCGGCACGCGCCGCGTCCGCCGCCGATACCGCCGCGCGCGCGTCGACTCCGCCACGATAGAACGCTGGACGAACCGGCAACTACGCCATGATCTCCACCAGGTTGCCGTCCGGGTCTTCGACCACCGCTTCGTAGTAGCCGTCTCCGGTTTCGCGTGGTCCGCCGCGCACCGGAACCGACGCATCGCGCATGCGAGCCACCAGCGCATCAACAGCGTCACGGCTCCCGAGTCGCATCGCGAGGTGAGCGTACCCCGCCGCCCGCGGTCCGTCCGGGCGTGGAGACATGGCTGGGTGAGTCATCAGCTCGATTCGCGCACCACCGCCCGGAAACGCCACGAACACCGTGGAGAGACCGGGCTGGTTGCGACTGTCGTATCGCGTTGATGCGTGCGCGCCGAACCACTGGCCATACCAGCGGCTCGAGACCTCGAGATCGCGCACGTAGATCGCGAGATGTTCAACGTGCGACGCGGCGCCCGGTTCGTAGGCACCGGCTTTGGATGAATCCTTCATGGTTGGGATCCGCGGTGGAGGTCATGCCGCCGAAGCGCTCACCTCGCAGGAACTTGACGACACGAGGCTGTAGCCGTAAGACTGGCGATGCCAGCCTACCAGCAGTCGCATCGCGAGAATCTCATCTGGGTGGGCATCGTGCTGGCCGGCCTCGCCATCGGCATCGCGCTGACGATTGCGCTGAGTCGGACCAGCGAGTCGCCGTGGCTCTTTGCCGCCATCCTGATACCGTTCCTCGGGAGCATCGGCGTCGGGGTCTGGCGAATGAATGCCGCGAAGCAGGCTCGCAGGATGGCCATCCGCGACATGCTCGAGTCCGACAAGTTCGTCGTCGATCTCTCGCCGGGTCCGGATCGTGCGCAGACAGTCTTTGGTCCCGTCCAGCACCTGCAGTCGGTGCTTGACCTGCGTGATGGCGCGGCACGTATCGAGTGGCTGGCACTGCACGGTCCGAGCATGCTGATCTTCGAACACGAGCACGTCACCGGATCTGGTCGATCCACCGTCGTCCATACATGTACGGTGATCGCGATCTCCGCGGCGCACGCCACCCTGCCGCGTGCACGGCTCGGCGAGGAGCCGTGGATGTGGAGCGAGCGCGCGGCACTGCTGCGCGGACGGTATCTGCGATCGCTCGGCAACCTCGTGTCCATCGGTGATGTCACATTCGATCGTGATTGGATCACCGGTGGCGACGCGAATACGGCAAGCGCGTGGTTCACCGCAGACGTGCGCAAAATCCTCGCCACCTCTCCGCGCGGCGAAGTGTGGTGTGTGGGTCACGGCTTCGTGTGCTGCGCGTATCGTGGCCCGCTGGCGGCGGACCACCTGGCCCGCATGCTGCGTCGAGCGCGATCCGTCCTGTCAGCCTGACGACGTCACGGGTCTACTCCTGCCGAAGCAATGCGCGCTTTCCAAACGCGGACGGAGTCTGGCTTGCCCCACCGCTCGTAGAGTGTCACCAGCCGGTTGCGCGCGTCTTTCACGATCGGCGCGGCGTCACCGCGCGCGGCCACCAGCTTGCGCTCGCTTTCCCGCAACATCGCCTCAGCCCGGACATACTCGCCGCGTAGCGTCAGATGCGCGCCAATCTGTCCCTCGCTGGATGCGATCAGGAAATGGCCCGAAGGGTAGACGGACTTTCGCACGTTTAGACTTTCGCGCAGCCATCGCTCGCCCGCATCCAACGAGTCGAGACCGTCCAGTGCCCGACCCAACAGGCTCATTGACGCGGACACCATCGGATGTTCGTCCTGCAGGGTCTTGCCGCGCAGCGTGAGCACGCGACGCGACCATTCGGCACTCTCCGCATAACGCTTCGCACTCAGCAGGAAGTCCGCGAAGTTGTACATCGACCACGCCAGGTCGGGATGTTCGTCTCCCAACGACTCGCGACGCATGCTGATGGTTTCGCGAAACGTCGACTCCGCTCGTGCGCTGTGACCCGCGCGATCCTGGATGCTGGCCAAGGGCGACAGGATCGCCGCCACATGCGGGTGAGAGTTGCCGTAGGCGCGCCGCGCGGCCGCGACCGCCGCGACCATCAACGTCTCGGCTGAGCGGTTGTTGCCCAGGTCGCTCTGCACGATCGCCAGATTCGTGTACGACGCCGCCAACGACGAGTCGCGCGGAGGCACCTGGCGACGCTGCAACGCCAGCGCCTCCGCCAGGATCGGTTCGGCATCCTTCGAGTTCCCGAGATGATTCAGGATGCGCCCGCGTGCATCCAGGTGACTGATGCGCTGCTCGTCGTCGGCGAATCCATGGCGTGCGAACAGCGAATCCGCGACACGGAGGAGTGAGTCGGCAGCGGCAAACTCGCCCTCGAACTCCTTCGTCATGCTGAGCTGGGACAACGCCACCGCGGCACCGCGCCCGCCCCCGGGCGCCTGTCGCTGCTCGGCGGCAACGGCCAGACGATACTGTGCCTCGGCCAGCGGAAACTCACCGAGCGAAAGAAACGTGCCGCCGATGATCCGGCGGATCTCCGATTCGAGCGCCGGTTGGGTGGTCAGGCTGTCCGCTCGGAGCGCTGCGGAATCCAGGACATCACGCACGGTGACGTTGCGACCGAGGGCGCCGGGGTTCGCGGCGCCGAGCATCGTGGTGAGAAAACGCGTGACTTCGGCGGCCCGCGCGCTCTCCGCTTGCGCGCGTACCTTCTCGCGATCTGCGACGCGTGCCTGGCGCAACGCCACGAGGCTGCCGCCGACGATCGACACCAGCGTCAGGGCCACCGCGACCGACTCGGCACGACGCCGACGCAGCAACTTGCCGAAACGATAGCCCAGGCTGTCGGGTCGCGCCGAGACCGGGCGTCCCGCAAGATGGTTGGCGATGTCGGCGGACAGTTCCTCAGCAGTGCCGTAGCGACGTTCGGGATCCGTGCGCAGCGCCTTGAGGACGATCGCGTCGAGGTCGCCCGCGAGTCGCGTGCGTACCCGATCCCCGGATCGTTCCGACAGATGGCCCAGTCGCTCTTGCGTGATCATGGCACTGGGGCGCTGTGGCGAGGCGTCCCGCAGCACCCGCTCGATGTCCCCCTGCGATCCTTCACGCGAATCGAACGGGCGTTTCCCGCACAACAGTTCGTACAGCACGACGCCCAGCGAGTACACGTCCGATCGTGTGCCGATGGGCCGTCCGAGCAATTGCTCGGGCGACGCGTACCCGGGGGTGAGGGCGCGCGCGCCGGCGCGGGTGAGCGTTTCCTCCTCGGCGCCCTCGAGCGCGGACGGGAGCAGCGAGGCGATGCCGAAGTCGAGCAGCTTCACCTGACCGTCGGCGTTCACCAGGATGTTCTGCGGCTTGAGGTCCCGATGCACCACCAGACTCTGGTGCGCGAACTGCACGGCGGAGCATACCTGCCGAAACAGCTCGAGGCGGGTATCGATCGAAAGGGCGCGCGCATCACAGTAGGTGGTGAGGGGCTCTCCTTCGATGAACTCCATCGCGAAGAACGGATGCCCTTCGGCGGTGACCCCACCGTCCAGCAGCGCCGCGATGTGCGGATGTTCGAGTGTGGCGAGAATCTGGCGTTCACGACGAAATCGCCGAATGGCGGTCTCGCCGACGGTGTGGGCGCGCAGCAGCTTGATGGCCACCCGTTTGCGAAACTGCCCATCGTCGCGAACGGCCTCGTAGACGGCGCCCATGCCCCCCGCGCCGATGAGCCGCGTGATGTCGTAAACTCCCACGCGACGTCCGATCCAGCGATCGAGTCCGTCATCCGCCGGGAGATACTGCGTGATCGGACTCTCGAGGAAGTTCTCGGTCTGGGCGTGTGCGTCGAGCAGGCCCCGCACCCGGACGGCCAGGTCCGCATCATCATTCGCGAGCGTGCGCAGGAACTCGGCACGCGGTTGTGTCTCGAGTTCAAGCGCGCGCTCGAAACACTGCTGCAACCGCTCCAGGCGCTCCGGCGTCAAGGGTGTCTTTTCCATGGAGCGATGCGATGCGCGGTTCAGTCCGCGGTGGAGAGGGCCTGCAGCAGAAACGCGCGCGCGAATGCCCAGTCGCGCTTGACCGTCGCCCGCGAAACGCCGAGGACTTCGGCCGTCTCGTCGATGTCGAGGCCGGCGAAGAAGCGCAGCTCGACGACACGCCCTTGCCGGGGCGAGAGGGTTTCGAGTTCCTGCAAGGCGGTGTCGAGCGCGACCAGATCCAGCGCGGCGTCACGCTCATCGCTGATGGCCTCATCGAGCGTGACTTGTACGCCGTGATTCCGCTTGACCCGGCCGCGGTGCCGCGCGTGATCGACGAGGATGCGCCGCGTGACGGTGGCCGCGGCGCCATAGAAGTGTGCCCGATTCTCCCAGGAGATCTCGCGATCGCGAACCAGCCGCATGAAGGCTTCGTCGACCAGCTCCGTGGGCTGCAGCGTATGCCCATCCCGTTCCCGCCGCAGGGCGCCAACCGCGATGCGATGCATGGTCGCATACACGGCGCGCGCCAAGTGTTCTGCGGCGTCGGGTACCCCCAATCTCGCCTCCTCCAGGAGGCGGGTGACGTCGGCGTCGACGTCAGTCATGGGCCTGTCGCAAGCGGAGCATGTCGCCGACAAATTGACATGCAAATCCGGGCGAGGGCTAGAACACGCAGCTGCTCCGGGCAGGAATGACCAGCACCGTGACAGTGCCCTTCGTGGTTGGTGCCGGGCAGGGGCCAACGGCCGCACGCGCCGGGACGACGCCCTCGACTTCGACCGATACCTGCGTGGTGTCGTTGTTGAGGGCGACCACCGAGGCACCGCGGCGATACACGAAGGCCTGATCACTGGCGAACAGATGTGCCGTGGCGCGACCGCGCAGGTCGGGTCTGGTGGCACGAAGCGCGATGAGGGCCTGTACGTGGGCGAACACATCCTGCTGCTCCGCCGTGCGCCCGGCCGCGTTGAACGCGTTGCGGGCATCACCCGCCCAGCCACCGGGGAAGTCGCGACGATTGTCCGGGTCGTTGCCGCCGGGCAGCGCGATTTCGTCTCCGTAGTACACCAGCGGCGTGCCGCGAATGGTCATCAAGAGCGTGTAGGCCAACTTGAGGCCGGCCGTGGTCGCGCCCCGCTCACTCATGAAGCGCTGCACATCGTGCAAACCCAGCAACGTCACCAACGACGATGGATCCCGATACAGCTGATCGCGCGCGAGCATCTGCGCCAGCTGGCGGATCGACTGCCCCTGCGCGAACACATTGCGAATGGTGAAGTGCAGCGGGAAGTCGAACAGCTTGTCGACGCCAGTCCGCACGCCGTCGAGCGGCGTGCGACTGCCCTCGAAGAACGAGATCATCGCCGGGTCGCCGTCCAGGACTTCTCCGACGACCTTCAGCGTCGGGTACTGCTTCTTGATCGCCGCCATCCAGTCGCGCCAGAACGTGCGCGGCACGTACGGCCAGGTATCCTGGCGAATGCCGTCCATGCCACTCACACCGACCCACCACAGTGTGTTCTGGATGATGTAGCGGGCTACTTCAGGATCATCCTGGTTGAAGTCCGGCAGGATGTTCACGAACCAGCCATCGAGCGTGTTGCGGCGCATCGCGGCGGTCGCGTTCGGATCGGCCAGCGTCCACGTCTGCCAGTCGTTGTTCGGGTGTGATGCGTCCGTGCCGTGAAACCACGTGGGCGTGGGTGGGTCCTGCACCCAGGGGTGATACGGTCCCGAGTGATTGGCGACCATGTCTGCAATGATCTTGATGCCCATCGCGTGCGCTTCGTCGACGAGCGTCTTGAACTCCGCCAGTGAGCCGAAGTGCTCCTCGACCTTGTAGAAGTCGACGGCGCCGTACCCGTGGTAGTCGGTGATCGCCTGTCCGTCGTACACTTCCTTGCGATTGAGCGCGTTGTTGTTGTCGTAGATCGGGTTGAACCAGATCGCCGTGATGCCGAGCGACTTGAGGTACGGCAGCTTCTGGCGCACACCGGCGAGATCGCCGCCATGGTAGTAGCGGCCCTTGCTTCGGTCGATCAGGTTCTCCTGGCCCGCCGGGCGGTCGTTCGTGGTGTCGCCGTTGGCGAAGCGATCCGGCATGATCAGGTACATCACATCATTCGGGCCGAAGCCCTGGAAACGCCCAATCGGCGAGAGGGGTGCGCTGATCGTGAAGGGCACACGGGTCGAGCCTGCCGACGTCCGCAGCGTCAACGGGTACGAACCGGGGGCCGCGCCCTTCGGAATCGTGACGTCGACGAAAACGTACGTTCCGCGCTCGTTCGTCTTCACGCGACTGCAGGCCAGCTTTGGACACTCGAAGCGGGCCCCCGACAGGTTCGCGCCATGCACGAGCAGGCGGACCGGGTTGATCGAATGGTTGCCCCACCAGTTCGGTGGCTCGACCTTGCTGACCGTGGGGGCCTGCGCCGACGCGAGGCGAGCGCTCGCGGCCACCACCAGCGTGGCATGAAGAACCCGACGTGGTGACATCATGCGGTGACTCCTGCCGGCTGCAGCGACGCCGTCGCGGGTACGACTTCCTTAACGCGAAGCACCAACAGAGCGGCGATGGCCATGAAGGCCCCGCCCGCCACCACTGCCGCCATGCGGTTGTTGTCGAGCACGTGGTTCATGACCCATCCGAAC
>CAZMGX010000158.1:0-10638 GCA_964565915.1 uncultured Gemmatimonas sp.
TGAGCGCCATACTCGCCAATGATGTGTTGACCCTGTCCGATGGAACGGTTACGAGTGCGAGCATTCCCGCCGGAGTGTTCATCTGTGACAAGACGGCATCCCTGACGCTCTCCGATCGCGATCGAAATCTCGCCGGTCCGTGGGTTGCTCCGGGGTGTATCCCGGGAACGGTGACGTTGACGAAACAGTAGTCGGTCGCGGTCAGTCCGCCGCCGTTATTGGGTCCGTTGACGACAACGGAATCTCCGATTCGATCCACGAATAGATGCGCCGAAATTGCGCCTCGCCAAGAATGGTCCGCCTGAGGATGGCTTCGGCTACGGCGTGCACAAGTGTGGACAGGCCGAGCTGATAAGGCCCGAGCGCCCGTGTGGTACCGCGGAGGCGATGCATGGCGTCGATGAATCGATCGGTTTTCGGATTCCCCGTGCTTGTGGTGCGGGGGTGCGAGGGTTCATCCATAGCCGGGGCGACCGAGAACGCCAGCTCCTTGGCACCGAATAAGACTTTGCCGATTCCGCCGGACGTCCACTGGATGAGCCGAATAACGGGCACGTCTCCACCGTCCGGAAGGACGATCGCATAGGGTGCCGCCGCGAGTTCCGTTCTCGCGAGCAGGGCACTCGGGGTTGAGCCACAGAGCTGCGCATGCCGCAATCGCAACCGCGTCCAGGCGTCAGGGGTCAACTCGACGACACGTGCCGAGAATACCTCCAACCTGGCGAGATTGTTTTCGAATGATGTGTTGGTCATTACATGACTCCTGGCGACAGATGGTCCCTGTTCAGTCGGAGGAAGTAACGGGCTAGCGCCGGACAGCGCGCTGGCGCGCGCCAGCTTGCACCAGCGTGAGCGCGGTCGCGCGTCCATTGATATCCAGCTCGAATTCGAGCTGCGCTTCGACGACTCGCAGGAAGAAGACGGTTGGCGATTCGGGGTAGACTTCGAACGCCGGCTGCCCGGTCGCTTGCGCAAACAAACGCGGGCCGTCGCGCCGCACGGTGATCACGAACGCCGGCGAGAGCGGATACTCACCCACATAACGATCGAGCGTTGACTCCGGCAGCGTGATACTCGTACGTGTCGCGTTGGCCGGACGTCGCGGTGGCGAAAGTGGTCGCCCCGTAAGCAGATGGATGGCGATGTCGTCTGGCGCGACGGCGCTGTTGCTGAGGATCACGACCCCCAGGTTTCGACGCACACTGTAACCCAGAAAACTGGCGTAGCCGCCAGTCATGCCGTTGTGCCACACGATGGTGTCGCCGGGGGCGACGACCAGGCGGTGCCACGCGAGCCCAAGTGACATGCCCCCTGGAGCGCCCGTGAAGTGTACGGTGTGTGCCGCAGCGAGGACGGAACCGATGCCGCCGGTTCGCGCATCACCCGCGTTGCGATCAGCCGCCATGTTGGCGGCGAGATAGCGCAGCATGTCTGCCGTCGTACTGCGAATGGCGCCTGCACCGGCCAGTGCATCGAGGTCCCAGTTGGGTGCCGCACCGCCCGCCAGGTTGTGTCCCGGCGCCAGGCGCGCTCGTAATGCCGGTGTCAGGGTGATGGCCGACTCGCGCATGCCGAGCGGCTGGAAGATGCGTTCGACCAGTAACTGTTCGTAGCTGCGCTGGGTCTTTATTGAGAGGGCATACCCCAGCAATCCAAGACCAAGATTGGAGTACTCGTAGCGCTCGCCGGGGTCGCGCGTGGGTTGATAGGTGCGCAGGAAGTCCAGCAGACGTGCGCCGTCGTAGTCCGCGTACGGATTGGACGGATCGCGCGGCGCAAAATTGCTCGGCATGCCTGGCAGCCCGGAGCGCTGGGTGGCAAGATCGAGCAGCGTGATCTGTTTCCCGTTACGTGAAGGCATCACCGTGCCAGCGGGCAACAGCTGCACCACGGGCTGTTCGAGGCGGACCGTCCCGTCGGCTACCAGGCTGGCCAGCAGGGTGCCCGTAAAGGTCTTCGTGATGGATCCGATCTCGAACACCGACCGTGCATCCAGCGGTGCGCCTGCGGCGCCGTTTCCATATGCCATGATCCGCATACCACCGCCGCGGTCGACGAGGCCGACAACAAAGCCGGCCGCGACCTTGGCGTCCACGCGCGACTGGATGATCGATCGGACGGACGAGTCGGCCGGCAGCGTGAGCGGCGGTTGCGCATCGAGCCGCGCGTCAACGGGAAGCACGACGGCGGCAAACGCGGTGAGGAGCACAGCCGGTGGGCGCATGGTGAGGAGGCCGAGTAGACTGACGGAGCGACGCATGAAGGTGCACGGCGGTCTCGCCGCCGCGCTGCGGGTGGACCTGCCTTATTCACGGCAGTTGTTCGTCCCGCGCTGATTGGGCAGCCACGGGGGTTGCCGAGTCGCAGACGGGAACGTAATTCATGAAGATGATGACTGACCGGAGCCGTATATTAACCTCGCGCCCCCGCATTCGACTTGCGGCGCTGGCGCTGCTGGTGATGCTCGTCCCGACCTCGTCGAAGACCCAGCCGCGCGGGTACTGCCCGCGATTTGCCCGTGTGCCGGGATATGGTGCGTGCACCAACTTCGCCGGGTCCACCTGTGGATTCTGCGCCTACCGGTGCAACGACGAGACGGTGGTGCGCTGGAACGTGTGCGCGCCGTAGTGCGCTCATGTTTTTCCGGCGGGCTGACGCTCGCCGCACTGCTTGCAATCTCCTCAGCGAGTTCGGCACAGGCGCCGGCCAACTGGAAGGTCACCGATGGACCGGCACGCGTGAACTCGACGTTGTTGACGCCGCCGGGCGAGTGGTCGCCACCATGTCGCTTGGCCCGATCAACACCTCGATCTACTCACCCTTCACCGTGAAGGGCGACAACATCTATCTCGTGGTGCTGGACGAGGATGATGTACCGTTCGTGGCGCGGCTGCGAATCACGCGATAGCGGGGCCGAATCACGTTTACCGTTGGCTTCAGCACGAGCAAGCCGGTCGGAGGATTTCTCATGCAATTGGGGACGCCCCGAATGAAGTATCGACCGATTCTTGGTGTGTTCTGTTGCGTGGCTGCGGCCTGCAGTGCGGAGAACAAAGAGCACGCCAATGCGTCCGGGTCGGGATCTTCGATACAGATCCAAGAGGTGGGAGTACTGATGGAGCCCGACAGCGTTCCATTCGGCGGGAGTCCCGACGGGGCCGCCATCACGCAGGACGGCAGTATCGCGTTTGCCGACGGCACCAATAGTGAAGTGGCGTTGTTTGATTCCACTGGAAAGCAGCTCTACGCGCTCGGCCGCCGAGGGCAAGGCCCCGGCGAGTTCCAGTCCCTGCACGCGGTATTTCCGATCAACGCTGATTCCTTGGCGGCCTTTGACCGGGCGCGTCAAACTGTGTCATTTGTGGTTCAGTCGAAGCTCTCGCCTGTATCGCTCGCCTTTTCTCAATGGGAGTTCGACAGGCACATCGGGCAGACACTCATCGGGCGCTTCAGGAGCGGCGAGTGGGTCGCGCTCCGCTCCGCTCCACCGCACTATCGACAAGAAGGCGCAATTGCCGTAGTTGACACGCCCCTCGTGTTGGTGGGGTATCCATCGTCAGCGCCTCGCGAGATGTTTCGCCTGCCGCCAAGGAAGATGGTTGACGTCATGTCAACTGGTACGGCTCGTCGTATTCTCCTTTCTGACTTTTCGCCCGCGGTTGGCGCTGTGTGTGAATCAGGCCTCGTGCTCGTCGATACCACCGGCGTTCGATTCATCAGTCCACGAGGGGAAATAGTTTCTTGTTTCCCCTTGCCAGTTCGACGGATTCCGATCAAATGGTTGGTCGGTGGGCGCGATGGTGTTGTCGAGAATTCGCTGTACACGGTGCGCCATACGCCGTATCGCGAACGCGTCCGGCAGTTGCTTGCCGAGTGGGCTACAGGAGTCGACTCCATTATGCATCCGCCAAGCATCGATGCCGAAGGCAATACGTGGTGGCCCTCATTCTACAAAGGGGGCACTGCCTACGACCGCGTGGACCTCAACGGAGGGAAAACTGGTCGTTTCAGTGTAGAGCGTGGAGCCATCATGATCGGTCGTCAGACATATACCTCGTTGGGGTATGACTCGACTACCGGCTCGCTGGCGTATACCGTCTACCGTCTACCGCGCAGAGAAAACGTTCCTGTATTACGTGCTGGTTGGTGCAGCGGTCCGTTCCGGTACTAGAAATGATGTGATTTGCTGCAGTCCAGCGCTCGTTCTGCGTATTGGCCAAAATCAAGTTTGCCGTCGGCGCCAGCGCGCGCGATAAGGCGCGAGGAACAACACGAGACCCGTGCCGAACAGCACCGCCAGTGGCGCGAGCGGTGCGTAGGTGACCCACGCGGGCGGCGTCCCCTGTGTCATCGCCACGAAGTTCGCGGCCACGGTGAGCGTGAAGACCATCGACACCCACCGATGAAGCTGCCGACTCCATCGACGTTCGCCGCCCGTGGAACGTGGCGACTCGACGGACGGGGAATGTGTGGCGCTGCTCATGGCTCGTGCTCCAGAAGGTCTTCGAGTCTGCCGCCCATCATCTTCCAGCCGTAGCGCGCGCCGCCGAAGTTCTGCTTCTGCTCCGGCTTGAACCCCGACTGGACGATCGAAAGCAAGGTGCCCGACGGCGTCGGCGTCATCGTGAAGCTCACGACCGTATCAAGGCCCGGCACGCCCCAGGCGTAGCGGATGGACTGCAGGACGTGAGACTCCAGCATGCGACAACTCACCGTGCCGTCCCATCCCGGATGTGGATCGGTCTTGAACAGGAACGTGGCGCCGGGTTCCAGTGAGAATCCGATCACGGGAAGCAGCCACTGCGAGAGCAGGGCGGGGTCGGTGAGTGCGCGCCACACCTTCTCGGGAGCGTGAGGCAAGTCGAGTTCGAAGTGAATCGCATCGGTTTGCGATCGGTCGGTTTTGTCGACGGGCGTCATGGGTCCATGGTCTCCAGCAGGCGCTCCAGCCGACCGACGCGATCCGTCCAGAAGGCCTGATAGTGGGTAATCCAGTTGATGAGTGGCTTCATGCCGCGCGGTTCGACGCGGTAGTACACGAAGCGTCCCCGGCGGCGGCCGTTCACGAGGCCGGCATCCTTGAGGGTGGCGAGATGCTGCGAGACCGCCGGTTGGGAAATGTCGAAGCGCGCCGTGAGGTCTTTGACGGCGGCTTCGCCTCGCGTCAGCGACTCGAGGATCGCGCGGCGGCTGGGATCGGCGAGTGCGTGAAAGATCTTGTCTTCGGCGGCAATGGTGGCGGCGGTCGGCATGGTCAACAAATAAGTAAACACTTATGCGTTGTCAAGCAGACCGCCCCAGTCAGCGGCCGACCTGTCGGCCGGCTACGCGTCGCTCGCGTCGCGCGTGGCGCTGCTGGCGGCCTGTCGCGCCGGGCTGCCGAAACGCTTCAGGTTTCGCTCCTTGGCGTGCCGGTATTCCTCTTCGCGCGTGCGGGGCGGCGCATTGATCGACAAGGAACGCACCAATCGCTCGGCTGATGCGGTGACTTCTTCCACCGCACGATTGAACGCCTCTTCGTTGGCGCGTGAAGGACGCGTCGTCCCGCTCAGCTTGCGGACGAACTGCAGGGCCGAGGCGCGGATCTCGTCGTCGGTGGCCGGCGGCTCAAAGTTCGCCAGCATCTTGATGTTGCGGCACATGGGATGCGCTCCAGGGAATGGGCAGGCTTGGGGTCACTCGCACGGGTCGTCGTTCACGATGCTGTTCGGGGCACCGCAGGGCAACCGCCCGCTACGGCTTGCGTGTGCGCTCCATCTCCAATCGTTTGGCCAGAGCGGCGCGCGCCGACGCGGCGTAGCGGGTGCACCCGGTGGGGTCGACCAGGCCGCTGCCGCCTGGCGCCACGCGTTCCCACAACTGCGACGCGGCCGGATGTGGTGTGATCAGCACGTCGCAGCGCAGTCGCTCCAACAGGGCGTGCCCGCGTGCGAAGTCCGCGGTGGCCGTGGGATACCGCGGGTCGCCCGCGTAGCGGAACGTGTCGTCGGAGATCGGCGTCTGGCTGTCGGCGTACACCAGGTCGAGGCAGCGGGTTTCGTCGCACGCGCGCCAGGCGAAGCTGGTGCCACCCGCCGTGTGGCCCGGTGTGAAGTGCGCCACCACCCTGAGCGGCCCCACGCGCAGCGTATCCCCATCACTGATCACCTGCACCCGCGATACGGCGGGGAAGGGAAGGATCATGGCATACTGCGGGTCGCTGGGACCGGAGCGCCCCGCGCGCAATGTGGCGGCGCTGGATGCACTTGCTGCCACCGTCGCCCCCGTCACGCGTGCCAGTTCCGCGATCCCGCCCGCGTGGTCGTAATGGTCGTGTGAGTTGAGGATGAGCTTCACGTCCTGCAAACGAAACCCGAGCGTCTCGATGTTGCGGGCGATCAGTGGCGCGGATTCCGGCAATCCGCCGTCAAGGAGCACGTGCCCGGATGACGACGTGATCAGGAGCGCGCTCAGTCCATCCGTGCCGACATAGTAGGTATTGCCGAAAAGCCTCACCGGCGCGTGCGGCGCGTTCCACGCGGCACAACTCGGGCACTCTTTCGCGCTGTATGTTTGCGCCTGTGCCTGCGCCTGTGCCTGCGCCTGTGCCTGCGCCTCGGCAGGCGTGGCCGTCGGGACCAGCAGCAACAACGCGCCCAGCGCGCTCGTGCGAATGAGGTTGTGCGTCATCCGCATAAACTGGGAATCGGTCGCTGCGCCGGTCAAGTAACCCGTGACGCGATGGCGCGACGCGACTCCGCGGCGGCTCTCGCCAGGTGGCCGGCAACGAGACGGGTTCAGGGCTCATCGCCGCTGGGGCCGTAGATCTGCGGCACGGTCGACCCCATGGGGCGCAGGTAGGTCGTGATCTGCCCGCGATGATGAACGATGTCGAAGAGGAAGCTCCACGCCATGGGCGCCGCCGGCCGTGCGCGTCCGCCGAACTGCAAGGTCCCGCTCCACCGTTCGTCAGGCAGCGCGCGCCATCGATCGACGAGGGACTGACGCTCGCGATCGTACATGGCACTGATGGTCGTCATCGCGTCCGGCATCGGCGTCGGCGCCCATGCCATGGTGCCAGTCTCGAGCGCCGACAGGATCAGGCGCTCTTCACACATGATCTGCCACGCGATCTGCTGCGCCGTCCGGGACTTCGGGTCCGGCCGATAGTCCGAGCCGTCAGGAATGCGCGCGAAGACCTTCGCCGTTGTCGCGGATTCGTGCTCCCAGAAGCCAATGAAGAGTGCCTGCTCGTTCACGCATAGCTCCGGCGGTAGGGAATGAGGGCGCGCGCTGTTCGGTCAGGTAGACTCATACATTATTGGTCCGAGCAGGAGGAAAACGCCTACCGGGCGCGCATGCGGTTGTTCTTTGCCTCATGCGTCAGCTCGGCCAAACCAAGCGCTTCCATCAGCGGCGGCACATACATGCCGAATCGACCGCGGAGTCCTTTCTTGAGTCCGTACCAGCCGCCGATCGGGTTGTCCGCCGAACGGCCCCACGCTTCGACCGTCCCCTCCTTGGCCGGCTTCTGTTCGTCCGCGGCGCCCAGCTCCATCCAGTCACCGTGCCGCTTGAGCATCGCGTGCAGGTCGTCCAGGCATCGTGCGTCGTAGTGCAGAACGGTCTTGCCTACCGTACACACGATCACGTCGCGACCACCGACCGTGTCCGCATGCATGGTGTACTCCGCCGTGCCGGGCGGGGTACGCAGTACGCGGGGGGCATCTTTGGTTCCGATGGCATGCGGCATGGCGGCTCCGAACGTGGTGGTGGCAGCGCGGCGGCTAAAAGGGAGGGACAGTGAGAAGCTCTCATCACGCGGGCCGATCGTCTTGTACAAACTGGACACGGTTGGGGCTGCAGTCGGGCGGCCGACGACGTGGGTGTGGCGGACGCCCGCACGGCGACGCACCTTACAAAACCGCTTCAGGAGCTAGCAGTGTCTCTCAACCGCCGAGCATTCGTCGCGACCGCCGCGTCCATGGCGGCCGCCGTCGCCGTCGACCCAGCGTTCGCCTACGAGACGTCGCCACGTGCAACCGACGCCGACGACCCGCTCGGGGTGCGCGCGGATTTTGCAATACTGCACAATGGTCGAACCTTTCTCAACTCGGCGTATATCACCCCCAGCCCACGTCCCGTGACCGCCGCTGGTATCGCCTTTCTGGAGGCGAAAGCCCAGCGACCTATGTCCGTCGGGGAATTGCTGGGAAAGGCCGGTGTTGTGCGGGCACAGGTCGCCCGCCTGCTCAACGCCACGCCGGAGGAGATCGGCTTCGTCTTCGCCACCACGGAAGGCGAGAATCTCGTCGCCAACAACGTGCCCATGACGGCCGGCGACAACGTGGTGGTGGACGACCTGCACTACGAAGGTGCGCTGGTGGTGTATCGCGAACTGGAGAAGCGACGCGGCATCACGCTGCGTATCGTGCGTCATCGCGACGGCGATCTCAGGCTCGCCGATTTCGCGCGCCACGTGGATGATCGCACGCGTCTGGTCTCCGTCTCGCTGGTGTCATCCATCAACGGCCTTCGACACGACGCGCGTGCACTGGCGGACCTGGCACACGCGCACGGCGCACTCCTGCATCTCGATGCCATTCAGGCCCTCGGCACGTTTCCGGTGGACGTGCGCGCCATGGACGCAGACTTCCTGTGCAGTGGCACCTACAAGGGACTTCTCGGCGGGTTTGGCGTTGCGCCATTCTTCATCAAGCGTGCGCTGCTCGATCGCGTGCCCACGGACCGATTCGGGGTGTTCCAGGTGGCCAGCCAGACCCCCGACTATCACTTCACGCTGCGGGCGGATGCTCGGCGGCATGACTACGCGACGCTGCCGTTTGCGGAAGTTCATCAGCTGGGCGCGGGACTGGCATATCTCGAGCAAGTCGGCGTCGCGCGCATCGAAGCGCACCTGTCGGGGTTGACGAGCAGGCTCCGCAACGGCGTACAAGCCCAGGGTTTTCGACTCTTCACGCCGGCCGACAGCCGCTCGGCGATTACGGCTTTCCATACCACACGTCCGACGGCGGAGATCAGGGCCGCGTTCGATGCGGCGAAGATCGACGTCACGATTCGGGACGGACACATCCGGGCGTCGGTCGGGATCTTCAACAATGTCGCCGACATCGACCACCTGCTCGCGGTCACCAAGCGCCTGGCGTAGATCACCGCACTGGCGGTCGCCGCGACTCGACCGCCTAACGCATGGGAATGCGCACGATCCCCACCGAGCCTTCAATCTCGATGGTGGTGCCGAACGGCGCCGAGTCGCGCTGGAGGTTGCTGAGAATGCGTCGTGCCGTCGCCGGATTCGCGAGGTGTGGGATCCCGCGTCGCGCCGGATCGTTGGTGTTGCCGAGGTCCAACGGATACAGGCGGACGGCGCTGGCTCGGCCGTTGTCGAACTCGGTTACCGCCACCACACCGTCATACCAGCTCGCAGGATTGCCGCCAGCACGCACTGCGCGAGGTGAGACTCCCGGCTGCGGCTTGGGTGGGGGAGGCGCGTTGCCGGTCGAGTCGGGGAACACGCGGAAGGCCGATTCCTGCAACACCTTGATTTCGGCGTTGATGAAGAACACGCCCATTCCGTACAGGATTGGTTTGCCCTTGTAAATCTCGATACCGCGCAGTGAATGGGGACCGCCTCCGATGATCACGTCGGCGCCGGCGTCCACACAATCGCGAAACAAGCGGATCAGGAAATCCGGTGGTGGCGGCGTGTCATCGTCCATGCCCGTAGTGCTTTCATGGGCATGGATCGTGAATACGACCAGATCGGAAACGGCCTTCGCCTCGCGCACGGACCGCAGCAACGCCGCGTGATCATACAAGTCCATCTCGTAACTGAGGCCACCGCGATCGGAAAGACGATAGAGCTGTTCGCCGAACGTGACCTGCGTGGCACCGGCTTCGGGCGCCGGCTCACGCGGTGAGGCACGCTCGCGGGCGAGACGCGTGATGGCCTCGAGCTGCGGGGCGTTCACGAGCGCGACCTTGCGCAGTCGCAAGGGACTGATGCCGGGACGTGCGGGCACATCACCAAAGGCATCGTTCGCATTCGCGTTCGGCTTGAACGTCGAGGCCGTGGAAATGAGCGCCACACGTCCCTTCGGTGTCTGCAGGAACCCTGGGGCGCGCGCCTCCTGCAGCGTCCGTCCGCCCCCTGAATGTGACAGGCCCGCGTCATCCAGCAGGCGGCGGGTTTCGAGCAGACCCTCCGGACCCCAGTCGGTGGAGTGGTTGTTGGCCACCGACAGCATGTCGACGCCCAGCGCCTTCATGTCTTTGGCCAGTGCGGCCTCACCCCACAGCAGACCGTTGCCGTAACCCTGTCCCTTGAAGGTCGAGAGATCGAAAAACACGCCTTCCTGATTGCCGATGGTGACGTCACCCTGCTTGATCAGTGAAACCACACGCTGAAAGGCCGTGTCGTTCGAGCCCGCCATCGGATGCGAGTACAGCAGGTCGCCAATCGCAACGAGACTGAAGGCGCCCTTTGTGGATGACGGCTTCGGCGGCTCCCGCAGGAACTCCCGCGGATCATTGGACGGTCGGCCCGACGGTGCAGGTTGCGCCTGCGCCGCGTGGGCCAAGCTCCACGTGACCGTGGCGACGAGGACGGCGAATCGCGCAGATGTCACGGCTGGCATT
>CAZMGX010000159.1:0-10608 GCA_964565915.1 uncultured Gemmatimonas sp.
GCGGCCGTGCGGTCGTGCCGATCACGATGGCGGGTCCGCAGGCGCTCCGCCTGATCCGTCTTGGCGGGCGAGGCTGGGAGGCTTTCGACACGACCTATCTGAGCAAAGGTCGGGTCCTCAACCTCATTCGCGAAGGGCGCCCGGCGGGACAGACGACCCTGACGCGCCGGATGTGGGAACCTCTGGGGGCACTCGACAGCCTGCCGGGCTGCCCGCGCATCATTCCGGCCGGGCTGGCCAGCGTGCCGAGTGATGTGCACCTGCTGGTGAGTGGGGAGCGCCCAAAATCGAAGGCGCTCGACGCAATCTCTCCCGCGATGCTGGCATCCGTTCTGGCCACGGTGCCGACACTCATTGCGCCGTCGAAAGGTATTCCGACCGAGATGATGTCCCGCTACACCCGCGAAGTGCATGTCCTGTCGACGGGAAGCACGACACGGCCGACGATCCTGGCGATCTACCGGGATCCGCGTCCGGTCCCGGACACCACGCGACCGATCGCGCAGCGCCCGCGTCAATTGGTCGTGCTGCTCGACCAAGGGCAGTTCGGCTATCGCCCCACCTACACGTTTACGACGCTCGGCAACGTCCAGACCCCGCCGAAGCTGTCCTTTCTCGACTACTTCGACGTCGACGGTGACGGCGTGGCCGAGCTGTTCTTCACCGCGTTGCGCAGTCAGGGGCTGCCGACCACGGTCATTCTGCGCTTTGGTCGCGACGAGACATGGCGGGAAGTGTTCAACGAACTGGTGCGCTGCCAGCTCTGAGTGTCATGCCACGGTGATCACTCGACGCCGATGTCCCACGCCTGCTCGAGGTCGTTGCGACTGTACGCGCGAAACGCCGTCAGTGTTTGCGTACGAACGATGCCCGGCACCTTGGCGAATTCTTCGGTGACGACGGTGGCGATGCGTTCGAGGTCGGGCACGCGCACGATCGCGACGAGATCCCAGGCGCCCGACACCGAGTAGACTTCGTTCACCCCTTCGATGCCGGCCAGCGCCTGCGCGCACACCGGAATGCTCTTCGGGTCGGCCTGCACCAGCACAATCGTGGTGATCATCGCGACTCCATCGCTGAAGTGAAGCATCGTGCGATGCGCGTCACCCCTTCGACCGCGATCGCTTCCGTCGTCGCATAACTCATGCGAATCCAGTCCGGGGTCAGGAACGCGCTGCCCGGCACAACGGCGACATTCTCCTGCTCGAGTACCCGTTCGGCAAACACGCCGCCGGCATCGGCCGCGCCTTCAAAGCCGGCCACGTTCACGTAGAGATAGAACGCCCCGGCCGGATGCACATACCGGACGGACGGAAAGGCTGCGAGCGCGCGCATGACGGCATCGCGGCGGCGATGGAATTCCTGCACCATGTGGGACACGGCCGCATCGGCTTCATCGACCCGCGCAAGTGCCGCCAGCGCCGCATGCTGCGAGACCGCCGCCGCGTTGGAGGTCGTGTGCGACTGAAAGGCCGTCATGGCTTTGCTCACCGCGACGGGCGCAATCGTCCAGCCGATACGCCAGCCCGTCATCGCATACGCCTTCGCGACGCCATTGATGACGATGAGGTTCTCGCGGGTCGGCGCGAGGGACAGCACGGACGCCGCCGGTCCGTCATACGCGATGCGCATGTAGATCTCGTCGGCAAGGACCCACCAGCCCTTTTCCGCCGCCAGGGAAAGAATCGCGGTCAACTCCTCGCGCGTGTAGACCGCCCCCGTCGGATTACTCGGCGAGTTGAGCATCAGCCCCTTGGTCCGCGGCGTCGACGCCGCCAGGAGCTCGTCGGCCGTGACCTTGAGCGAGCGGGCCGGGTCGCCGAAGACCGGTACGGCCGTCGCCTGCGCCAACTCAACCATCTCGTAGTAGCTGGTCCATGCGGGCGTCGGCACCAGCACCTCGTCGCCCGGGCCGAAGCAGCAGACGCACGCGTTGTACAGGGACTGCTTGGAGCCGTTCGAAACGACCACTTCGTTGGCCGCGACCGGCGCCAGTCCCCGCACGTAGCGATTCGCGTCGGCCGCGATGGCCTCGCGCAGCGGGAGAATGCCGTCGGTCGCCGTGTACCGCGTCGCGCCGTCGGCGAGTGCCTTGACGGCCGCTTCGCGGATGAAGAATGGCGTGTCGAAGTCGGGTTCGCCCGCGCCCAGATCGATGATCGCCTTCCCCGCCGCCTTGAGTGCGCGCGCCTTGGCCGCCACGGCGAGCGTCGCGGACTCCTTCATGCGGGCAATGTTGGCGGAGGGATGGAAGACGAGAGGCATGAGCTGGGTGGTTGGGTGATGGTTGATCGAACAGGTGATGTAAATGCCGGGCGAGGGAACTACAGGCGCCAAGGTTGAGGTGGAGCATCGAGGCGGGAGGTTACCGAACGAGATCGGGAGGCCTGAGGTGAGGAGGCTCGTGCCTCCCGACCTTTTTTGGCAACCTCCAGCCTCGTCGCTGCGCCTCCAGCCTGGCGGCTGCAGTTGGCTCCGCCGCCCTCGACCCTCAACGCTCAGCCTCCAGTTTTTCCCCTGCACCCGTTAGCTTCGAGGTGCGGGTGCCGGGCACCCGCAAACTAAGCGCGTCCGAGAGTGGCGCGCCACGCGTGTGTTCGTCATGAGCATGCCATGGGTTCGTCTTGCGACGTTCGTCATGCGACACGGGTGATTCACTGGCCGTTGGGCGGCCAGGCTGACAGACAACTGACGGGAGTGGGACGTGGGCGACGAAGAACGGGAAGGCGCGGCGCGCAGCCAGCACGTGGTGCTGCAGGGACCCGCCGATGCGCGGACGATGGCAGCGGCGATGCGTCCGGGAGTGGAACGAAGCCGTGAGATCGAGGGCATCGCCGCGCCGGGCTGCCTGATCATCACACCAAGCGTCGAGCAGGCGTTGAGCGCGTCCGAGCAGGCGCGGATCCTGCTGGGCAATGACTCGTCTCGCGTAGTCCCCGTCAGTCAGGCGGCGCGTGCCCGTCGTGTGCTGGCGGCCGGTCCCGTCGCGGTCGTGACGGGTACGGCCCCCGACCTGCTGTCGCTCCGTCGAGACTCGGCGCTCCAAGTCGACGCCGTACGCGCGGTCGTCATCGTCGCCCTCGATGATGTTCTCGCGGAAGGCGATGTCGCGGCGCTCGAGGCGCTGCTGGGCGACATGCCCGCCGACGCCATGCGCGTTGCAACGCTCGAACACGAGACCCCCGCCGTCGACGCGTTCCTCGAAGCGCAGCTTCGTCGTGCCCGTCGCATTGCCCCGCCGCCGGCGGCCGATGCGCCACTCACGCTGACCCCGAGTTATCTGCTGACGTCCGCAGCCGGTCGCGCCGAGGCGTTGCGCGCGGTGCTGGATGCCGTCGATCCGCCGTCGGTGGTGGTGGTCGCCTCCAACGAACCCTCCGCCGACGAAGCCACGCGCGCGCTCGCGCGCCTCGGACTCGTCGTGGATGGGCTGCTGGTGCAGGTCGTGCGCCAACCCACGTCACAACACGTCAGCCTGGTCGTGTTGTGGGATGCCCCGGGCTCCGCCGAAGCGCTAAGCGAGTCGCTGGCCACACATCCTGTCGATGCCGTGGCCTTCCTGTCGCCGGAGGAATTGCCAGCGTTTCGCCGCCTGACCCATGGCGCCGCAGCCGCGTGGGCACCCCCCGTGCGGAAATCGCGGGTGGCGACACGGGTGGAGCGCCTGCGGACGGCCATTCGCGATACGCTGGTATCCGGCGGCGGTGCCACCGCCAGTGAGCTCTCGCTGCTGACGCCGTTGCTCGACACGTTCGATGCCGTTGAAGTCGCGGCGGCCTCACTGCGACTGTACGAATCCGCGCTGCGTGATGTGGCGATCGCGAAAGCCGCGGCGACGCAAGCGGTCGCACGCGCGGCGGCGCCGAGCGGTGACCGGGGCGCCCGTGGGTTGTCGGTGGTGCAAGGTGGCGCCGGCAGCAAGCAGCGGGTCTTTCTCGCCGTCGGCAAGCGCGACGACGTCCGCGTTGGCGACATCGTTGGCGCCGTTGCGAACGAAGCCGGCATTGACGGCGATCGCATCGGCTCGGTCGAGATGTATGAGTCGCATACGACCGTCGAACTCTCGGCCGACGATGCCGCACGTGCCGTCGCCGCGCTGGCGGATGCCACGTTGCGCGGCCGCCGACTCAGCGCGCGCATCGACGAACGCGGAGATCGGGGGGCGGGTGGGGAAAAGCGTCCACCACGGACGTTCGGTCCGCCACGCAGTGGTCCACGCCCCGAGCGTGGCGATCGCTCGGAGCGGCCGCCGATGCGTGGCAAACCTCCCGCCCGCAGCAGCGACGCGCGTAGTGAACCCCGCGGTGAGTCGCGTGGCGAACCTCGCGGTCCGGCGCGCGGTACGGGGCGCAGCGACAGCCGAGGAGACAGCCGGGGTGAAAGCCGCGGCGAGACGCGGGGCGGTTCGCGCAGTGGCCCGCCACGCGGCAATTTCGGGGGCGCCACCGAGGCGCGCCGCGCGTTCGGCGATCGTCCGGCGCGCGAGCGCACGGAGGGCACGAGCGAGTGGTCACAGCGCGGAGAACGCATGAAGCACGCGAAACGGACTCCACGTGAGCGCCCCGAGCCCAATAGCGAGGCGTAAGGCATGAGCGGCGGGTTCCAGGTGTCCGGCGGATGGATCGAGGTTGTTGCTGGCGTGATGTTCAGCGGCAAGTCGGAAGAGTTGATGCGACGCGTGCGGCGCGCGATGATTGCTCGCAAGCGGGTGCAGGTCTTCAAGTCACATCTGGACGACCGCTACGCCGGTCTCATGGCCATTTCCAGCCACGACCGGCGGACCATCGACGCGGTGCCGGTCGACTCATCATCGCAGATCATGCTGCGCCTCGATCCCGGCGCGCAGGTGATTGCGATCGACGAGGCGCAGTTCCTCGATGCCGGCATCGTGCAGGTGGCCTCGGGGCTGGCGGATCGCGGGCGTCGCGTGATCCTGGCCGGAACCGACACCGACTTTCGCGGCGAGCCGTTCGGCGCGATGCCGCAGCTGATGGCCGTCGCGGAAGTGGTGGACAAGCTGCACGCGATCTGCGTGCTCTGTGGTGCGCCTGCCAGTCGCAACCAGCGATTGATCGCCGGCAAGCCGGCTCCCTACGACTCGCCGACGATCATGGTCGGCGCGGCCGACAGCTACGAAGCGCGGTGCCGCGCCTGTCATGCGGTGCCGAGGCGGGATGACCAGCAGCAGCGGTTCCTCTGACGGGAAAAGCCGAGTAATCAGTAGAGAGCACGGGAGTAGACATTGGAGCAATGAGTAGAGAGTAGCGAGTAAGGAGTAGGGAGTATCCCGCTTCCTCCTCGGTCCAGACTCCGTTCTCGTTACTCGTTACTCGTTACTCATTACTCCCTACTCGGTACTCCAATGTTTACTCCCGTGCTCCTTACTCAATACTCGGTTGTTCCCGCCGTTACGGCCTTTTCGATTGCTCTTATCAACTCGGGTGCTTGAAACGGCTTGCCGAGAAACACCACGCCCCGCTGCGCCAAATCATCGCGGACGGACCCATGCATGGAGTAGCCGCTGATCGCCACGATCGGGAGATCCGGGAACTCCCGCTGGGCCGCATCGATCAATTCGGCGCCGCTGAGCCCGGGCATGGTCAGGTCGGTCACCAGCACGGCGACGTTGGCAGCATTCGAATGCAACACGTCCAGGGCCTCGGCGCCCGATGACGCCACGGCCACCGAACGCCCCGCCCGCTCGAGCATCCGGCGCGCAAGATCGCGCAGCATGGGATCGTCATCGACCAGCAGCACGCCGCGCTCAGTCACCGCCGCCGCACCACCTGATGGCGTTGTCACCCGTTCGCTCGTGGCCGTCGCGGGGAAGAATAGGCGCAGGGCCGTTCCCTCCCCGGGCGCCGAATCACACTCGATGAATCCGTGGCTCTGCGCGACCATCCCGTGCACCGATGCCAATCCCATGCCGTGGTTCGCGCCGAACGGCTGCGTGGAGAAGAACGGCTCGAAGAGGCGCGCACGTACCTCCTCCTTCATGCCTGCGCCGGTATCCCGAACCTCGAGCATCGCGTACGGACGTGGTTCGCCGTCCACCAAGGGCCCCCCCGGTCGCTCAACCCTGCGCACGGCCGTGGTGAGCGTCAGCGTCCCGCCGCCTGGCATCGCGTCTCGCGCGTTGTCCACCAGCGCGCGAACGGCGTCGAGCACCTGACGACGATCCAACTGCGCCATCACCGGCACATCGCCGAACTCGCGCTGAATGCGAATCGTGCGTGAGGTGGTCTCACGGATGGCCGCGTACTGCTCTTCCATCAGGGCACGCAGGTCTACTGCCTCGGTGCGCAACAGTTGCCGTCGACCGATGGCCAGCAGGCGACGCGTCAGCTCTTCTGCCCGCTCCGTCGCTCGCTCGAGTGCGTCGACATCCTCACGCAGGGGAGAGTCGGTGGGGATCGCTTCGGCGAGGAATCCGGTCGCCCCACGAATCACGGTAAGGAGGTTGTTGAAGTCGTGCGCGATCCCGCCAGCCAACTGCCCCACGGCCTCGAGTTTTTGCGCCTGACGCAAACGTTCCTCCGCACCGCGTTGCAGGGTGACGTCCGAGTACACGGCAACGGCGGCATACGGCAACGACTCACCCGGCTCGATCAGCGGATCGGCCGTCACCTGCAGCCAGACTTCCTCCGGTTGACCGTGGCCGCCGCGACGGATGCCCATGTGGACGCGGGGCTGACTGCGGCCCGTGCGCAGCGCCTGCTGGGCCGGGTGCTGGGCGACCGGCCAGTCGGTGCCGTCTTCGTGCACCGCCTGCCAATTGCTGTGTATGGGCTGCAACCCGCGCAACTGTGCCGCGCTCAAGCCCAGAATGCGTTCGGCGCTCGGATTGAAGGCCCGGATCGCACCGCTGGCATCATAAATGACGACGCCTTCGCTCATTCCGCCGATGACCGCGCGGAAACGCGCCTCCGATGCGCGCAGCTGCGCTTCCGCGTGTGCACGATCCGAGACGTCGTGGACGATGAGATGACGCGCCAGACGACCATCGAATTGGATCCGGCTGGCGGCGATTTCCACTTCGCGGGGGTGCCGATCGGCGCTGCGATGTTTGTGGACGACGGCGGGCGCGCGCACGCCGGCCTCGCGAGGCAGCTCCGCGCGCCACGCCTCCATCGTCCGATCATCCAGATCGGTGATGTGCATCGCACGCATGCTCTCTCCCGACCAGCCATAAAACGCCTCGGCGGCCGGATTGACGTCGAGCAGCGCACCGGTCTCCTCATCGACGATCAACTGGATCGCCGCGCTCGATTCGAACAGCTGCCGATGCCGCGCCTCGCTGGCCTCGAGCGCTTCGCGTTCGCGTTCGCGGATGCTCACGTCGCGAGACGCAATGGCGACCCCGTGACCAACCGGCACCACCTGCCGCTGCACCCATCGCTGCGGCAGACCCGGCACCGGCACGGAGTGGGACATGTCCACCGGGGTCTGCGTGGTCACGACCTGATAGCACTGCTCCCGCAAGCCGGTAGAGGCGCCATGCGGGAACGCGGTGAACAGCGACTGTCCGCGGAGCGCCTCCACGGAGTCGCCCGCCGCCGCCGCCGCATTGGCATTCGCATCGACGATCACGAAGTCCACGATCGTGCCGGACGCGTCCCGTACGGCGTCGGCAATCACGAACGCGTCGTAGCTGGCGTCGAGTGCCGCACGAAATCGTGCCTCCGAAATGCGGAGGGCCGCGAGGGTGCTCGAGTCGTCGGTCGGGATGAGGTCTGTCACACGGGTGGCACAAAGTGACACAACGGAGGAAACCATCGTCTCCTGTAAGGTACGCCTTGCGTCGGTCTTGGCCATTGTGCCGAGGCGAAGATCTTCAGGAGAAAGGGCTGGGACTGTGACGCGGCGATGGCCACCGGCGTCTAGTGGCTGATGCTTGCCTATTGCTTCCCCTTACCCGAGTGGATCGTCGCATGGGAGTGATCGCGACGCTCCTCGCCCACGAGCCCCGACTCGCGCGCCTTCGCAGTGCGGCGCGGGACCGGTATCGCTTTGTGCCGTGCGAGGACTGGACTTCGCTGACCCGCGCCTGTGAACGCGGGCCGATCAACGTGGTCGTGTTCGACCTCTACGTGGACGGGCGGGCGGACTTTGAACGGGTGCGACAGCTGCGGGTGCGCGTCCCACGCGCTGCCCTCATCGCGTACGTGGACGTGACGCGGGAGCGCGCCAAGGACATGTTCGACGCCGGCCGTTGCGGCATCGATGTGCTCGTGGTGGCCGAGGAAACCGACACGCCGGCCGCATTGGCCGCGCTGCTGGACCAGGCTGAGGCGCGGAGCGTGTCCAGCCTGCTCAAGCCCCATCTGGCCGGGCTGCGCAGTGTGGTACGCGACGCCGTCATGCTGTCGGTGACGCGCGCGCACGAGCGGTTGACGCCGGACAGTCTGGCGCGCTTGATCGCCGTGTCCCGCCGTCTCTTGTCGAAGCGGTTGGAGGGCGCACAGCTGCCGCCCCCGCATCAGCTGCTCACATGGGGGCGCCTGATCGTGGCCGCCAGCATGTTGGAAGACGGTTCGCGCAGCGCCGACGGCGTCGCCAGTGCGCTGGACTTCCCGTCCGGCAGTGCCTTCCGCAACACCTGTCAGCGCTATCTGGGCTGCACCCCGCACCAGATCCGCCTGCGCGGCGGCGCCGGATGGGTGATTCAGGAACTGCTCGTCAATCGGGAGAAGCGGCGCGAGATCGGTTCGCATGAGGACGACATGTCGGACAGCGCGGCCGCCTGAAGTCGCGCGGTCGAGAGCCACGAGGGGCCAGCGTTTTCGACGCTGGCCCCTCATGCGTTCGGTACGACTCAGGCCTGAGACGCGGAGGGAAGAGAGAACAACAGGCGCCAGGCGTTCTCCCTTCCCTCCGCGTCTCAGGCCTCAAAATTAGGTTTGAGGCATGCGCCCCCTTCACGTCGGTCTGACCGGCAACATCGCCAGCGGCAAGAGCACCGTCGCGCGGCGTCTCGCTGAACTCGGCGCGACCGTCATCGACGCCGACGTGCTCGCGCGCGAGGCCGTGGCCCCCGGGAGTGACGGGTTCGACGCGGTGGTCGACCACTTCGGCGCGGCCGTGATCGCGGCCGACGGCACGATCGACCGGGCCGCGTTGCGGCGTCTGGTCTTCCGTGATCCGGAGGCCCGCGCGGCCCTCAACGCCATCGTGCACCCGGCGGTCAGTCGCCTGCGCGACGCCCGGTTCGCGGAAGCGACGCGGCGCGGCGACACCATCGTCATTTCGGATATCCCGCTCCTCTTCGAGGTCGGGCTGGAGCACGCCTTCGACGGGGTGATCCTCGTCGACGCCCCGGTGTCCGTGCGTCGCGCACGACTCGAGCGGGACCGCGGGCTGTCGGGCGCGGATGCCGATGCCATGATCGCGGCGCAATGGACCAGCGACCGAAAACGCGCTGGCGCGACGTGGGTCATCGACAACGACGGGTCTGTCGAGCAGCTTCATGAGCGGGTCGCCGAGCTGTGGCGCACCCTCAGCCATCTGGACGGCCGGCGTCGCGCTGTGGCGCCGTCGGTCCCCTGATCTCCCGAATCCTTTCGGAGCACACGTGTCGAATATTCCCGCCGAGCTGCGCTATACCAAGGAACATGAAGACGTCCGGTCCACCGACGACGCGGGCGTCGTCGCCATCGGCATCACGGATTTTGCGCAGGGCGAACTGGGCGACATCGTGTATGTCGAGCTGCCGAAAGTTGGGGCGACCTACGGCGCACACGACGTGTTCGGCACGGTGGAGGCCGTGAAGGCCGTCTCGGAGCTCTACATGCCCGTCGCGGGCGAGGTCGTCGAAATCAACGGACGGTTGGACGGCGAGCCGGCCCTGATCAACACCGACCCGTACGGCGACGGCTGGATGATCAAGGTACGCATCGCCGCCGGCGCTGACGAAGGACTGCTCACGGCCGCCGAGTACGCCGCGACAGTCGAGTAGGGAGTATGCAGTAACGAGTAGCGAGCAGGGAGCAACCGAGAGTACCGAGTAGCGAGTAGTGAGTAAGGGGTAGCGAGTACGGAGTGGTTTCTCCTTGCTCTCTACCCCTTACTCGTTACCCGCTACTCCCTACTCTCGATTGCTCCCTGCTCGCTACTCGTTACTCGGTCGTGCTGTACTCCTCGATCGGAGGGCAGGCGCAGACCAGATTGCGGTCGCCGAAGGCACTTTCGATGCGGCCGACCGTCGGCCAAAACTTGCGGTCGCGCGTCCACGCGGTGGGGTACGCAGCGAGCTGGCGCGCATACGGGCGATCCCACGTATCACTGGTCACGTGCGCGGCGGTGTGCGGAGCGCGCTTGAGGACATTGTCCTCCCGGCTCATCTCCCCGCGTTCAATCGCCTCGATCTCGTGACGAATGCCCACCATCGCCTCGATGAAGCGATCGAGTTCGACCTTCGACTCGCTCTCGGTGGGTTCGACCATCATCGTGCCGGCGACGGGGAACGACATCGTCGGCGCATGGAAGCCGTAGTCCATCAGGCGCTTGGCGATGTCCTCGACTTCCACACCGTCCTTCTTCCATTCGCGGCAATCCAGAATCATCTCGTGCGCGCAGCGGCCGTTGCTGCCGCTGTATAGCGTGGCGTAG
>CAZMGX010000160.1:0-10555 GCA_964565915.1 uncultured Gemmatimonas sp.
CCGGCAACGTGCGCGACATCGGTCCGCCGAGATAGCGATACAGCGGCAAGCCGACTTCCATTGCGCCGGCACGCGCCACCGCCATCGACACACCCAGCAGCGCGTTGGCGCCGAGGCGGCCCTTGTTCTCCGTGCCGTCGAGTTCGATCATCGCGCGGTCGATCGCCATCTGATCGGTGGCATCCATTCCTTCGAGGGCTTCGGCGATCTCCGTGTTGACATGGTTGACGGCCGTCAGCACCCCCTTGCCACCATACCGCTCCGGGTCCCCGTCGCGCAGTTCAACCGCCTCGCGTTCGCCGGTGCTGGCGCCACTCGGCACGGCCGCGCGACCCGCGCTGCCGGTTTCGAGAATCACATCGACTTCGAGGGTGGGATTGCCGCGAGAATCGAGGATTTCGCGAGCGGAGATGGAGGCGATGGTCGACATGAGAATTGGCGTGGGGAAGTGAAACGAGCTGAACGACGATATTTGATCTCGTGATATCCGATATCCGATATCTGATGTCAGAGATCGCGTATCGAGTATCGCGGTTGCTGGTCAGCGACGGTGCCGACCGGGCAGATTCACATTGAGAGCTCCGGTGCCGCCGCCGGTGACGTGGCCGCCACACGTGGCTCGAGCGCCGCATCGACCCCGTATACCGTGCGCAGACAGTCTGCCATGCGATGCCGCACCGTCTCGGCCAACGCATCGCGTTCGTCATAGCTCAAGCCCGTAGTTGGCACCGGATCCAGCACGTGCACGTGCACGACACCCGGCGAGGCGCGAAACTCGCCGCGCGGGTTCACCGCGATGGTCCCATGAATGACGACGGGATAGATCGGCGCTCCGGAGCCGATGGCGAGCACGAACGGCCCCTTCTTGAAGGGACGCAACGCGTAGCGTTCACCGCGCGTCCCCTCGGGATACACCAACACGGATTCTCCCGCACGGATCTTGCTGGCGGCGTCCTCGATCGCGCTGAACGCCGCCTTGCGATTTTCGCGGTCGATGTAGATCACGCCAACCGCTCGCGCGGCGGCGCCGAACAACGGAATCTTCTCGAGTTCGCGCTTGGCGAGAAACCCGTAGTGCGGCAGCGCTTCGATGGACGCCGGAATGTCGAACCAGCTTACGTGATTGGCGACGAAGACGCGCGGAGCCCCCGCCACCAGATCATCGCCGCCGTGACGGATCACCTTTACACCCGCTGCTGCGAGCAACCAGCGGGCCCAGCGCCGCGTGGCGTATTCGTACACGCCACCGGGGCGTGGCTGAACGCCGACCAGTTGCGCCAGCAGTGCGAGACTGCCAAACACAAAGGTTCCCACCAGCAGGGCGAGCGCGGTATAGGCGGTGCGAAGCATTACCCCGAAAAGTGGTCGTGCCCGGAGACGAATTCAACGCGTCCGGACCACGAATCACGACCATCGTCGGTCTGCGCGACGTCGCCGAAATCGAGTGCGCCAGCGGCCTCGGCCACTGTGACCCGACCAATCACGGTCAGAGGAACGGAGAAACGGCTGGGCCACTCGGCGATGATCCGCGGCACGACGTCGGGAGGGAGTGATGCCAACAGCTCGTACTCCTCCCCGCTGGAGAGCGCCTCACGCGCGGTGATCCCGTCGCCGACGGGAAGCTGTGCCGGGTCGATCGTCAATCGGACACCGCTCGCCGCCGCGAGATGGCGCGCGTCCGCAGCCAGCCCGTCGGAAATGTCGAGCATGGCCGTTGCGCCAAACGCGGCCAACGCCGCGCCTTCCGCAAGACGTGGCACGGGGGCGACGAAACGCTCGCGCGACCATCCCGACGGCTGCGTCCCGGCCAGCCAGTCACGCAGCGCCGCACCCGGGCCGCCCAGTCGTCCCGTGACCACCAGCACATCGCCGACGTTCGCGCCGCGTCGCGCGACGACCCGCTGGGCCGACCCGACGACGGTCGTGGTGACCGACAGCACGCTGGCGCGTGTCAGGTTGCCACCGACGATACGCGCACCACTGGCCCGAACCACGCTGGCCAGTCCATCGGCCAGTTCGCCCAGCAGCGGACGCCATTCCTCGGGCACCGACAAGGCAAACAGCACGGCGTCGGCGCGCGCGCCCATCGCGGCCAGATCACTGAGTGCCGCCGCAGCCGCACGGACGCCCACTTCGTATGGCGACAGCCACGCCCGCTGAAAGTGGGCACCCTCGACGCACGCATCGGTGCTGATGACGCGCGTGCGCTCGCCGACGGCGGGGAGGACGGCCGCATCATCGCCGATGTCGACCGCGAGATCGCCCCAGCGCGACATCAACATGCGAATGGTGTCGAACTCACTACCCGGCCCCATGGCTTGGTGCGCGCGATGTGCCGGCCCCCGCGGGGGCGACGCGTTTTCGTCGTTCACAACACACCGCCGTCAGCCGCACGCCGCAGACGGACGATCCCCTCTGGCGTCGCCAACCAGATGAACTCGCGACTCAGCACGACATCCAGGACCGGGCCTGGCACGTCACTGCCCGCGCGCAACACGCGAATGCCGCCGGCGCGTCCGGCGATCACCACGCCATCGGTTCCCGCCATGACGATCGTGCGTTCGTCGATGGCGACGCGCGTCACCTGCCCGACCTGAGCGATATCGAGGGACGGCAGGCGCACCGGTTCCACTCCGCCGCGTGGCGCCAGTCGCATCACACCATCATCGCCGGCCGCCAGCAGGACACTGTCACTCCACGCCAGTGCGGTGATGCGCCGTCGCAGGGCCGGATCGGCACCGACCGGTCGCGTCAGCCCGCCACCCGGCAACATCGCCACCAGCCCCGTCGCCGTTCCGATCCACAGCGTATCGCCGATTTGCTGCAAGGCGTACACGGGCGTGTTCTCGAGCACACGCGCCCCGATGCCCCTGGTACGCGGGTTCCGCAGGTCCGTCGTGTCACTGACGAATACGAGGCCGCGCGCCGTGCCCACCCACGCCCCGTCCGCGCGCGCGGACACCGCGAACACGCGATCGTCCGGTAGTCCGTCCAGCGACGTCCACACCGTCATCTCTTCGCGACTGTCCAGGCGCGCGCGCACGAGGCCGCGATCGGTTCCGATCCATGCGCGTTGTTCGCGCAGTGCCATACTCGTGGCGCGCATGCCGATCATCGGCACGGCAATCGTGCCGTCGATCCAACGCCATCGCTGCAGATCATCACTCGCGAAGCTGAGCCCTCCGCGAAGCGCGGATGCCCCCAGACCGGCCGCCCACACGCCGTCCGCAGCGCGCGCAAGGGCACCCACGCCCCGTTCGATCAGGCCGAAGCGCACCGGGGTCGCTTGCTGCAGGGTCGCGTCCACCTTGTACAGACCATCGCCGTTCGTGCCCAACCACACGTCGTTGGGTTGATCCAACGACAACGACCCGCTCATGACGGGATATGGGCGAAGCGGACGGTCACTCTGCTGCGCACGGAACAGCAGCGGGGCGCCGGACCGTAACCCCGGGAAACGCTGGTACACGTCGTTCAGTGTCGCCGGCACGATCAACTTGTCCGCCGAGGGCGGTCCCGCGATCGCCGTGGCCATGCCCATGCGCGAGATCCGGTTCCACTGGCCGCTCGCGCGCACGTAGACGTCGCCATTGAGCGATCGATCGAACACGATGAGTTCGGGAATACCGGTGAGGATCGTACGCTGCACCTGCTCGTTCTGCGGGCGATACATGATCAGCCCGCCCGGCACCCCGAGCCACACGGCATCCTCGACGGGATCGCCAGTCATGAACGTGATCTGCTGTTCACTGAGGCCCCCATCTCGCCCCAGCGGAGGCAGCCACGCGTTGAACAGCCGGTCGTAGACCCCGATGCCGCTGCCTGTGGCGGTATAAACGTATCGGCGTGATACGCCAACGGCGCGCACATCGGCAAAGCTGCCGATCACGCGAAGTTCGTCGCGACGACCGAAGCTGTTGCTGCCGCCAAGGCCACTACTGCCGCCCGGACCAACCGCCGCACAGGCCGCGAGAAACATCGCGGCGCATACCGCCGTGACCGCCGAAGAGCACACCGCCGTGAGCGACGCGATTCGCGCCGTGTGTCGCCTCTCGATTCCCGTCATGACAACGCGGGCCATTCGGCCAGTACACCGGGCGGAAGGGCATCCGGGTGCGCGAGCCGGGCCCAGGACTCGGACAACGCGCGCATCACGTCATCGAGCGTGTAACCACGCACCTGACTGGTCGACACGATCTCGGCGGCGCCTCCGTGCACGCGCGCACCGAGCAGTGCCGCATCATCCGCATCAATCCCCTGCGCCAGCAAGGTGCCGATGATCCCGGCGAGCATATCCCCACTACCGCCAGTCGCCAACACCGCAGATCCGTAGGGCGCCGCCACGACGGCCACCGACGCCAGCGACCCACCACCATCACCAATGCGCGGGGGCGATACGATCAGCGATGGTGTGCCCTTCAGCAGGATCGTCGCTTCTGCGCGTGCGGCGAATTCACGCACGGCCTCATCGCGTGACGTCCATTCAGCCGGCACGGCGCGGCCGATCAACCGCGCAAACTCCAGCGGATGCGGGGTGCACACGATCGGTCGCGTGGAGCCGCACCACTCACGCAGTCGATGGGCGCTGTTGCCCGTTCCTTCGGCGATGATCGTGAGCGCGTCTGCATCCAGCACCACCGGTGCGTTGGGGTGCGCATCGAGCGCGGAACGCAGCAGCGCACGCGACTGACTGCCCCGACCGAGCCCCGGACCGATCACGAGGGCATCGGCGCGTACCGTCCCCAATGAGACGGAGACACCGCCGGCAACGCCGGATTGCGACATGGGACGGCCCCACGGCCCCGTGATGGCCTGCGGAACCGCAGCCTGCATCACCGCAATCCCCGCATCATCGACGAAGGCACGGGCGAGTCCGATCCCCGACGCGAGCGCGGCGCGCGTCGCCAGCACCATGGCCCCGACCATCCCCTCCGCCCCGCCGACGATGGCCAGGTGTCCGCGGCCACCTTTGTGCGCATTCCACGCAATCGCCGGCAGCCTCGCGGCAAGCGACCCTGCGTCGGCAAGTTGCCAGGCATCATCGTCGCCGATCGCGTGCTTGCCAAGTCCGATATCGAGGACGAGAATGCGCCCTGCCTGTGCGCGAGCGATCAGCACGCCGCGCTTGCACGAGCCGTAACACAGGGTCAGATGCGCACGCACCGCGCCGGTGGCGCCTTCGCCTGTTGACGCATCCAAGCCGGAGGGGACATCCAGCGCGGCGACGAAGGCGCCGCCCTGCCGTAGCGCCTCAACCTGTTCGCACCGTTCGGCAACCGGCGATCGGATGTCGCCGCGATGTCCCGTGCCCAACAACCCGTCCACGACGAGACGTTCGCCGCCGTCGGGATCGCCGACCGAAAGCCGTGTGCCACTCTCGCGTCGGGCCAGCGACTCCGCCTGCCGCGCATCGTCGCTGCGTGGCGGCGCCGACGGTACGAGGCGCACGCGTACGCCGGCCCGCGCCAGCTGCGCTGCGACGATGTACGCATCGCCGCCATTGTTGCCGCTGCCGGCAAACACGGCAACGCCGTGGGCCAAGCGATGGGCGTGATCACGAAGCAACACGGCCGCCGACACGGATCCCGCCGCCAGCATCAGCGAAAAGGATGGGACGCCCGCCGCAATGGCGGCCTCGTCGCGGGCAGCGGCCTGCGCCGCCGTCGTCGCGCGAAGCGGCAGGCCGGCTGCCGCGATTACGCGCGTCGAATCAGACGTGCGCCGTGCTCCATGGATACTCGCGTTCGAACGCGTCGGCAAAGTCGTACACGCCGTAGAAATCGTCGCGGGAATCCTGCGGCTGGCTGACGAGCAACCCCATGTCGACGAGCGTGAACACGATGTCACCGATGTCGCTGGTGCTGCGCACGCCCCAGTGTTCGAGCACGATGCGTGCGGTGACGCCGAATCGCTGCAACGCCAGCTCGCGGCACGAGTGCGCCAACTCGGGGCCCGTGATGTGCCGTCGTTCGGTCAACTGCCCCTGACAATGTTCGAGGGCCGCCAAGAGGAACAGATAAGCGCGCTCGTCGAACCGCTGCTCACGCAGTCGGATCTGGTCCATGATGCCATCACGGAACGCCAACTCGGCCACTTCGTCGTCCCTCGAATCCGTTGGTGTGTCGCGCGACGTCACAGATCGACGCCCGGCTGGTCATGCCGGCAACGCGCGTGCGCGCCGCCGGATAAATGATGCAGCCACGGAATGCGCGCCACAATAGGCAAGCACCGGCCAACCGACACGAACAGGGCGTCGCACGCCGTTTCCCCGTCCGTGTCGGCCCGTCGTCACCGATAGAGCGGAAATTCGTCGGCCAATGTCTTGACGTCGGCCTTGACAGCCGCAATCACCGCCGTGTCTTCCGGCGCCGACAGCACTCGATCGATGAGCGCCGCAATGCGCAGCATGGCGTCAGTGCCCATGCCTCGCGTCGTCACCGCCGGGGTGCCGATGCGAATGCCGCTCGTCACGAACGGTGACTGCGTTTCCTTGGGCACGGTGTTCTTGTTGACCGTGATGGCCGCACCGTCCAGCACCTTCTCTGCAACCTTGCCGGTCAAGCCCTTCGAGCGCAGGTCGACCAACATCAGGTGATTGTCGGTGCCACCGGACACGATGTGATAGCCGCGCTCGGACAGCGCGCCCGCCAGCACACGGGCGTTGTCGACCACCTGCTGACAATACGCTGCGAACGACGGCAACAGCGCCTCGTGGAACGCCACGGCCTTCGCCGCGATGACGTGCTCCAGCGGCCCGCCCTGCATGCCCGGAAAGATGGCCTTGTCGATGGCCTTGGCGTGCTCGGCCTTGCAGAGAATGATGCCACCGCGTGGTCCGCGGAGTGTCTTGTGCGTGGTGCTCGTCACAATGTCGGCGTACGGAACCGGTGACGGATACACGCCGGTCGCCGCCAGCCCGGCACAGTGCGCCATGTCGACCATGAACAACGCGCCCACTTCCTTCGCCACGTCCGCAAAGGCCTGCCAGTCGATCGTGCGTGAGTAGGCACTGTACCCGGCAATGATCATCTTGGGACGATGAGTGCGCGCCGCAGCGCGCATGGCGTCGTAGTCGATCAACCCTTCGTCGGTGACCCCGTACGACACGGCGTTGTACAGCAGCCCGGAGAAATTCACGGGAGAGCCGTGTGTCAGGTGCCCGCCCTGCGACAGGTCCATGCCGAGGAACGTGTCGCCCGGCTTGAGAAACGCCAGGAACACGGCAGCATTCGCGGACGCCCCACTGTGCGCCTGCACGTTCGCGTGATCGGCGCCGAACAGTTGCTTGACGCGATCGATCGCGAGCTGCTCGATCTGGTCAACCACCTCGCACCCGCCGTAGTAGCGCTTCCCGGGCAGCCCTTCCGCGTACTTGTTCGTGAGCGGTGACCCCATCGCTTCCATGACCGCCGGCGAGACGAAGTTCTCACTGGCGATCAACTCGATGCCGTCGCTCTGACGCTGAATCTCCTCCTCGAGCAGGTGCGCGATCGCGGGATCCGTCGCGGCCAAGGCCGATCCGGGCGGCAGTCGGTCCCACTGATGCCACCCCGCGCTCGTGCCCTCGGTCATCACATGATTCACGGTCATTCGCTCTGCTCCGATGTGTCAGGGTCTCGTTCGATCTTGTCCACGCGAGTGCCGTGTCGGCCGCCCTCGAAGGCCGTCCCGAGCCAGGTGCGCAGGATGGCGATGGCATCTTCATCCGACACGAAACGCGCCGGCAGCACCAGCACGTTCGCATCGTTGTGCTTGCGGGCCAGTGACGCGATCTCAGGTGTCCACGCCACCGCCGCCCGCACGCCCGGATAACGATTCGCGACGTACGACATGCCAAGTCCGGTGCCGCAAAGCAACACGCCGCGCGTGGCCTCTCCCGTCGACACCTCCTGCGCCAGCGGATGCGCGTAGTCGGGATAGTCGGTGCTGGCCGTGCTGTGCGTGCCAATGTCGGCGACCTCGTACCCCAGCTCGGCCAGCGTGCTGCGCAGGCGCTCCTTCAGTTCAAAGCCCGCATGATCCGAAGCGATCGGATTGCGTTCTCCCGGACGTGCCACGTCGACCATGATCAACCCTCGCGATTGGGATACTGCGGCCACGTCCGGATCATGCCCCGAACGGCGTGGATGCGCTGCTCGGCCACACGGTCGGCCGCCTTGTACGTCGGAATATTGGTGTCGCGCGCCAACCGGAACACGCTGAGCACCGTCGCATAAATCTCGTCGGCCTTGCGCAGCGAGCGTTCACGGCTCCACCCCGTGAGTTCGCTGTAGACGTTGATCACACCACCGGCATTGGCGACGTAGTCGGGCGCGTACAGGATGCCGCGCGCTTCCAGCGCGTCACCGTGCCGGTCTTCGAGCAATTGGTTGTTTGCCGCCCCGGCCACGATCTCGACCTGCAACCGCGGAATGGTGTCGTCGTTGATGACGCCGCCCAGCGCACACGGCGTGAAGATATCCGCCTTGACGCCGTAGATCTCCTCGAGGGTCACCGCCGTCGCGCCGGTGGCATCCACGACACGCTTGATGCGTTCGGCATCGATGTCGGTCACGATCAGGCGGGCACCCGACCGGTGCAGTTCGTTGGCCAGATGGTGACCGACATTCCCGCATCCTTGAATTGCCACCGTGCGACCGGTGAGTGAATCACTGCCCCACCGCTCCTTGGCCGACGCTTGGATCGCGCGAAACACCCCGTGCGCCGTCACCGACGACGGGTCGCCCGACTTGGAGCCGATGCCGGCAACGTACTTCGTCTCCATGTGTACGAAGTCCATGTCTTCGACCGTGGTGCCAACATCTTCCGCCGTCACATAGCGTCCGCCAAGCGAGTCGACGAACCGCCCGTGCGCGCGGAACAGCATCTCGCGGTTGGAGGTCTTGTTGTCACCGATGATGACGGACTTGCCTCCACCGAGGTTCAGCCCGGCCACGGCATTCTTGTATGTCATGCCGCGCGAGAGCCGCAAGGCATCGATGGCGGTCTCGTCGTCGGTGGCGTAGTTCCAGAAGCGACACCCGCCGAGCGCCGGGCCGAGTGTCGTGTCGTGAATGGCGATGATCCCGCGGTAGCCGGAGGCCTTGTCGTGGCAGAAGACCACCTGCTCGTGACCCATCTCGGCGATCGTCTCGAAATAGCGCATGATTGCGAACGTTACTCAGTCTGGGAGGGAGCCGTCGGCGGCCGCGGCAGCGGCCAACGTCTCCCGCGAAATCACGATGCGCTGGATCTCCGAGGTGCCCTCGTAGATCTCCGTCACCTTGGCGTCGCGGAAGTAGCGTTCGACGGGATAGTCGGTTACGTACCCGTAACCGCCGAAGATCTGGATGGCCTGCGTCGTCACCCACATCGCGGTTTCGGTGGCGAAGAGCTTCGCCATGGAGCTGAAGCGGGTGATGGTCTCACCACGCTCCTTCGCCGCCGCCGCGGCATGCAACAGCGTCCGTGCGGCGGTGATGCGCGTCGCCATATCGGCGATCTTGAACTGGATGGCCTGAAAGTCCCGAATCGGCTGGCCGAACTGCTGACGCTCGCCTGCGTACCGCGCGCTGGCCTCGAGCGCCGCGCGCGCGATGCCAATCGCCTGAGACGCAATCCCCAGCCGCCCGTGATCGAGCGAGCCCAGGGCGTAGATGAACCCTTTCCCTTCCGCGCCCAGCAGTCGATCGGCCGGCACACGACACCCGTCCAGATTCAGCTGCACGGTCGGCGAGGCCCGCAGGCCCATCTTCGATTCCTTCTTGCCGACGTGGAAGCCCGGCAGATCCGGCGTCAGGATGAACGTCGAGATCCCCTTGCTGCCCCGTCGATCATCGGAGGTGTCCGTACGCGCCATGCACAGCACCACGCCGGCCTCGTTGCCATGCGACACCCACGCCTTCGTTCCGGTCAGCACCCACTCCTCGCCGTCGCGCACGGCCTGGCAGCGCAGCGAGGCGGCATCCGACCCGGCCTCCGGCTCGGACAGCGCAAACGCCCCCAACAATTGACCGCGCGCCATGCGTGGCAGGAACGCCCGCTGTTGCGCCTCGGATCCGAAGTTCAGGATCATCTGCGTCGGCAGCGAATTGTGTACGCTGAGCAACACCGCCGCCGACGCGTCGGCGACGGCAATCTCCTCGAGCGCCAGCAGATAACTTTGCGCGTCGAGGCCGAGCCCTTCGAATCGCTCGGGGATCAGCATGCCGAAGAACCCCAGCTCGGCCATCTCGTCGACCATCTGTCGGTCAAAACGCTCGTCGCGGTCCCGTGCTCCCGCCGCCTCGACCAGCGCGCGCTGCGCATACGCGCGGGCCAGCTTCTGGATTTCCTGTTGTGTCTCGTTGAGTGCGAGCAGTCCCATGATGGTGCTCAGTATTGGTAGAAGCCGCGTCCCGACTTCTTGCCGTACCAGCCGGCCGCCACGTACTTGCGAAGCAGCGGGCATGGCCGGTACTTCGGATCGCCGAGTCCCTCGTGCAGCACGTTCAGGATGGCGAGACACGTGTCGAGTCCGATGAAGTCGGCGAGCGCGAGCGGGCCCATCGGGTGATTCATGCCGAGCTTCATCACC
>CAZMGX010000161.1:0-10522 GCA_964565915.1 uncultured Gemmatimonas sp.
CGGCGGCGCAGGCCGCGCAGGAGGCGACGACCCAAGCGATCCTCGCTCTCGAGCAGACGCAGAATGACCGCGCCAACGAGATGGCCGCGCTCATCGAAGGCCAGATGGCGATGTCGACGGTCGGCAAGATCGGCGTGACGACCGGCAACAATGTCTTCGTGGACCGCGATGGCGTCGGCCAACTGGTGGTCGATACCGGCACGCTGCGCGGCGCTGGACAGGTCACCATCCGTGACGAGCAGGGCAACATCGTCGCCCGTGGTCCGGTCAACAACGTCGGCACGGGTCAGCAGTCGTTCGACATGCGCGACATCACGTTCTACAACCCCATCACCCCAGGGAAGTACACGTACCAGTTCGAGGTCGCCACGGATGGCGGCCCGTGGCGTCAGGTCAAGACGTACACCGCCGGACGGATTACCGGCATGAAGTATGACCAGGGCAATCCCATGCTGATCATCGGCGACTCGCTCACGGTTCCATTGTCGCAGTTGATCCAAGTCCGCGGCTGACCGCATCCCCCCACGAGGACCATCCGATATGCTTCGCTCGCTTTACGCCGGTGTCTCCGGCCTGCGCAACAACCAAACGCGCATGGACGTGATCGGCAATAACATCGCCAACGTCAACACGGTCGCCTTCAAGGCTGGCCGCGTGACCTTCAAGGAAGGATTTGCGCAGTTGCTGCAGGGTGCCAGCCGTCCGCCTGGAGACCAGGGTGGTATCAACCCCATCCAGATCGGACTCGGCATGCAGATCGGGTCGATCGACCAGATCTTCAACCAAGGCAACCTCGAGACCACGGGATTGAACACCGACGTGGCCATCCAGGGCGACTCGTTCTTCGTCGTGCGCAAGGGCAACCAGAGTTTCTTCACGCGCGCCGGCAACTTCCAGGTCGACGCCCTCGGTCAGTTGGTGACGCCGGCCAACGGCTTCATCGTACAGGGACGCATGTATGAGAACGGCGTGCTGCAGGATGGCATCCGCGACATCAAGCTTCCGTTCGGACAGAAGGTTTCGGCGAAGCCGACCACAGAGGCGACACTCGGCGGCAACCTGAACGCGTCGGCACCGGTATTCCAGGGCAACTTCAACGATCCGCTCGACCGTGCGCTGCCGGTGAACGAGCGGGCCTGGACCGAAACGCAGATTGCCGTCTTCGACTCACAGGGCACCAAGCACGACGTCAAGATCCAGCTGTGGAAGACCGGCCAGAACACGTGGGACTGGCAGATCGACCCGATGGCCTCAGCGACGACCACGGCGTTCCAGACCGATGCGCTGTCGCCGCCGTCGGACATTACGCTGCCGACGCCGCCCGCCGGCTATGAAATCCTGCCGGCCAACGTGCGCGTGACGAGCCCGTCGGGCACCGTGTATCAGACCCCCGGCGACTACACGTTCTCGGCGCCGACGGTGCAGTTCACGGCCAACATGCCATCGAACTCCGAGATCGAGATCTCGTACTTCATGAGTCCGACGACAGTGACCGCGGGTGTAAACAGCGGCACGCTGACGTTCGACACGACGGGCATCATGAACACCAATATCACGGCCTCGCTCGACTTTGCGGTGCCGGGTGCCACGCCGGTGCTGATCGACCTCAAGCTCGCCGGCGGCGTCAACGGGTTGACGCAGTTTGCGGCCACGGGCTCGACGGCGGTGCTGCGTGACCAGAATGGCTATACGGCCGGCGCCCTCGAGGACTTCGCGATCGACCGGTTCGGCCTGATCACCGGGTTCTTCACCAACGGCACCACGTCGTCGCTCGCCAAGATCGTGCTGGCCGACTTCAGCAACCCGTCGGGTCTGATCCGGTCGGGCGACAACATGTATCAGGAATCGGCCAACTCGGGCGGCGCCGTTCTCGGTTTCGCCCTGGAAGGGTCGCAGTCGGCCCTGACCAGCGGCGCGCTGGAAATGTCGAACGTGGACCTGGCGCAGGAATTCACGAACATGATCGTGGCCCAGCGCTCGTTCCAGGCGAACGGCAAGGTGATCACGACCGCCGACGAGATGCTGCAGGAGCTCATGTCGGTCAAGCGGTAGTAGCAGATCGGCGCCGCGTGCGACTCGTTCGCGGCGCCGAGTCGGCAAGACGGGGCCGGCGCCGATTGGCGCCAGCCGCCGTCTTTGTCGTTGCAGAGGGGTTCAAGCAGGCAATTATTGCCGATTCCGGTGTGTATTGCCGCTCGGCACTTCTGGTCGAATTGGACGTTGTGACCGTGGCGGCCTCCGGTTAGTGTGACGCAAGTCTCTATACGACAATGGATTAGTGATCTTCTGGCCGTTCAGGACGGCAATTCGAGGCGTCTGGCACCGACCATGCTTTGAAGGACTACGCAGGCCCTTCTCACGTCCGATCACTGCCATGGCTGCCCAAGAACAGACCCCCGCGTCCCCAGCACCCGAAGGCGAAGCGCCGCCGACCGGGATGAAGGCCAAGCTTCCGATGATCGCCATGGTGGCGGTCGGCCTCGCCATCGGCGGCGGCACAGGCGCCGCGTTCGTCGGCCCCATGGTCGCGAAGAAGATGGGGAAGAGCGCTCCGGCTCATACCGACAGCACCGCCGCGCACGGCGATGCCCCCGCCGCCGAAGGTGAGCATGCTCCCGAAGGCGAGGCCGGCAAGGAAGGAGCGGCGGCCACGGTGCACGTCCTCGAGAATCTCGTGCTCAACCCCGCCGGCAGTGGCGGATCCCGCTTCCTGCTGTTCACGGTGGCGATCGAGGCGGGATCGGCGACCGTGGCGGCCGACATGACGACCCGCGACGCGGAGCTGCGCGACATCATCCTGACCGCCGTCGGCAAGAAGTCCATCGACGAACTCACCGACATCGCCAACCGCGAGGTCATCAAGGGCGAAGTGCAGACGGCCGTCTCGGCCCGATTCGGCAAGGCGTCCGTGAAGCGCATGTATTTCCCCCAGTTCGTCGTGCAGTAAGCCGGGCGACGCGACATGGCCTCCGAAACACTGAGTCAGCACGACATCGATCGTCTCCTGGGCGGCGGCAATGCCGCGCGCCTCACGCCGCACTCCGCGGCGGCGGTCGATGTGCAGGTCTACGACTGGCGCCGCCCCCATCGCGTGTCGAAAGACCGCCTGCGTACGCTGGAGGCCATGTACGAGCGACTGGTGAAGGGGCTCGAAGCGTGGCTCGTATCGCGGGTGCGCGGTCAGATCGAAGTGCGACTGCAGAGTGTCGAACAGTTTTCGTTCGGCGAATTCACGCTGTCCCTGCCGATGCCGTGCTCCTCGTTCATCTTCGACGTTGTCGGCACCGGTCAGCGTGGTGTCATCGATATCGGTCCGGAGCTTTCGACGTACATCGTCGATCGGTTGTTCGGGGGTGAGGGGACCGGCAGTCCACTGACCCGCGGGCTGACACCGATCGAACGTATGGCGGTGCGGTCCGTCGCCGACCGGATTGCGGTGTCGTTGCAGGACATCTGGCAGGATCACGTGCCGATGGAGGTCGCCATCTCCGGCTTCGAATCGTCACCGGAGATTCTGCAGGTCGTCAATCGGGAGGATCCGGTGCTCGTCGCCAACGTCGAGTTCTCGGCGGGCAACGTCACCAGCCTGATCCTGATCTGCCTGCCCTTCTCGGTGCTCCACACGTTCTTCTCGTCGTCGGGCCCCCAGCGCTCGAACCAGCTGTCGACAAGTGACGCCGAGCGCGAGGCGACGCGTCAGCGGAGTGAAGCGGCGCTGCGGGCGACGCGCGTACCGCTGACCGCACGCCTGCCGGACTTCCAGTTGTCGATGCGCGACCTCGCCATGCTGCAGGTCGGCAGTGTCGTCCCCACGGGCATTCCCAAAGACGCGCGCGTGATCGTGCGCGCCGGCGAGCAGGAGCGCTTCATTGGCCATCCCGGCCGCGTTTCCGGCAACCTTGCCATTCGCATTCTCGACGCGGTGTCGTCCGCGTCACCGTCACCCGATTCCCGGACCACTGCATGAACCCCGCCGAGATCGATGCCCTCGTTGCGACCGCCCAGGCAGCCAAGGCGGCCGGACAGCCCCTGTCGACCTTGAACCCGGACACCCTCGCGGACGCTTCCGCCGTGCGGGCGCCACAGTTCACTGAGTTCGAACAGACCATCACCGGTACCAGCGAAGTGCCCATCGGCATGTTGCTGGACCTGTCGCTGCCGATCTCCATCGAGCTGGGTCGGACGTCGATGACCGTGCAGGAGCTGCTGCGCCTCGGTCGTGGCTCGGTGATTCAGCTTGACCGGTTGGCTGGTGAGCCGATCGACATTTTTGTGGGAGATCGCCGATTCGCCGAGGGCGAAGTGGTGGTCCTTGGTGAGCACTTCGGCGTGCGCATCACGCGCATCGTGACGACGGGCAACGCCGCCAATCAACAGGTCGCGTAACCGTCATGTTGCCTGCCGTGCTTGCCGTCATCGCTGCCCTGGCCTTCGTGCTGGGGTTGGGCGCGCTGTGTCTCTGGGGACTCAAGCGTTGGGGCAAGCTGTCGATGACCTCGCGGTCGCGCCTGGCGGTCGAGGTGGTGCAGCGGATTCCGCTGGGCCCCAAGACCGGATTGGCGGTGGTGCGTGTGGGCGAGAAGGTGATGGCGGTGTCGGTCGGCGACGGCGGCATCCGCACGCTGTTCGAGCTGGACGAGGTGGATCGCCAGCGCGTGATCGCCAGCAGTGATGTGCCGACGCCGATGGAGTCGAGTCGTGAGGCGTCTGCCGCGTTTGCGAAGTTTCTGCCGGGTGCGTTTGGTCGTGCGATGTCGAGTGCGGTGTCGGCGTCGATGGCGAAGGAAGCGGAGAGTGCGACCATACCGGGCCTGAACACGCCGGGCCTGAGCACACCAGGCCAGAGCACACCGATCGCGAGTTCACCGGCCCCCTTCTATTCCCCGATGAACACGGGCGCGGCGCCTCATGTCGCCCGTGCTGTCGCGCCTGCGGTCGCGCCTCGTGTCGTCGCCGCCACGATGCCGCATTCGACGATGGTGTTCAACCCGAATGAGGCGCGTGAGATTCCGTCATTCCTGACGGCGCCCCTGAGCGGCAGCACGCGCTCAACCCCCGCGCCCGTGCAGAGCTTTGCCGCACCGACGCCTTCGCGGTTCGCACCAACGGGGCCAATGCCAACACGGCCGGCGCCAACACGGCCGGCGCCTTCGGATCGCGATTTCCGCGCCATCCTCGGCGGCGCCATGAGCGGCGCCACTCGGCTCGCAGTATTCGCGGGTGCGATGATCCTCGCGTCGGCCACGTTGTCGCCCCTTCGCGCGCAGGCCGCACCGCCAACATCTCCGCCGGCAACTCCACCAGCATCACAGCCAGCCGCTGCATCGACGACGACGGGCGTGTCCACCGCTGCCCCGTCGACGGCGAGTCCCGCTACGACTGCGGCACCGCCACAGACACTCCCGCTGCCGGCACTGCCCGCCAACGGCGCCGCTACGCAGGCGGCATCAGGCAGCGCGGCCGTACAGCCCATCACGCCGGCGGTACAACCCATCGCGCCGGCCGTGCAGTCGATCGGCGCACCAACGACACGTCCGGCGACGCCGGATATCTCGCAGCCGCCGGTTGCACCGAAGGCGCCATTGATCCCGCCAGCGAGTCGCGCGGGCCGCAGCACCTCGACGGCCACCCAAGTGCCGCCCCGCACCGGCAACGGTGCGTCCGTGAATCAGGCGGGCACCGCCGCGCGCCGGCCTACGTCGCAGATGCAGCTCGACTCGGCCGCCGCCACTCCGCCGAATCCGCGCGCCAGCGCCGCACAGCCCGCCCCGATCGCCGCTGACGAAGCGGTGATGCGGATGCTGCCGCAGATGGACGTGCAGTTGGGTGATGCCAAGGAAGGCGGTCTCCGACTGAACGGCACTGTCGGCATCGTGGTCATGATGGGGCTGCTCACGCTGCTCCCCACGTTGCTGCTCATGATGACGGGCTTCACCCGCATCCTGATCGTGCTGCATTTCCTCAAGCAGGCGATGGGCACGCAGAGTGCGCCGCCGGCGCAATTGCTGGCCGCAATGGCGTTGCTGTTGACCGGCTTCGTGATGGCACCGACGTTGACGCAGGTCAACAACCAGGCGATCACCCCGTGGCTGGATGGCAAGATCACGCAGGTTGAAATGATGAAGACGAGTGTCGTGCCGATGCGTGAGTTCATGCTCAAGCAGACGCGCGAGTCGGACCTCAAGACGTTCGTGGAAATGAGCAAGCTGCCACGCCCCAACACCGCTGCGGATGTGCCGCTGCATGTGCTGATGTCGGCGTTCGTGGCGAGCGAACTGCGCACCGCCTTTCAGATCGGTTTTGCGATCTACCTGCCGTTCATCATCATCGACACCGTGGTCGCGTCGGTGCTGATGAGTATGGGCATGTTCATGTTGCCACCGGCAATGATTTCCCTGCCATTCAAACTCTTGCTTTTTGTCTTGGTTGACGGCTGGAGCCTGACGATTTCAAGTCTGGTCCAGAGCTTCAAGTAGGTTGCGCCTGCAGTCTCGTCGCACCGCGTAAACGGCCGCCCCGGCCCGGCGCACCGCGACGAGTGAACGGCCGCTCACGGATTCGTGGGCGGCCGTTCTTCTTGCGTATGACGTGATGTCCTGTTGGCCCGCGGAAGTCTGCCAGAGTCCACCGGAAATCCACCGTCGACTTTGACTTGAATCCGACCGCTCCGGCGGCTCACGACCATGACTGCCGCAATTTCGGGACGCGCGCCAAGAGAGTCGACGAGTGCGTGTAGACCTAACGCCGTGGGGCGCACAACATCGAGTCGCACACGAGTCAGGCGACCTGGCAGTGCTCCAACCACACGGATTCCGAAAGGTGCGAGCACTTTCGCCAGAGAATCGCGAGAAACCGCCTTTCGAACTGTGAGCGTGAGTGGTCGGCTCCACAACGTATCGTTGTAAGTCGCGTCGATCAGCAGTCCACCAGTCGTATCAATTGTCGCCAGCGCAACGCCCAGATCTCTTGCCGCTATCCACGTCGTATCGCGCGAAGGCGTACACGCACCGCGCCCAGCATTTGCCTCAATGACGCTGCCGCCGAAACCCGAAATCCGCACGGAGTCGGCGGTGGGTGTTTCGAAGATCGCCTCAGTAAAGGTTCTGCCGTACAGCTTCCGATAAAGTCGCACGCTTCCCGTATCACCGACGTTGGTCTGCCAGTGCACCATCAAGGAGTCCGACGCCACAGCACCCGTGTGCGTGACCCGAAAATGGTTCCCGCAGACATACGAGAGGGCAACGGTGTCCGATGCTCCCGTCACGAACGAGACGCGCTTTGGTAGCACCGGCGCGGGCTGCCGCAGCTGTGCAGCGGCTTCGGGGGAACCGACCGCGAGCAGAACGCCCACCATGCACATCCATCTTCCGGGCACTTGGACATTCAAGGCCGTACCCTCCAATCACGGTGAAGGTGAGTCGCGGCGATCACCACCGCCCTCCCGCCCAATCTGTATACCGGTCGACCCTTCGATAGTGCAACGCGCAACCGGGTCGGGCGCGGGGCGGCCTCGCACAGGTACTCATGCCAAAGGCCGTGGCGAGCCGTCGCGCCGTCAAAGGGAAGCGGCAAAGAATTCCGGCAAAGTTCTCCGATGTGATACTCGGCACAATCTTCCGTCGCGGCAGCCATCGACATCGGCCCCGTAGTCCATACATCAGATCAAGCTATTGCAGGACAATGGTTTAGAGAACTCAGGAGAGTGTGAATGTGCTGGTACGGTCCCTGCCTATACGGTTGCCAGAGTCGCGCCCTTCCGCGACGCCGTCCGACCACCCCAGGCCCAGACCGATCCAGATGTCCCACCAGATGGTCATCGACCTCTCGCGTGATGCGATCCTCACGGCGCTGATGATCGCCGCGCCGATGCTGCTGATCGCCCTCGGCGTCGGCCTCTTGGTCAGCATCATCCAGTCGGTCACCCAGATCCAGGAACAGACGCTGGCCTTCGTGCCCAAGCTCATCCTGGTCGGCGGCGCCTTCATCGTCGGGATGCCTTGGCTGCTCCAGATCCTGATCCGCTTCACCACCCAGCTCATTCGCGGCATCCCCGCGATGGTCGCCTAGGCCGCTGCGCGCGTGAACGATTTCGGCCTCCCCGATTTCTTCGCCCCCGGCGTGGCGGCGGCCTGCGTGCTGACCGCGCTCCGGGTTGGCGGCCTGCTGCTCATCGCGCCCGCGTGGTCCGCCAAGTCGGTCCCAATGCGACTGCGCACCGGCGTCCTTGTGCTGTTCGCCGTGTTGCTGCTGCCTGCCGCGCAGGCCAACGCGGATCTCACCACCCTTCGCATCACCCCGGCGACGTTCCTGGCCGAGACGGCGATCGGGTTCCTGATCGGCATGGCCGGTGCGCTGGTGATCACGGCTGCCGAATTCGCGGGTGAGCTGGCCACGACCACGATCGGTCTCTCCGGCGCCGCGATCTTCGATCCGATCAACAACACGCAGGGCTCGATCCTGCAGCAGTTCATGCAGCTGCTGGCAATGATCGTCATCATGATCACCGGCGGCCACATCGTCATGCTCGAAGCCGTCGCCCAGAGTTTTGTCGCGATGCCCCTCGGCGCACCGATTGCGATCGGCGCCGGATCACACGCGCTGGTGCTCGCGGCCAAATCGATCTTCATCACCGGCGTGCAGTTTGCGGCGCCGGTCATCGCGGCCGTGTTGCTGCTGAACCTGGCGCTCGCCGTACTGGGTCGCGCCGCGCCGCAGCTCAACATCATGGGCGTCGCCTTCCCGCTGCAGATCGGCGTCGGCCTGATCACCTTCGCGGGTTCACTCGCGTTGATCGTCCATGCACTCACCGACTGGACGCCCGGCTTCGGGCGTACGCTCGAAGACCTGACGCGGGCCGCCACGACGCCGGCGCTTACGACCTCGCTGTCGACCTCGCCGACCACCCCGGCCACAACGGTGCGCTGACATGGCCGAAAACGAGTCCGGCGAAAAGACAGAAGAGGCGACTGGCAAACGACGCGAGGACGCGCGCGAAAAAGGCCAGATCGCCAAGAGCCCCGAGCTCACCACCGCCGCCTTCCTCTTCGGATCCACCGTCACGCTGTCGTTCGCCGGCCCGCCACTGTGGCGCTTCCTGCTGGACACGATGGGACAGGGACTCGCCACCTCCTGGGACCCGCAGCGTGCCGGAGTCTCCGCGATTCCGTGGCTGCAGACCTTGGGCTTCCGCGCCATCGTCGCCATGATCGGCTTCATCGGCGCGATGGCCATCATCGCCATCACCGTGCAGGCCGCGCAGGCCGGCGGCATCATCACCACCAAGACGCTGGCGCCGAGCTTCAAGCGCCTCAATCCGATGTCGAACATCGGACGCATCGCCGGCAAGCAGGCCTGGGTGGAGCTGGCCAAGGCGTTGCTCAAGATGGCCATCGTCAGCTGGGCCGTATACGGCACGTTGGTCGATGCCTGGCCCGACATCCAGCTGCTCGCGCTCGAGTCCCCCGTCGCGCTGATGGACATCGTCCGCAAGTACGGCGTTGGCATGCTGCGCAACGCCGGCCTGATGTTCCTCGCGCTCGCGGCTGCCGACTACGCATGGCAGCGCTGGAGCACGAACGAACAGATGAAGATGTCGAAGCAGGAAGTGAAGGAAGAGATGAAGTCGCAGGAAGGCAATGCGGAGATGAAGAGCCGTCGTCGCCAGGTGGCGCGCGAGCGCATCCGCCGCGCGATGTTCGCCGCCGTACCCAAGGCCGACGTCGTCATCGTCAACCCGATTCACATCGCCGTCGCGATTCAATACGACCCGTCCGTCGCGCCGGCGCCGATGGTCGTCGCGATCGGACAACGCAAGATTGCCGAGCGTATCAAGGAACTGGCGTTCCAGCACAACGTGCCGGTGATCGAGAACATTCCCCTCGCGCGCGCGCTGTTCGCCGCGACGAAAGTCGGCACCATGATCCCCGTTGAGATGTACGTGGCAATCGCGGAAGTCCTCGCGTTCGTGATGCGTCAGCGCGAACGCTTCGGCAGCAAGTGGCGCGGCACGGTGGCCGCATGAGTGACATCATGACCCGCGTCGCAAACGCGTTGACCGGAGGTGGCCGATGACCGCCGCCACCATGCCGATGGCCTTCGACGCGCCGGACACCAAGAAGCGCGCTGAGTTCGCGCTGGCGATCGCCGTCGTTCTGATCATTGCCCTGATCGTGGTACCGCTGCCGGCGGTGCTGCTCGACCTCTGCCTCGCAGCGAGTATCGGGCTGTCACTGGTCGTGCTGCTCGTTTCGCTCTACACCACGAACCCGCTCGACTTCAGCAGCTTCCCGGCGTTGCTGCTGTTGCTCACGCTGTTCCGCATCGGCCTGAACGTGTCGTCCACCCGACTGATCCTCACCCACGGACACGCGGGCAAGGTCATCGAGGCGTTCGGCAACTTCGTCATCGGCGGCAACTATGCCGTTGGTATCGTCATCTTCCTGCTGCTGATCGGCATCAACTTCATCGTCATCACCAAGGGTGCTGGGCGTATCGCTGAAGTCGGCGCGCGCTTCACCCTCGA
>CAZMGX010000162.1:0-10500 GCA_964565915.1 uncultured Gemmatimonas sp.
TCCAAAAAGCGGCCACAGCGAGTTGATGCCGCCCAGTGGATCCGTGACGCCCTGGTATAGGAAGTAGCCCCACATCGAGACGAACAGGGCGCTGGTGAAGATGATGCCCGGGTACCACGACGTGCGGCCCAGCGGCTTGATCACGTTGCCCAGCATGTCCTGCAGCATGAAGCGACCCACGCGCGTGCCGGCATCGAGCGTTGTCAGGATGAACAGCGCCTCGAACATGATGGCGAAGTGATACCACAGCGCGAGTGCGCCCTCGCCGCCCAGCACCTTCGAGAACAGGTGCGCCATGCCGACCGCCAGACTCGGCGCGCCACCCGTACGCGACAGCAGCGACGACTCACCGACCGACGCGGCGAGTGCCGTCAACTCCTCGGGTGAGACCGTGAAGCCCCACTGCGCGATGGCCTGCGACGCGCTCAGGACGGTCGTGCCGATTGCCGCCGCCGGCGCGTTGATGGCGAAATACACCCCGGGGTTGAGCGCGCACGCCGCGATGAGCGCCATGATCGCCACCAGTGACTCCATCAACATCGCGCCGTAGCCGACGAAGCGCGCATCGGATTCACGACGCAGCAGCTTGGGCGTCGTGCCCGACGAGATCAGCGCATGGAACCCCGAAATGGCGCCACAGGCAATCGTCACGAACACGAACGGGAACAGCTTGCCGGCGAACACCGGACCGGTACCGTCGACAAACTGCGTGACGCGGGGCATTTCCAGCGGCGGCAGCGCGATCAGGATGCCGACGGCGAGGGCCACCACCACGCCGATCTTGACGAACGCCGACAGATAGTCGCGCGGTGCCAGCAACAGCCACACCGGCAACACCGACGCGGCGAAGCCATACCCCATGATGAGCCACGACAACGTCGTGCCGCTCAGCGTGAACACCGGCCCCCACTGCGGCGACTCGGACGCCCACTTGCCGACGTACAGCGAGATCAACAGCATGACCAGCCCGATCGCCGTCGCTTCGAGCACCTTGCCCGGACGGAACCACCGGAGGTAAGCCCCCATGAACAACGCGATCGGGATCGTCAGGCCGATGGTCACCACACCCCAGGCGCTGTCGCGCAGGGCGTTGACGACGATGAGCGCCAACACGGAGATCAGGATGATCATGATGCCCAGCACGGCGATCAGGGCGACCGCACCAGCCACGGGCCCGATCTCCTCCTTGGCCATCTGACCGAGCGACTTGCCGTTCCGCCGGATCGAGGCGGCGAGAATCACGAAGTCCTGCACCGCGCCACCGATCACGACGCCGACCAGGATCCAGAGGGCGCCGGGCAGAAACCCGAATTGTGCGGCGAGCGTCGGACCAACCAGCGGACCGGGGCCGGCGATGGCGGCGAAGTGGTGACCGAACACGACCCACTTGTTCGTCGGGACGTAATCGCGACCGTCCTCCATGCGCTCCGCAGGCGTCGCACGGGTGACGTCGAGGGCGAAGACCTTGGCGGCGATGATCTTGCTGTAGAAACGGTAGCCGATCAGGTAGGTGCAGACGGCCGCGGTCAGCAGCCAGGCCGCGTTCACCGTCTCACCATTCGAGAGGGCGACCGTGGCAAGGGCGCCAGCACCGAGGACGGCGGTGGCGAACCATGGGAGGAGCCGGAGGAAGCTGGACACGGCGGGGGGCAGGGTGGGATGAAACGCGGCCCGGGCGACGGCTCGGGTTCCGGATCGAAGCGAACGCAACGGGTATGCGCTCCGGATCACGCGCTGTCAATGTCCCCCCGGGACCCTGATTGCGAAAGGCGTGGGGCAAAGCGCTTCACCCGGACACCGCCCGCGGCGATCTTTCGCCGATGTCCATTCCCGTAACGCTCATCCCCGGCGACGGCATCGGCCCGAGCATCGCCGACGCCACCGTCCGCATCTTGGCCGCCGCCGGCGCCGATATCGATTGGGACCGTCAGGTCGCCGGCATGGCTGGTGTGGCGCGCTGGAACGACCCGATTCCCGACGCCACCCTCGACTCGATCAAGCGCACCCGCATCGCGCTCAAAGGGCCGCTCGAAACGCCGGTCGGCGAAGGCTTCCGCTCCATCAACGTGGCGCTGCGCAAGACGTTCGATCTGTACGCGAACGTGCGGCCGGCGCGCACCATCATTCCCGGTCGCTTCGACAACATCGACATCGTTCTCGTGCGCGAGAACACCGAGGGGCTGTACATCGGGGTCGAGCACTACGTGAAGATCGGCGACGACCCCAAGGCCGCGGCCGAGTCGGTCGCCATCATCACGCGGCTGGGTTCGGAGCGCATCGTGCGCTACGCCTTCGAGTATGCGCTCAAGCACGGGCGCCAGAAGGTGACGCTGGTGCACAAGGCGAACATCCTCAAGTTCTCGCAGGGCCTGTTCCTCGATGTCGGTCGCATGGTGGCGCGCGAGTACGAAGGACGCGTGCAGTTCGAGGAGCGCATCATCGATGCGATGGCGATGCATCTCGTCATGCGCCCCGAGGTGTTCGATGTGGTCGTGACCACGAACCTCTTCGGTGACATTCTGTCGGACGAGATTTCAGGGCTTGTCGGTGGACTGGGGCTCGCTCCCGGCGCCAACATCGGTACGACAGCGGCCATCTTCGAGGCGGTCCACGGTACGGCGCCCGATATTGCCGGGAAGAACATCGCGAATCCGGGCGCACTCGTGCTGGCGGCCTGCATGATGCTCGATCACCTCGGCGACGGTGCGCGCGCCAGCCGCATTCGCGATGCCCTCGAAGGGGTGTTGCGTGACGGGCACGCGCTGACGCGGGACCTGGGCGGTACGGCGACGACCGACGAGTTCACCAACGCCGTGATCGCGCGACTCGGATGACGGACGCCCCGCGCGGGCTCACGCGCGTGCTGCATCTGTCCGATATCCACTGCGGGCATCCGTTTGTCGGCGGACAGGTTGACGCGGCCGAAGTGGTGGCCGCCGGTACGACGCTCGACGCCATCGTGATCTCCGGCGACTTCTCCCAGCGCGCGCGGGTGCAGGAGTTCGAACAGGCGCGCGGAATTCTCGCGCGCTTCCTCGCCATCGCGCCAACGCTGGTCGTTCCGGGCAACCACGATACGGCCTGGTGGCATGCGCCGTTCGGCGTTGGTGATGCGCGACGGCTGCACGAGCGGTATCGCGAATATATCTGCGGCGAACTCGAGCCAACGTTGCGGGTGCCCGGCGTGTCCATCGTGGGTCTCAATTCAGCCGCGGGCATGTTGCCGCAGGCCGTCACGTGGTATCCGCGCGACTGGCGCGTGAAGGGTGGCCTCACCGATGCCCAGTTGGCAGATGCACGGGCGCGCCTGGCGGCCAGTCCCGCGGGAGATCTGCGCATTCTTGTCGTGCATCACAACGTGCTGAAAGGTCGTCTGTCCAATCGCTGGGGCCTCAAACGGCCGCGTGCCGTCCTGGATGCGATCGCGCAGGCCCGCCCGCACGTAGTGTGCACCGGGCACGATCATGAGGAGCGACTCGAGGTCGTCGAGCGCGCGGGTGCCCGATTCCTCGTCAGCACCGCGAACACGTTGTCGAGTCGCATGCGCGGTCGCCGCGCGTCCTCGCTCACGATCATCGAAACCGAGGATCGCACCGTCCGCGCGACCGCGTGGGAGTATCAGGATGGTGCCTTTCGGCCTGGTCCGATGTCGGTGAGCATGGAGCGAGACCAGCTCAGCCCTCACTCGGAAAGGTGAACACCTGGCGCTGCGTCAGATGACGCTCGACCGACACCAGCACGTCATCCAGTTCCATCCGCGCATGACGTAGCGCCGATCGGAACAGCCAGCGATACCACGTCATCACCGCGCCGGCCGTGACCACGCCGCCCAGCACGCCCGGCACGGTGGCCAGCGCGGCCGCGCCCATCGCGGCGGCGAGAGCACCCGTTCCGGCGCCGGCGAAAACGGAACCCACCCCGATGAACCCCCAGTCCGTGTGGAGATTACGACGCAGCCCCTCGCGCAGGTCACCCGTGATCACCACCTCGCAGGCCGCTTGCTGCGCCGACCCGCGCGGCTGCAGGGTGACGCTGAGGTCGGACAACGCGATCTGCTGCAGCCGGTAGATGAGTTTTTTGGTCTGCGGCACGCCCGCCATCTGCGAAAGGCGGGGAACGGTGAATCGCAGGATTCCGCCGTCCAACGGATGCCCGTTCACCGTGTCGTTGACGCGCAGACGATACGGGTCCCCCGTGAACACGACGCCGATGGCCGACAGGGTGTCCTTGGGCGACGCCGGAATCACGCGCGACACACTGATGGAGCGATCGGGCGTCCCCAAGAATGTCGTGAACTGGCGATCCATACGGTCGCCGATGACGACCGGGGTCGGCCTGGTACCGTGCGCCTGCCGTTCCGCAATCGCCAACGCCACATATTGCTTCGAGATACCCGCCTCAACCGCCGCCGCCTCGACGTCGCGAATGCGATACGACCCCGAATCTGGAGACGACGCATCATTCACCATCGGCGCCTGCAGCGTGCGGGTGCGTTCCAGCCGATGAGCGGCTTCGGCCTGCAGTTGTGCGGCGCGCTGCCAGATCGCCAACGCGTCAGCCTCCGAGAGTACGCCGCCCGGGGCGGCATCGGCCGCCGCCCGCTCCGACGCCTCGGTTTCGCGCAAAACGATGTCCAGTGCGGTGGCCAGTGCGTCGGCCGTGGCAAAGCGCTGCGCCGGGTCCTTGCGCAGGCAGCGCTCGATGAGGGCACACACACTGGCCGGAAGCTGCGGCGCCGCCGAGCGGAGCGGCGGGACTTCGCGTGTCACGTGCGCGATGAGTACACTCTGCGGCGACCCATCGAAGGGTACGACGCCGCTGAACATCAGGTACGCCACGCAGCCCAGTGCGTAGATGTCGCTGCGACCATCCAGCGCCTCATCGGACGCCTGCTCGGGACTCATGAAATGCACCGAGCCCAGCACATGCCCATCCAGGGTCAGCTGACTGTCTCCCTGCACGGTATCACGGGCGATCCCGAAGTCGGTCACCACCGCGCGCCCCGAGTCCCGGTCGAGCAGGATGTTGTCGGGCTTGATATCGCGGTGCACGACACCACGCGCATGCGCATACGCGAGTCCCCATGCCACCTCCCGCAGAATGCGCAGTCCTTCCTGGACGGGAATCGGACCGCGGTCACGGATCCGTCCCCCCAGCGACTCGCCGTCGATGAAGCGCATGGTGAACCACACCACACCGGCGGATTCATCCGCGCGATAGACGTCGCTGATGTGCGGATGCTCGAGCCGGGCGCTCGTCCGCGCCTCCCGCAGGAAGCGTGCACGACGATCGGGGGTGGCCTGCTCCTGCAGCAGAACCTTGAGCGCGACCAGGCGATCGAGAAAGCGGTCTCGGACCAGCCACACCGCGCCCATGCCGCCCGTCCCCAATACACGAACGACCTCGAAGTCTTCGTCGAGTGCCGAGGGGAGAGGCGGGATCGCAGCGTCTGGCATCGGCTCGAAACTAACGCAGCGCTGCCGAGCGCTTGACGTACGGGGAAAGGTTTATATCTTAGTACTGAGATAACAACGGCCCGCCAGACGGGCAGGAGGCAGCACAATGACCACCCCATCACTCCTCGGCCTGCACCACGTTACCCTCGTTGCGAGCAACGCCCAGCGCACGGCGGAATTCTATACGCAGGTGCTCGGACTTCGGCTGATCAAGACCACGGTCAACTTCGACGACCCCGGCAGTTATCACCTGTACTTCGCCGACGAGACCGGCAGTGCCGGCACGGTCGTCACGTTCTTCGAATGGCCGCGCGCCCCGCGCGGACGCCCCGGCATTGGCGGCACCCATCACGTCGCGCTGCGGGTTGCCGATCGCGATGCGCTGCTGCGCTGGAAGCGGCGCCTCACCGATCGTGGGCTGGCGGTGAAGGGTCCGTACAATCGACACTACTTTACCTCGATCTACTTTCGTGATCCGGACGGCGTGATCCTCGAGATCGCGACCGATGGGCCGGGCCTGTTGTTCGACGAAACCGGCGACGCGGCGGATGGCGCCTTGCCGCAGCGGACACCGCCGCAGCGGACACCTCCGTCGTCACTCGTTCGTGGCGGTCGAGACGAAGCGGCCATCGCGGCCATCACGTGGCCCGAGCCGGTGCCGACCATCGATGCCGCCATGCAGCTGACGCGTGGCATGCATCACCTCACGGCCATGACGGCGAACGTCGAGCGGACCGACGACTTTCTGCGCGGCGTCCTCGGACTCGCGTTGGTGAAGAAGACCGAAAACTTCGACGATCCCGGCACGCGGCACTGGACGTGGGGCGCTGCGGACGCGCGCCCTGGCTCACTGGTGACGTATCTCGAGAAGGATCCGGCCCGCGAGCGCCGTGCGCAGATGGGCACCGGTCAGGGGCATCACTACGCGCTGGCGGTGGCCGATGAACTCACGCAGCTTGCGTTTCGTGAGAAGCTGCTCGAGGCCCGTTTGCCCGTGTCCGAGGTCATGGATCGTGTGTACTTCAAGAGCATCTATACGCGCGATCCGGACGGGCACATCGTGGAGATCGCCACGATGGGTCCGGGGTTCCTCGTCGACGAGCCCGCCGAAACCGCTGGTACCAGTCTGCAGCTCCCGTGGTGGCTCGAGCCGCACCGTGAGGCGATCAGCAAGGAGCTGGTGCCAATCGACGTGGCGCGAACCGTCTCGCACGCGGCTGTCGTGACGTCATGACGCACACCCACCATCCCGACACCCTCACACGCGATCCGCACGCGCGTGAGCACGCCCTGCTGGGTGGGGCGCCCCTCCAGCACGCGCCGTACGCCCTCGTGCTCGTGCACGGGCGCGGCGGCACGGCCGACGGCATGTTGCCGATTGCCCGTGCCGCGGGCGCCACCGACGGCGCCTGGATTGCGCCGCGCGCCGCCGGTGGCTCGTGGTACCCGCACCGATTTCTCGACGCGTTTGCGTCGAATGCGCCATATCTCGATTCGGCGCTCGCCGCAGTGCAACGCAGCATTCAGTTGGCGGTGGACGCTGGCATCAGCCACGATCGCATCATGCTCGTGGGCTTTTCCCAGGGTGCATGCCTGTCGCTTGAGTACGCGGCGCGGCATGGACGCCGATATGGCGGTGTCGCCGCGTTGGCGGGCGCACTGATTGGTGACGATCGCGACGTGCGTCAGGATCAGGGCGATCTGGCAGGGACACCGATCCTGCTGGCGTGTGGTGACGCCGACGGCCACATCCCCGAAGTGCGCGTCCGTCGCTCGGCCGAGCAGCTGACGGCGCAGGGCGCCATCACCGACCTGCGCATCTATCCGGGCGTTGACCACACGATCGTGGGAGACCAGCTGACCGCACTGCGCACCATGGTCGACGTGCTCCGCGAAACGCGAGGCGCGTGAACGCACCGCGGGTGTACTCGGAGAAGGCGCTGCATCTGCTGCTCGGGTGGAGCGCCTTCGCCGTGATCATGGCGGAGTTCGTATTGATTCCCATGCGCACCCGCGTCTGGTTTCCCGACTGGCCGGGAACCATCACGCCATTCGTGTGGTGGGCGGCTGGACTGTTCATCATCTGGGTACTGGTGCCGACCCTGATCATGCGGCGCGATGGGCCATTGCCCTTTTCGATTCGGCCGCCGTCCACCGCACGCGGGCTCACGATGTATGGGGCTTTGATCGCCATCATGATCCCAGCGTTGCTCATCGCCAGTCGACGGCCGGACTTCCTGGCCACCTATCCGATGCTGAAGCCGGCAAGCGGTCAGTGGACGCCGTCGCTGCTGCTGACGTTCTGGCTGTGCTACGCCAGCATCCTGTTCAGCACCGAGTTCTTCTTTCGCGGCGTGCTGCAGTTCGGACTCGAATCGAGACTCGGACTCGCGTCCATTGGCGTGAGTGTGCTTCCGTATTGCCTGATTCACGTGCACAAACCGCTGCCCGAGGCGCTCGGATCGATTGTCGCCGGCTATGTCCTCGGGTGGTTGGCGCTGCGTACCCGCAGCATCGGCGGCGGCGTGCTGGTGCACTGCGTGATCGCCATCAGCATGGACGCACTCGCGCTCCGGCAAAATGGCGGCTGGCCGTGGTGATGCCGTGATGAGGCTTTGGTGAGCTTGATCGTGCGCGGCCTGACGCGCATTCTTCTCCGGATGCGCGACGCGGCCTTTGCCCAGCTCGGATTCGACTTCGACAGCCCCGCTGTCGCCGAGCCGTCGTCGACACCGATTGGGCCGGGATCGTGGACGTCATCCGCCGCTGCCGCGGGCACCGCCGCACCGACCGTGGTCAGTCCGGGCGAACCGCGAGAGAAGCCATCGCGTGGACGCGCGGCGACACGAGCGCGCACGGCGGTGTTGTTCTCGCGCCTGCAGGACATGGGACTGCGAGGCGTGGATGCGCTGGTGCTGATGCGCACGCGCACCGTGATGGTGTCGCTGATCGGGCGGACCTTGCGCGTCAACGAAGGCTATGCCGATGCGCCGGAATCGACGCTGCGGGCGATCGTGGCCTTCGCCACCGCGCGTACGAAAGTGGCGCGCGCGGCGGCCCGTGATCAGATCCTCACGTACGAGATCGATCGCCCGCCGGCTCCGCGCCGGGTGGAACCGGCGCGACCTGGCGACCTGGCACTCATCGCGCAACTCACCGAAGCACACCGACAGCTGAACGCGCAGCACTTTGCGGGAGCGCTGACGTCGCTCCCCATCCGCCTGTCGGGCCGTATGGCCACGCGCCTTGGCCACTTCGATCCCGGCAGCAAGCACGTGGCGTCGGAGATCGTCATGTCGCGCAAGCACGTGGTGAAGCACGGATGGCGCGAGGCGATGCACACGCTGCTGCATGAAATGGTGCATCAGTGGCAACACGAAACCGGCGCCCCGCTCGATCACGGCGCCGGATTCCGCAAGAAGGCGCGCGAGGTCGGGATTACGCCGGCCGCGCGCCGGGACGTCATGCCGCTCGAACGGCGTCGGCGACGGGCGGCGGGCTCGGAGTAGCCCCCTTTGCCTTGCTTGGGTCGGCCACACCCGTGCACCGCACAGCGAGCGTCGTGATGCGCGCGAGCACGAGTCCACCAATGTGATCCCGGAGCGCAATGCTGGCAGAATCAGCGGGCGATCGAACCTGTTTGCCGGCAGCGTCTGGAGAATGTCTGGAAGAATCCGGTTGACAGGCATCCAAAATGCCGTACGCTTTCGGCCTGTCGCGCAGCGACCGCACGCGACACGCGAATCTCACTTCGGGGCGAGTGGTTCAATGATCATCCCGGTTGACGCGCACCTCCTCACCTTTCGCGTTATCACATTCGACCTGACTTCGCCGCCGCCAGGCGCGGGAACCGCGCGCCCCGGAACCACCCGCATCCGCGTCCCGACGATCCTCGATCGAACGACCAGGCGCACCGAGGCCAGCGTCAAAGCTGCGCTCAGCGCGGCCAATCAGACCTGGTCAGTGGCCGGAATCCAATTTCAGCTGCGCTCGTGTCGATCAGAGCCACCCTGTCAGCTGCCGGGCGACGTCGACACACCCAATGAGGAACTGTTCTACTCCATTGCGCAGCAGTATCCCTCACGCGGTGGCGCCATCAGCCTCCTTCTCGTTCACCGATTCGACAAGGCGGATCTGGGGGGCGTCTCCCACGAGACGCAACCCGTTTGCGCAGTCGCTGACGCGTCTCCATCCGTAATCTTTGCGCATGAATTCGGCCACCTCCTGTCACTCGACGACACCAGCGTCTCCGGCACACTGATGAACGGAGGCTTGGTGGCCCCCAATGCAGCCCTGCGACCGATAGAGGTGCCTGTGGCGCAGCAATCACCGCTGGCTCGGCGATTCGCCGGAAGTCGATGATGGAGGACACCGCGCCAAGTCGCCGACTGTTCGATGGCGGCGGGTTTCCGCAAGAAGGTCCGCACCGGACATATTCGCCTCCGCGAGCATCATCGGCCGCAGCTCACGGCTGCGGCGGTTCGACCGTCGGTACCGACTACGGCCGCCGCGCGCCAGCACCCTAAGCCACGCCAGCGGATCACCCTACCGCGGCGTATTGACGACTGCAGGCGAGGGCCGCACTCTGCTTCGATCGCCCGCTCGATTCACCCACCGAGAAAATGCCATGTCCACGTCCCGCCGCGATTTCCTCAAGACGGGTGCCGCTGCGGCGGCGGTACTCGCCGGACCCCGAATCCTCTCGGCGTCCGACCCCAGCGGACTCCTCACCACCTCTGCTGCGCTCGTCGCCACGCCAACAGCGGAACCCTACGTCATCGAACTCGCGGCCGAAGCCCTCGGCGCCGCGCGCGCGGCCGGGGCCAGCTACGCGGACGTGCGCATCGGCCGCTATCGTCGCCAGTCCGTCAACACGCGCGAACGGCAGATCACCGGCGTCTCCGACTCGGAATCGTACGGACTCGGCGTGCGTGCACTCGTGAACGGCTCGTGGGGCTTTGCGGCCACCAGCGTCATGACCACGGACGGCGTGGTGAAAGCGGCTCGTGAGGCCGCGCGTATCGCCACGGCCGCCAAGACCGTG
>CAZMGX010000163.1:0-10474 GCA_964565915.1 uncultured Gemmatimonas sp.
AGGTCGAACGCGGTGCCACGCCACACCGGCCCGTCGCACTTCGTTCAATGCGTTGCGATACGCCTCGCTGGTCGTAACGAACGCGGGCTCCCACCAACGCTGCGGGCCGAGCGCGCGCAACACGCTGGCGGCTCCCCCGACATGGTCGTCGTGCGCATGAGTCAGGACAAACGCGGCCACCTGGCCGCCGAAACGCCGTACATAGGGCACCACGACGCGCCGGCCCGCGTCGCCTCCGTTCCATCGACGACCGGCGTCGACGAGGATCCAGCGGCCGCGTGGCGTGCGCAGCGCGACGGCGTCGCCCTGCCCGACATCGAGCACATGCATCTCCAGCCGCCCGGCGCCGATGGTCAGAAGCGGCGCCCACAACGCGATCGTCAAGGCCAGCGCCCCGACCGTCAGGCCGGGAAGCCATCGACGGGATGCGGTGGCGCGTACGAACGCCGCTGACGCGATGCCGGCACACACGGCACCGATCGCGGTGGGCGCCACCTGCAGCACGGCGTGCGGTACGGCCGCCGCGCCCTCCGCAACATGGTCGAGCCACTGCAGTGGCCACACCGTCGAGTCAGCCACGAAGCGCGACACGTGTGGCCATGGCGACAACAGCAGCGCGAGGAAGAGCGCGGGCTGCACGAACGTGACAATTGGTCCCGCGACGAGATTCGACAGGGGCGCGACCACACTCACCCTCCCGAACGTCCAAGCGATCAGCGGCGCGGTGACCAGCGTCGCAACGATACCCGTGACGAACTCACGCAGGAGGCCATATCGCCACCCGTCCAGCGATTGGAGGCGTCGCAGCCACCGGCGCACGCGGCGAGATCGTCCCACGCGTTCCGCGTGTCGCACCCGACGCAACATGGCCCGCGCGGCGACCAGCGCGGCCATGCCGCTGACACTGAGTTGCCATCCCAGATCGAGCACCACGTCGGGCTGCACCGCCGGAATGACGGCGCCGAGTGCCAGCGCCGTCCAGGGATGGGTTGGGCGCTGCAGTCGCTCGGACAGCCCCACCACCGCCAGCATGACGGCGCTCCGCACCGCCGGCGCCGGCGCCCCCAACACGGCGACGTACACCACGATCACCACAAGCGCCGACACGAACGCGGTGGATCGCGACAGTCGCAACGCGCCGGCCAGCGTGAGCAAGGCACCAGCAATGATCGCCACATGCAGGCCCGAGATGGACAACATGTGCACCAGTCCGGCGTCGGCGAACGTGTCGCGAACCTGCGGCGCGATGCCGTCCTGGTCGGCAATGAGCAGGGCGCGTACCAGCGGCGCGTTGCGGCCAAAGTCGCGGTCGATGACCTCGCCCGTGCGGCCGCGTGTGGCTCGTCGCCAGTCCAGTCGCGACCGGACCATGGGCGCCAGCCACCCATCAATGCGCAGTCCGCGATTGGTCATCTGGGCCCGACCGCGCATTACCCGCCATTGCCCGGGCGCCGCCGTGCCCGAGTCGATTCTCGCGACCAGTGGAACACGACACGTGGACAGGACACCAGGTCCAGCGCTCACGCCTCGAGAGGAGCGGCGCGGCCCCACGCGATCGTCGAACACCACCGGAACCGATGCCCCGGCCGCGACGGCCGTCGCGATGCCTGCCCGGCAGCGCGATTGCCACGCGGCCGACGAGCGGGAGAGCACGATCGCCGCCACCATGATGGCGGCCATGGCTACCGCGGTCAGCCCCCGCGGGGGAAGCGACCACGCGCGTCGTTGCGGATCACGTCGTGCAACGGAGAAGGTTGAGTCGCGCCACCATCCCACGGCGGCGCCGGCCCCTGCGCCCGCTGCGGCGAGCCAGACCGTCGAAATGCTGGCCGAGGAGACGGCGCTTCCGGCGAACGCCCCGAGGAGCCAACAGAGCACGGCGTGGATGAGTGGCGGCACACGCCACCATACATCCGCCGACCTCGCACACCGTTACCGTCGCATTGCAGCGGCACGCGGAACTACGCCGCGCTACCCGCCATTGGCAATGGCGCGCGCTCGCGTGCCGGCGTGCCAGTGAAGGTCGCGCCCGTGGTGCCTGTCAGTTCCACCATGAGGTAGTCCCCGATCTGCGCAGATTCCGCCGGAACCATGACGGTCTTGAAGTCGCGCGACCGGGCCTGCAGGAGGGTACCATCCCGCGCCACTTTTTCCACCAAGACTTCTACGCGCGCGCCCAATCGCGTCAGGTTCTCCTCACGCGAGATGCCGCGGACGGTGGTGAGCAGGCGGTCGAACCGCTCCGTCACGACGTCATCCGGCACCGCCCACTCGGCCGGCATACGCGTGGCCGGCGTGCCTTCACGCATCGAGAACTTGAACATGAAGGCGTCGTTGAAACGCACCTCGCGGCACAGCGACAGTGTGTCCTCGAACTCCTCGTCCGTCTCCCCGGGGAAACCGACGATGATGTCGGTGGTCAGCGCCAAACCCGGAATCGCCGACCGCAGGCGCTCGACGCACGCGAGATACTCCTCGCGCGAATAGCGCCGCAGCATACGTTTGAGCATCGACGTCGACCCGCTCTGCATCGGCAGGTGGACGTGTTCGCACACCTCGGGGACTTCGGCCATCGCCGCAATCACGCGATCACTGAAATCGTTGGGGTGCGGGCTGGTGTAACGCACGCGACGAATGCCATCGACCGCCGCGACGGCACGCAACAGGTCGGCGAAATCGTGCGTCCCATCATGGTACGAGTTGACGGTCTGACCCAGCAGCACGATCTCACTGAGGCCCTGCGCCACAACTTCCCGGGTCTCGCGCACGACATCATCGAGCTTGCGGCTGCGCTCGGCGCCGCGCGTGTACGGGACGATGCAATAGGTGCAGCGGTAGTTGCATCCGCGCTGCACGGGAATCCACGCCTTGACGCCCTCGAAGCGGCGCGCGACGACATCCTCGTAGTGCTCCTCGAGATCGAAATCCGTCGCGGTGAACCGCTCGCCATTGCGAGCCCCGTCGAGCAACTGCGGCAGCGCACGGTAACCGTCCGGGCCGACGACCAGCGAGACATGTTTGGCCTGCGTGAGGAGACGAGGTCCCAGCCGCTGCGCCATGCAGCCCGTGACCCCCACAATGGCGCCTGGCTTCATGTTCCGCTTCAACTCACCGAGCCGACCAATAACCCGTGTCTCGGCGTTCTCGCGAATGGCGCACGTGTTGACGAGGATCACATCGGCCCCATCGGGCCCGTCGACCGGCGTGTAGCCATGCGCGGCCAGGTTGCCGTACATGAGTTCGGAGTCGGACACGTTCATCTGGCAGCCGTATGTCTCTATGTAGACGGTCGGCTTGGGCGATGTGGTGGCTTCGGTGCGCTCGGTGGTCACGGGAATCAGGGCCGAATCTGCACGCCGACGCCCAGCATCCACGCCGACTCTTTGGCGCCACCGTTCACCAGGGTGCGATTGGCACGTTGCACCGAGAAGTCGATGGACGCCTGCTCACGCGCGATGGGCACGCCGAGACCCGCCGTCAGCCGTGATTCGTTCACGACGTTGCCGCCGACGCCAAACGGGAGGTTGTTGCGCGCGAAGCCAGCACGGACCAGCAGCGGCAACCCGCGCCACTTGGGGCCCGCGGACTCCGCACCCATGTGCCAGTTCGTCGCATCACGAGGCTGGACCTGATCCGAGCCAAGGCCGCGCATGCGTGACCAGTCCTGCCTATCGAGGCCAGCGGCGAATACCGTCCCGGGAATGCCATCGTAGCGCACACCAAGGCCCAGCCTATTCGGTACGTTGGCCTCCGAACGCACGGTGTCGCGCACCCGCGCATCGAGGGAGCCGCCCCGACGATACGAGGCCATCGCGGCGAGCCCTCTGGTCACCCGCCATTCGCCACCGAGGGACAGCGCGGTTCCGAAGTAGACCACGCGTGAGGAATCGATGACCGTGCCAAATCGCGTCGTATCATCGAAGCTTCGCGCGCGGGCCACGAGGTTCTCACCCGTCAGCAGGTGAGCCCCGACCCCCACGCTGAATCGGTCGTTGATCCGCCATCCGGCGCCAATGCGCAGATCGCCGATCGAGCCGCGCACGTCGATCTGGTCGACGGTCCCGACCGGTGCACCGTCGAAGAGCACTTCACCGCGAGTGACGGTTGAATAGCTGCGATCGAGCAGCGTGGAGGCGCTGATCCCGACGGCCACTCCACCCCGAACGGGAACGGCCAGCATCACGAGGGGAACGCGCTGCGCCGTCGACTTTTCCCGCGTCGATCCGATGCGCATGGTGCGAAACTCCGGCTCGGTTTGGGCCATGAGGACCGTTCGCGACAGGCCCCCAAGCGAGGCCGGATTGATCGGGCTCATCGGATCGAACTCCGCGAATGCGCCGCCGGTGGCCGCGGCACGCGTACTCGTTCCACCCACCGGATACCCGAAGCCGAGACCACTCAGTGACCCCTGGGCGCTGGCGTTCGTGCCGGCGAGGATGGCCATCACCGCTGCCGTGAGGAAATGACGCATGGACATCACGGGATTGCCGTCTCGGAACGCGGAAGGTAGGTGAGCCGCAGGCGCGGACGCAGTGCCGCCGACGCCTCGCTCGAGAAGAAGCGAAGCTCGGCCGGCTGTGCGCCTTCGATGCTGATACGGAAGGCAATGGCCCGCGGCACGTTCGTCGGCAGTGAGGACCAGCTGCGTGCCAGTGTGAGCACGTTCAACACACGTTGCCCACTGTCGCTGGGCACCAGACGCAGCGAGTCGATGGCGGCAAAGACGCCGTCGGCCGAGAGATCGAGAATGCGTCGCACATCGGTCACCGCATCGGTCGACGTGGGCACCAGCGGCAGGATGGACACGGTATCCGACACGTTGGCAAACGTCGAACGACGCTGGGTGAGCAGCACTTCAGCGCGGACGATCGTGCTCGAATCACTGATCGCACGCGGCAGGTTGAATCGAAGATACGTGCGGTAGGCGGGGAATCCGCCAATGAGCAGCGTGGACGCGTCGGGTGCGGCCGAGCCGCGATCGACGAGCCCGTACACGAGATACGCGAGGTTGACGTCCGTGGTCGCGAGATCGAGTGACGTCGTCGGCGTGACCACGACCGGCGTGTACAGCGTATCGGTCGTGGGGTCAAAGCGCACGCGCGGTGCGGCCGCGCCCAACGCAAAGGCGATGATCCGCAACTGCCCCGCGCCGCCACTCATCCGCAGACCGACCCGAAGTCTCGCACCCGCCCTGATCTTCGCGGCCATGACGGTTTTCGACAACGGGATCCGCAGCGTATCGCCCTGCGACGCCGGGGTCACCGAAACCGTGCCGATGAGGCGGTCCGGCCGAAACAGCGACTTGACCACCACCTGTGACGAGTCGTTCGCCGTCGTGTCGACGTCGAACGCATCAACCGTCACCGGCTGCGTTCCGCGTCGCCCCGTCGTATCGAGCGGCAGAATCAGGAAGACCGAATCCACCGCCGAGATGGTGTCGCTGGTCGAGCCGCGATTCGGGAGGTACGTCGTCGGCAGCACGTCGAAGCGGATGACGCCTCGCGTTTGCACCGTGTCGGGACGATTGGCCAGCAGCAGCACCGGAGACAACCCCAGCTCGGGGTAGCCGCCCACCGTGGTATCGAGCACGACGGCTTCGAGGATCGTGTCCTTGAACGCGGTCGGTCGGCCCGGGCACAGGTCCGGGCACGCGTCGCCACCGGTGAATGTCTCCGAGCACGCCACGGCACCAACGACGCTCATCGTCGCCAAGAGGACCGCGGCACGCGCCCGCACGCGGGAACTGAAAGCCTGCACGAAGTGAGTCACGAAATGGGATACGAGAGAGCGCTCAGACATTCCTGAGCGAAGCAGGCGTGAACGGCGTCGGCAACAGGTCGGCCAACGACCACCGGCTCAACCGTCCGTCCGGTGTATACGCAACAACGTCCAACTCGGGGGCAAATTCGACGAGCGCCTGACGGCAAATCCCGCACGGTGGTGTGGGCTCGGACGCCGACGACGTGATCACGATGCGAGAAAAGTGGCGGGCGCCGGCCGCCACCGCCGTTCCAAGTGCAACGCGCTCGGCGCAGGTGCCCGCAGGATACGCGGCGTTCTCGACGTTGCAGCCTACAAAGACCCGACCGTCGTCGGCCAGCAGCGCGGCGCCCACGGGAAAACCCGAGTACGGGCACCACGCATTGCCGCGGGCCGTGTCCGCCTGTGTCCGCAGCGCCTCGAGTTCACCAAGCGCACCCACGCCGCTCATATCGGCCGTCACCTGCCCACGCGTCATGCGGACCGCAACGTCGGAAGAAACGATGTGCCGCGACCGCGCCAGGACAGACCGAACCAGTCTGCCACCGTCGCCCCGAGATCCGAGAACGTCTCGCGCGCGCCCAGCGGACCGGCGCTCACGGTCGGTCCGACTACCAACAACGGCACGCGCTCGCGCGCGTGGTCGGTGGACGACGTGGTCGGATCATTCCCGTGATCGGCGGTGATGAACAGCAGATCCCCCTCCCGAAGTGCAGACAACAGCGGAGGGAGCGCCCGATCGAACGCCTCGAGCGCCCCCTGAAATCCGCGGACATCATTGCGATGCCCGTATAGCTGGTCGAAATCTACCAAGTTGGCGAAGCAGAACCCACGAGCCGGGCCGGAAATCCACTCCAGAATGGCCGCGAGGCCCTCCGCGTTGTCCTGCGTGTGTCGCGAGGTGATGCTGCGTCCGGCAAAAAGGTCGTCCACCTTCCCGACCCCGGTCCGCTCGACCCCGGCCTCCGCCAGCACGTCCAGAAGGGTGATGCCCGGCGGCTGGATCGAGTAGTCCCGTCGATTGGCGGTACGCCGCCACGCGCCGGGAGTTCCCACAAACGGCCGCGCAATGACCCGCGACACATCGTGCGGGGCCACCAATTGCTCCCGAGCCATCTCGCACGCCCTATACAGCTCCGCCAGCGGAATCCAGTCTTCGTGCGCCGCGATCTGAAAGACCGAATCCGCCGAGGTATACACGATCCAGTCACCGGTTTGGCGCTGCTGATCGGCGTACTCCTCGATCACAGCCGTCCCGCTCGCGACCGTATTGGCGATGACCCCGCGGCCGGTGGCCTGGGAAAACGCGGCAAGGACCTCGGGCGGGAATCCGTGCGGGTAGGTCGGAAACGGCTTCTCCAGGTGCAGTCCGGCAATTTCCCAGTGGCCCGTGGTCGAGTCTTTTCCGGCGGAACGCGGAATCAGTGTGCCCCATGCGCCGGTCGGCTGGGTAGTTGGTGCGACACCGGCAATTGCCGACAGGTTGCCCAACCCGACCCGCTGAAGGTTGGGAAGCCGCAGCCCGCCAACGGCGCGGGCCACGTTGCCGATCGTGTCGCTACCCGCGTCGCCGTACGCGGCCGTGTCCGGCGCGGCCCCACAGCCGACGCCGTCCAGCACCAGGATCAGCGCGCGGCGGCTTTCGAGTGAGGGTTCAGTCATCCGAGTGAGCGCGGCGAGGAGGTGGACGGGGTTCGCTGGTCCGCGGTGGCCGCCCCGCGATAAAGGCGCGGTGGGCGCGAACGCAATCCGGTGAGCAATTCGTAGGGGGACAAGTCTGCGCGCGCGGCGACGTCGTCCGTGTACAGGCACTGGCCGCCGTCTTCGCCGATGAAGGTGGCCACATCCCCGACCCGACAACGATCACCAAGGGCCGTCACGTCCAGCATGGTCATGTCCATCGTGACCGTCCCGGCGACGGGGACTCGGGCGCCATGCACCAAGGCCTCGCCGCGATTGGACAACGCGCGTCGGTACCCGTCCGCGTACCCGATCGACGCCGTGGCGATCCTTCGCCCTCCGGTGGCGGTCCATGACGCACCGTAGCTGACGGACTCACCATCCCGCACGTCCCGCACGTCCACGATACGTGCGCGCAGGTGCACGACCTGCTGAACGGGCACCCGCTCGATCATCGCGGCCCCGTACAGCCCGATTCCGGGTCGCGCAAGGTGCCCCGGCGAGCCGGCGGTCCGCCCCGCGATCGCGGCACTGTTGTCGGAATGCATCAGCACATCATCACGCAGAGACCGGCCAAGCACACGTAGCGCGTCGGCAAACCGCTTCTCCTGCAGCACGCGGGACCCATCCTCCCGTTCGGCCGAGTGGAAGTGCGTGAAGACCCCTTCCGGCGAATGGGCACGGACAACGTCGTGGATGTCGTCGACGGCGTCCCATCGCACGCCGGCGCGCGACATCCCCGTGTCGATCGACAAATGCCACGGCCCCCCGTCGAGCGCGGCCCACGCCGCGATGTCGTCCGCACGGTGCAAAGCCGGTCGCACGTCGAGCACCTTCGCCTGCGGCAGCTCGGCGAACGTCAGCGGTGACGTGCAGAGGAGGCGCGATGTGCAGTGCGCCGCACGAAGACCAGCGGCTTCTTCGAGTGTGGCCACCCCGAAGCCCCATGCGACGCGCGGACCCGCTTCGGGCGTGGCCTGATCGTCAAAGTCGCCGCCCAGCGCGCGCACGACCGGCACCATCCCAAGCCCGTACGCGTCCGCCTTGACCATCGGGACAAGCGGAAGCCGCGCACGCGCACGCAGCGCGTCCGCATTGTGCCGCAGTGCGTCGAGATCGATCTCGACCCACGCGCGCGACATCGCAGAAGTGGGAGTCGACGGCAGGGGTGGGGAGGCTGTCGGGTATATTGACGCGAGCGCGTCCGGGTGGCCGGGCGCGCATCAGCCTTCAAATCAAATCTCCCGCATAGCGTGTGCGAAAGGATCGACCCGGACATGTCTGAGGAACCACTGCCCCTCCCCGCCGCCGCTCCGTCCCCCCGCACCCTCGAAGACGCCCTCGCGCTCATGCGGGATCTCCGCGCACGATGTGACTGGGATCGGGTGCAGACACATGCGTCGCTGCGGCCCTATCTCCTGGAAGAGGCCCACGAAGTCGACGACGCGATCACGGAAGGCAACGACGGCGTCCTGCGCGACGAACTCGGGGACTTGCTGCTGCAGGTCCTCTTTCACTCGGTGGTCGCCGAGGAACGCGGCGCATTCGGGGCGCACGATGTCGCCGGCGCCCTCGTGGCGAAGATGCACGCGCGCCATCCGCACCTGTATGGTGACGGCGTCAAGCGATCGTGGGAGTCGATGAAGGCGGCGAAGGCCGATCGGCGATCACTTGAAGACGGCATTCCCAAGGGTTTGCCGGCGCTGCACCGTGCGCACCGGCTGCAGGATCGCGCGGCAGGCGTGGGGTTCGACTGGCCCGACGCGCGCGGTCCACTCGCGAAGGTGCGCGAAGAAATCGAGGAGGTCTCGGCCCTGCTGAACGACGAGGGCGGCGTCCGGGACGCCAACGCCCTTGAGGCCGAACTCGGCGACCTGCTGTTTGCGGTCGTGAACTTGTGCCGCAAGACCGGCGTGCACGGCGCCCTCGCGCTCGATCGCACCAACGCGAAGTTCGTCCGACGCTACTCCGCGATGGAGACCCTCGCCGCGCGCGACGGACTCAGCTTGACCACCCTCACCCTCGCGCAGCAAGACGAATACTGGGAGAGAGTAAAGAGTAGTGAGTCGTGAGTAGTGAGCAGGGAGCAACAGAGAGTAATGAGTAGAGGGTAGTGAGTATCGAGTAGAGAGTAAGGAGAGCGACCCTCTCGTTACTCCTTGCTCCCTACTCACTACCCTCTACTCGTTACTCTCTGTTGCTCCCTGCTCTCTACCCGTTACTCAGTACTCCTTACTCTAAGGAGAGAGGCGTCCCATCATTCGGGGGAAGGGGATGACTTCGCGGATGTGCTCGATGCCACAGATCCACGCGATCGTGCGTTCGAGACCGAGGCCGAAGCCCGCGTGCGTGAACGTGCCGTACTTGCGGAGGTCGAGATACCAACCGTAGGCCTCGACGGGCAGTCCCTCGTGCGTGAGCCGCGCCAGGATCTTGTCGTAGTCGTCTTCGCGCTGCGACCCGCCGATGATCTCGCCCCGCCCTTCCGGCGCGAGCAGATCCGAGCAAAGCACCGTCCGCGGGTCCGCCGGGTTCTCCTTCATGTAGAAGGCCTTTGCCTCCTTCGGGTAGTTCATCACGAACACGGGACGCTGATACTCGTCCACGATCATCGCTTCGTCGGGCGCACCAAGATCCTCGCCCCACTTGATGTCGCTGCCCTTCGACTGCGCGAGCGCAACGGCGTCGCTGTATTCGATACGTGCGAACGGCTCCATCACACAATCCAGCTTACTCGTATCGCGTTCCAGAACTTTCAACTCGTCCTGGCGGCGCTCCAGCACCCGCTGCACGAGAAAGCGCACGAAATCTTCCTGCAAGTTCATGTTGTCCGTCTGATCGTACCACGCCATCTCGGGTTCGATCATCCAGAACTCCGTCAGATGACGGCGCGTCTTGGACTTCTCGGCGCGGAAGGTCGGCCCGAAGCAGTAGACCTTCCCGAGCGCCATGGCCGCCGCCTCCATGTAGAGCTGGCCCGACTGGGTCAGGTAGGCCTTGCCGAGGTCGAAGTAGGGGACCTCGAAGAGGCTGC
>CAZMGX010000164.1:0-10443 GCA_964565915.1 uncultured Gemmatimonas sp.
GACGTCGCGTACCGACGTGTGCGGCTCGAGGTGGCCGACCTCCAACGTCCACTCAATCGCCTGACCCTCCTTCGGCCAGATCGTATCGGGGTCGTCAAAGTCATCGGCAACGATCGCCGGGGGATTCTGGTCGGCGGGACCCGTCGCGGTGGCCGGCGGACCTGCAAATTTGGCCGGCTTGGCCAGCACAACCGTCAGCGTCGCCGAAGTTACCAGACTATCGATGTCCTCGACCACCAGCGCACCAGAGGTGCCGACCGCCGACTTGCCACCCACGACCAGCTTGGCCTTCGCGATCTTCGGCGCCTGCGCGGCATCCGCAGTGCACAGACTGATGCTCAGCTTCACCGGCTTTCGCACGATCTTGAACTTCTTCTCGCCATCCAAAGGCAGATCGAACAGCTTCATCTGCTTCTCCGGAATCTTGACGGTGCTGCCGACCTCCACACAATTCGGGTTCGGGAACACGGTCGCGTTATCCGCGTGGTTGTAGACGGTCAGGTAGTTGTAAAAGCCCTGCGCCTTGGCCAGTCGATTGAAGCAGTCACCTGCGGCAGACGTTACGTCAGGCACTCCGTTCTACTCCTCGATGAGTTCAGATTCGTCGATGTCCGGAAAGACGACACGATAGCTTCCCGGCGGCGCCTTCTTATCGGAGAACTTTCCCTTGACGACCATGTCGGCGACGTACTGGGCCTGACCGCGGTAGATCTCGAACGCCGCTGTCGGTACCGCCTTGAGATCGTCATCCCAGCGCACGAGCAGCTGCAGGGTGTGGGTCTTGTTGGCCTTGCATGGCACGACAATGTCGGGCGGTTGGTTCGCGACCGCAGCCATGAGCGCCTGGATCTGCTCACGCGGCGTCATCCGCTCGCCTCGTCGTGGTCCGAATCGTCCGAGGCGTCAGGCATGTCCAGCGCATCGAACGCCGCGTTCGCCGCCTGCAGCTGAGCGATCTCCTCTTCACGCGCTTCGACATCCAACAGGTGTCGGATACTCTGCTGCCGCAGTCGCTTGACCCGCTCGGAGGACGACACCGCCGGCTCGGAGAGTATGCGCTGCGCCCATTCGAAGGCGGGCGTGTCAAGGCTGCCGGGCGCGAAGGTTTGCTCGAAACACAGGAATTGGAAGTGCTCTGGGCGGTGCAACCCGTAGGCCGCCGCTCGCCGAAGCCCGGCATCGATCCACTCGCGGCGCTGCGTCGCAGGCGCCTGTGCGAACTGTGGGTACAGTGCCTCGAGCTGCTGGTCATACCAGCCGATATCCGACTCGCGCTGCAGTGCATCGAACTGTGCTTGGCGGATGGTCAGGAGCATTTCGGAATGTCCCACCAAGTTCGAGACCTCACAAGAGCAACGGGACGCCCTGAGGGTGTCGGCTCGGCCCGGGACACCGGGAGTCGCCGCGTGTTTGCGTGCCTGACACCGTTATCCCGTTGTTATCTGACAGGCCCATGCGCGACATTGTGAGGAGATCGTCCCGTCACCCACCGGAGATCAATCTTGGAACACCTGTTTCGCATCGCGCTCGCCAACGTCCCGTTTCCGGCCTCTCCGGACGATTCCATAACGCTGGCCGAACAGGCCATCGAGGCTGCCGCTGCACGCGGGGCGGGCCTCATTTGTTTTCCCGAGTGCTTCGTGCCGGGGTATCGGGCCCCGCACACCCCGGTGCCGCCACCTGATGCGGCATTTCTCGAACGTGCATGGACAGCGATCGCCGACGCGGCCGCACGCGCACGGATTGCCGTCGTTCTGGGTACCGAACGCATCCATAACGGCATCCTGCTCGCCACTGCACTCGTCATCGATGCCCAAGGCACGCGACTCGGATTCCAGGACAAGGTGCAACTCGATCCGTCGGAGGACGGGTTATATACGCCGGGCGCGGGGCGGGAGGTATTTCAGGTCGGCGCACTCACCTTCGGCATCGCCATTTGCCACGAAGGGTGGCGTTATCCGGAGACCGTTCGTGCAGCCGCACGGCGCGGCGCGCATATCGTATTCCATCCGCACTACCACTGGGCGGAAGCGGATTCGTTTCGACCCACCACCTTCGCCGATCCAGCGAACACGTTCCACGAGAAAGCGGTGTTGTGCCGAGCCGCCGAGAATACGATCTGGTTCGCGTCGGTGAACTATGCGAGTGACGGGTCACCGACCACGTCAGCGGTGGCCGCGCCGGACGGAACGTTGCTCGCGTACCATCCCTATGGCGAGGCGGGCGTCCTCGTGGTGGATATCGATCTCAGCCTGGCGACGGGTTTGCTCGCGTCGCGGTGCCGGACGGTTTACTGATGCGCCGCGTCGGGCTCACCGTATGCTGCATCGCGCTACTGTCAGCCCACGCTGGCGCACAATCGTCGCCGCATCGTTGGTCCGCAACGATCGGGATAACGCAGCTGCTCTTGCCTTCGCGGTATCCAGAGTCGTTTGGAGGTGGACTGAATGCCACCAATCTGGAGTTGACAAGAGATCTTCCCCTTCATTCGCTGTTCGCGCTACGCGTGACCGCACGAGCAGTGCTTCCTCTGGAAGATACGCCACGAAGGGCCATCATATGCCCGGACAGTGGCGGCGGTTGCATCTTTGTGAAGCCCCCGGACTACCTGGCCGGCGCGTCGGTGCTCCTCGCGGCCAGCCTCGGCCGCTCGGGAATACGTACCGGTGTGGGCGGCGGCTACCTCGTCGGGCCAAGGACTACACCGCGCCCGGATCGAAGCCGTATCCTGGAAGCAGATGTCGAGTTCAGCCCACCATCCGGTCGCTGGACGTCGCTAGTGCTTGGCGTGCGCGGAATCATCATGGAACACAAGATTGCTCGTCAGCCGTATATCATTCTTCCTCGAATCGGCGTGTCGTTCTAGTCGCCCGATTCGATGCGGTGACTCCCGGTTCCATCGACGGCCGACGCCGCTGCGAGCCGTGCAATCGCCCGCATCCCGTCGTCGCCGATGTCGAGGCTGTGCTGATTGACGTACAGTGCGATGTGCGCGGCGCAGACCTCGTCCGACATCTCCTGCGCGTGCGCGCGCACATAGTCGCGGCTTGCATCGGGATGATCGAACGCGTACTGCACCGACGCACGAATCACGCGCTCGGCGGCGGCCACCACGGCTTCGTCGAGATCAGCGCGTGCGCAGATACCGGCCAACGGCACGGGCAAGCCGGTCTCCCGCTCCCACCAATCGCCCAAGTCCACGGCGCGTGACAGCCCGTGGTCGGCATAAGTGAAGCGACTTTCGTGGATGATCAGGCCCGCGTCCACCGCACCCGAGGCAACGGCCTGCAGGATGCGGTCGTAGCGCATCTCCACCGTCTCGCCAAGCATCGGCGCAGCGAGACGCAGGAGGCGGAACGCGGTCGTCTCGCGGCCGGGAATCGCGACGCGTCCGCGCACCGCGTCCTGCAGCGTCATCGGCGTGCGCGTCACCACCAGGGGCCCCACGCCGTGACCAAGGGCCGCGCCGCTGCGCAGCAGCCGATATCGATCGCCCACCGCTGCAAACGCACCGACACTCAGCTTCGTCAGATCGAAAGCGCCGTCATGCGCGCGGCGATTGAGCTCCTCGATGTCGAGCAGTACCGGCGTCACGCGGAATGGCGCATCCACCAGGCCATGCACCAGCGCGTGGAACGCGAACGTATCGTTGGGACAGGGGGAGAAGGCGAACGTCAGTTCACGCATCGTTGCTCGCGGGGGCCTCGAGCCAGTGCGCGATCGCGTCCACCACGATCGGTGTCACCGCCGTGATGGCGGCAAACGCCTCTGCGAAATGCCAACGCGCCCGATCCACTTCTTCGATCTCGTTCGAGATCGCCCGCATCTCGATGGCGGGAATGCCGGCCAATTGTGCCGCACGCAGGACGGCGAAGCCCTCCATCGCCTCAACGTCGCAGTCGGTCGTACCTCCCACACGCGCACTGGTACCGATCGGCAGCACGGCGGCGGTCGGCAGCACGCGACGCGTCAGGTCGAGCAACGGTGGCGATGCGGCCACCACTCGAGGTGCCCAGTCGGGCGAGATCTCCAAATCACAGTAACGCGCTTCACTGCCGATCACGACGGTCGCGGGCGCCAGGGCGCGCGCGCGTCGAGCGCCGGCGATCCCCACGTGTAACACCGCCGCCGGCGTCAGTGCGGTGATTGCGCGGGCCGTTGCGGCGGCGGCATCGATCGGTCCCACGCCACACCGCAGGGTGAGCCATCCGTTCGGCACAGCCAGCTCGTGCGCGGTCGCAGCCACGACCAGAATGCGGGACCGGGAATCCATGATTCCGGAAGCTAAGGGGCCAGACAACACGGGGGCAGCGTCTGGCACTCAGCGTTCGGCACGATAGGTTGCCGTGATGAGTGAAACCTCCCGCCGCCTGACAGGTTCCTGGTCACACGCCGTCATCGTGTCGGCACTGCTGTCTGCGTGCACGGGCGACGCGGCAAAGCAACCGGCCGTCGACGCGCGCACCGCCGACACGGTGGCCAGTGGCACCTCGTCCAACGCGACGTCGTGGTGCGCCTCGCTGCCCCGGCCCGTCAACGCGGCGTTGGACCGGGTCGATGTCGGAAGTGATTGGTTCACCGTCTATCGCGTGGAACCCGACGTCTACGCGCTGGTGGAGCCACGACAGTTTCAGGAAGCCATCTCGTATCTGATCGTCGGCAGGTCGCGTGCGCTGCTGTTCGATGCCGGCATCGGCCTCGTCCCGATGCGTCCCGTCATCGAGCGACTCACCAAGCTTCCCGTGTCGGTGCTCAATTCGCACACCCACTTCGATCATGTGGGCGCGAATCACGAGTTCACCGATATTCTGGGCATGGATACGCCGTTCACGCGGACCATGGAACGCGGGCGCCCTCACTCCGACATCGACGACGAAGTCGCACCGGACAGTTTTTGCGGGGCACCGCCCGCCGGTGTCGACACTGCAGCGTTCATCTCGCACCCGTTCACGGTCACGCGCCGCGTGGCTGATGGCGACACGATCGATCTCGGAGGCCGAGTCCTCGAGATCGTCGGAGCACCGGGGCATACCCCCGACGCGATTGCGCTCCTCGATCGCGCCCGCGGGCTGCTTTGGACCGGTGATTCCTATTATGACTCGACGATCTGGCTCTTCTCGCCCGGCACCGACCTCGCCGCCTACGAGCGATCAATGACACGCCTCGCGGCGCTCGAGACGACGCTTCGACGCCTGCTGCCCGCCCACAACACGGCGACGGCCGATCCGTCACGACTGACCGCGGTGGTCAACGCGTTTCGCATCGCACGCACCGGCGGCGGCGTGCGGACGGCCGAGGGGACCAATCGCATACACGTGCGAGTCGGGGACATCACGTTCATGCTCGCCAGATAACAGGGACACACCGCCCGCGTGTGGAAGCGGTGGGCACACGTCAGTCAAGGGTTGCCGGAGCTCCGCGACCTCGTCTAGTATTGGACACACTTGTCCGTTTGTCGGACTGCGACGCGACCTTTACGGGCCTTTGGCCACTTTTCTATACCATGTGGAACAACCTGTGCGATGACGAGCATGACGAACACGCGATGAAGCTGACCCATCGCGCGTTCATGGCGATCTTCGTCTGCTTCGTGACGTTTGCTGGCTATGCGATTTCGACGCGCCTTGGCGCTGATGTCCCGCCGACGTCCGTTACGTATGGCACCGAAAAGCCGCAGGATGGCGCCGCAGTCTTCGGCGACTGATTCTTCTGATCAACAGCAAAGACGAGAGGGCGTGATCCAACGATCACGCCCTCTCGTGCATGTGGCCCGGTACTTGATGAAGGCAGGCGCCTCAGAACGCGCCGAACACGCTGCCAAGCGAGAGCAGCACGCCCAGCGAAAGCAGCGGCACCACGACCGACACGACGAAGATGTCGAGGTATGACTCGCGGTGCGTAAGGTGACAGATCGCGAGGAGTGTGATGATGGCACCGTTGTGGGGCAGCGAATCCAGTCCGCCCGACGACACCGATGCGACGCGGTGGAGCAGTTCTCGGCTGATGCCCATGCTGTCACCGAGGTCCCGATAGGTTGCGCCGATCATGTTGAGGGCAATGCTCAAGCCGCCGCTGGCGGAGCCGGTGATGCCCGCCATGATGTTGACGGCGATGGCCTCGGAGATCAGGGGATTCCCCGGGGAGAACCCGATCACGGCTTCACGGATCACCGCGAACGCAGCGAGCGCGGCGATCACGGAGCCGTAGCCGACCTCGGAGGCGGTGTTGAAGATGGGGAGCAACGAACCCATCGTGCCCTCGTTCACCGATCGCTTGAGATCGGCCCATCGAGACCAGTGCAGCGGGATGGCGACCAGGATTGCCAGGGTGAGAGCGGCAATCAGCGACCAGACGCCCCGAACGTCGTTGAGCGTGACCTTCCCGAACTGTGCCTCCGCCAGATAGGACGTGTCCATCGACGGGATGATCCAGCGCGTGAACACGTAGTTCAACCCGATGACGAGCACGATCGGCGCGAGGGCGGCCGCGAGCGACGGACCGCGGACGGTCGCGCCGCCAAGTGACGGCTGGCCTGTCGTGCTCACCGCGGGCTCATCGAGTGGATGCTGGCCATACCCTTCGCCGGCGGCGCGCGCTCTCCGGGCACGGTCGGTGAGCCACCAGAGACCGCCGCCGAACATGATCACGCCGACGATCAGGCCGAGGCCCGGCGCGGCGAAGGCATCCGTGCCGAAGTACGGCATGGGAATCGCGTTCTGAATGGCGGGCGTGCCCGGCAGCGCCGTCATCGTGAATGTCGCGGCACCCAGCACCAGCGCCCCTGGCATCAGGCGCTTCGGGACATCCGCTTCCCGGAACAGCGCCGCACCGACCGGATACGCGGCAAACACCACGACGAAGACGGACACGCCGCCGTAGGTGAGAATGGCCACCGAGAGCACCAGCGCCATGATCGCACGATGCGCCCCAATGCGTGAGACGATGCCGCGCGCAATCGTATCCGCTGAGCCCGAGTCGCTCATCAGCCGCCCGAAGATGGCGCCGAGCAGGAAGAGCGGAAAATACTTCACCAGGAATCCGCCCAGCCCCGTCATGAACACTTGGGTGTACATGGCCAGGAGGCGCGTGTCGCCGCCGAGGATCACCGCCAGCATGGCCAGCAGGGGCGCCAGCACGAGGACGGAGTAGCCTCGATACGCGAGGTACATCAGGAGCGCGAGCGAGATCAGGATGGACATGGCGGACGCTGGACGGTGCGGCGGGGGCGCCCCGAATCTTCAGGTCGGCACGCGCCGTATGTTATGTCATGACGCTGCTCCTCAACATCCTCTATTTCGTGATCGGCGGTGGCTTCGTCGCGGGACTCGCGTGGGTCTTGCTCGGGTGTCTCCTGGCGATCACCGTGGTGGGGATTCCCTTCGCCATTGCGGCGTTTCGCATCGCCGGCTTTGCGGCGTGGCCGTTCGGTCGCACCCTCGTGGATGCCCGGACGCTCGGTGAGCAGCCGATCATCGGAACGGACGTGGCGAACATCGTCTGGATCATCCTGGCCGGCATCTGGCTCTGGATCGCGCACGTGGCGGCCGGCATCGGCTACTGCGTCACCATCATTGGCATTCCGTTCGGGTTCGCCCACTTTCGTCTGGCGGCGATCTCGTTTGCGCCGTTGGGGAAGCGCGTGGTCGACGTCCCGTGATGGTTGGAGCGACGGTGAGCAACACCGCGCGGTAAGGACGGTCCGGCGGGCGAGCGCGGGTAGGTCAGACCACCGCCATCACGGGCGACCGGCCGTGACCGGTGTGGTTATTCCGTGCGGCGCGTCATGATCTGATGCGACCGAAGGGGCCGTCTCAAATGAGGCGGCCCCCCGGCGCGGACGCGACTACTTGTTCACTCCAACCGCTTGCAGGATCTCCCGTATGGGAACCGTGTAGAGCGCACTGCCGCGCCGCTTTTCCGACGGGTAGCTGATGTACTTGCCGTCCGGCGACAGCGCGTGCCCCCACTTGCTCGTCGGGTCACCCTTTGCCGGATAGATCGGGTTGGCCGGGTCGGACAGCTTGACGACCGCAATCTCCGCCGTGGTACCGCCGGTCGGCTGCGCGATCATCGTCAGGCCGCTGCCATCCGGTAGCCAGAACGTTTCGTAGAAGTAGTCGAAGGGAAGCGTGAGCTGGAGTGGCGCGCCCAGCAGCGTCCCCGCGTCGGTAAAGCGGAACACCGTCAGCTGTCGTGGTGCATCCGCCCGATACATGGACAATTGCCGCCCGTCATGCGACCACGCGTATTCGCTGATGCGCGTGCCGCGTGGAAAGCTCGCGAGCGTGAAGGCCGGCTTCGCGGAGGCCGGCGACACTTTGAGCCGCGTGGAGTCGCGGCCGGCCTCCACGTAGGCGGCGCGCGTTCCGTGTACGGCGAAGCCGGTGGTGCCAAGCAGCGCCCGGGGCACGTCGACAATCAGTCGCGAGGTACCATCGGCTCGGACCGCGAGCACCTGCAAGCGCTCGCCGCGGACCTTGCGCATATAGAACTCGTCGCCGACGATGCCGTAGTACATGCCGCCCGGGGAGATCACCGTACAACAGACGCCATAGCCTACCACGTCCTTCATCAGGATGGTCTCTTTTCCGCTGGCGGTGTCCCGCGCCACGACATCTGTGGCGCTCGACGACGTGGTTGTTGCGCTTGCCGGTACCATTTCGATCAGTCGGCCGCCCAACATGCCAATGTTCGCGCGGCCGGTACGCAGTGGCACGCGACCGAGGGGTCTTCCATCCACGGATGCGAATCGCAGGACTCTGTCGTCCGTACCCTCACGAGCGCTGTAGTGGAGGGATCCACCGTCAGGGGACCAGCCGTCCGGCCACTCCCCGCTGTCACCGCGACCAATCGGGCGTCGCGCGCCGCCGAAGGTCGGTACGACGGTCAGCGTCGCCGTCGAGTTGTCGGCCTGACCAAGCAAGGATGTGCCGTCGGTGCCAATGGAATAATCACGTCGGATGGGGACCTTCACTTCACCGAGGAGGCGGCCATCGATCGTCGTGACGCGTACGACCGGCGGTCCGTTGGTATAGTTCTGGCCGAGCCCGAGAAAGTACTTGCCATCGGCCGTGCGCATCCCGAATCCGCCTTTGAATCGCGACACCACCGTACTTGCTCCGCCATTCACACTCACCTGACTGATGGTGGACATGTCATCGGCACCACGAACATGGTGTAGCACGAAGCGACTATCTGGTGTCCAGCCCAACCAGCCGGGGATGGCGCCAGCCGCACTGGATTTCACCAGCGTTCGAGCGTTGCCGCCGATGATGGGCACCACGCGCAGTTCCGGTTCGGCACTGCTCGTGACATACGCGACGGACCGACCGTCTGGAGAGATCGCGGGAACCAAGCGAGCCTCCCGGCGAATCGCGTCGAGGGTGATCTGCCGAGGCGGTGCTGTGAGTGCCCCCGTTCGCATATCGAATCGTGCCGATACCAAATAGAAATTCTGGTCATCGGGCGTGCGGCGGGGTGCGGTCGAAGTGAAGACCAGACGATCGCCCGTCGGCGTAAAGCGGAGCTGAAAATATTCGCCTGGATCACCAACCAACTCGCGTGCCGGCCCTCCCGCCATCGGCCGGATCATGATCTGACTTCGGCGGCTGGAGATGGTGCGGGTGAACACCAGCCACCGATTGTCGGGTGAAACAGCCGGCGAGTGCAATTCGGCCGAGTCGGACGCGTACAGCTCCCGACCCCTGACCTCGGGCTGAGCGTATACGTCCGATCCAAGTACCAGCGCGGCAAACATACCGGTCGCCATATACAGGTGGCGCATGTGACTACTCCTGATTGAGGGTGGGCGAGACACCCCCTGCCATCTCACAGTCCGTGCCGCAACCTGGCCGACCCGCAAGCGCGTGTGATTCCAGAGCTTCCCACGCGCTGGCCGGCCGACACCCCCCGTTCATGGTAAAGCGCCGTTGCCATCGCGGTCAGTATTCTTTACCACCTCGTCCTCCAATCCATACCGCTCGATCATGCGGTCGAGCGTCGGGCGGGAGATCCCCAACCGCAGCGCGGTCTGCCGCTTGTTGCCGCCGGTCTTGCGCAAGACGTTGGTGACATGCGCACGTTCAACGGCTTCGAGGGAGTCATCCGCCGGGGGGAGCGACTCCAGTGAAGAGGTATCTCGGGGTAGCCCCAAGACTAGATGTTCTTCCCCGATCACGCCGCCTCGCGCCATGACCATAGCGCGCGCGAGCGTGTTCTCCAGTTCACGCACATTTCCCGGCCAGCCATACGCCACCAGCGCTGCCATCGCGGCGCTCGAGATTGACACGGGACCCATGTGCATGTCGCGACTCATTCGCGCCGTGAAGTGTGTGGCCAGCAGCGAGATGTCTTCACGGCGCTCACGGAGTGGTGGCACACGGATCTCGACGACGCGCAGCCGATAGTACAGATCCTCCCGGAACGTACCGGTGCGAACGGCTC
>CAZMGX010000165.1:0-10404 GCA_964565915.1 uncultured Gemmatimonas sp.
GCGGGACCGACGCCCGGGATGCTCAGCAGCTCCGACGTGATGGTACGCGCGGCTCGCTTGGCTCGCTGAAATGTGACGGCAAACCGATGGGCCTCATCACGCGCCTGCTGCAGCAGGCGAAGCGCCGGCGATCGCCTCGGCAATCGAATGGGCTCGCTGCGCCCCGGGGTGAAAATTTCCTCATCCCGCTTGGCCAGACTGATCAGGCCGACACTGATCCCCAGCGCCTCCAGTGCCTCGCGCGCCGCGCCGAGCTGCCCTTTGCCGCCGTCGATCACCGCCAGGTCAGGGAGTGGCTTGTCCTCCGCCACACGACGGGCAAAATAGCGCGTGACGACCTCGTGCATCGACTTGAAGTCATCGTTGCCGTCCGCGACGGCGATCTTGAACTTGCGATATTCGGCACGCTTCGGACGGGCGTTCTCGAACCACACGGCGCTCGCCACCACATCGGTGCCTTGCGCGTGCGAGATATCGAAACACACCAACGCGCGTGGCACGACGGGCAGCCCGAGTTCCCGCTGCAATTCATAGACGGGATCGGCGGCACGCTCATCGGCCTCAAGACTCGCGAGTTTGAATTCCTCGAGCAAGTGTCGGGCATTCTGGTCCGCGAGATCGACCAGGGCGCGACGCGGCCCGCGCTGCGGTACGCGCAGGCGGGTGCCGCCGAGTGACGCTTCGAGCGCCTCACGATCCTCGGGTTCGAACGGCAGCAGCAGTTCGGAGGCACGCCCCTCGGCGGTTCGATACCATTGGGCAAGGCTCGCCTCGAGCACGGCCGCATCGGCTTCACCCTCGGCGTGTTCAAGCAACCGATGATCTCGCGCCAACAGCTTGCCGCTGCGAATGCGCAGGATCGCGACACACGCGTCCTCCCCGTCGCGGGCATATCCAACCACGTCGCGATCCCCCCCCTCGACTTCGAGCACGACCGTCGGCTCTTCCATGCGCTCCAGGTGTCGCAGCGCATCGCGCAACTCTCCCGCCCGCTCGTAGTCGAGACGTTCCGAGGCGTCCAGCATGCGCTCGCGCACATGGCGTACCACTTCGCCGGTCCGGCCCTCGAGAAACCACACCACTTCGTCGATCATCTGTCGATAGTCCGCCTCCGACTGATAGCCGACGCAGGGTGCCTGGCAGCGCTTGATGAAGTAATCGAGGCACGGACGTTCCGGGGATTCCTTCGGCAGCGCGTAGTGACACGAGCGCACCGTGAAGATCCGCTTCACGACGTTGAGCGCGCGACGCATGGCACCGACATCGGTGTACGGGCCGAAGTATCGCGCCCGATCATCGAGCACCCGTCGGGTGACCAGCACCCGCGGAAACGGTTCCCCCACCGTGACCTTGATGTACGGATAGGACTTGTCGTCACGCAACGCGATGTTGAAGCGCGGACGATGCTCCTTGATCAGCGTCGCCTCGAGGATGAGCGCGTGCGCTTCACTCGGGACGACAATGGTCTCGAGATCATGCGCCTTGCGCAGCAGCCCTCGCGTCTTCGGGCTCGTGTCGTGATCCTGCGCCCAGTAGCTGCGCACCCGCGAGCGCAGGCGCTTCGCCTTCCCCACGTACAGCACGCCGCCGGCATTGTCTTTCCACAGGTACACGCCGGGTCCGTCCGGCAGGTGTGGCAGCTTCATCGCAATCGCGTCGGGCATGCCGCGGGCAAGGGCCGCCCGCGTCCACTCGTCGTCCGGCAACGGCAACGACGCCAGTGACGACACGCCTGGCGCGGACGGCTCGCCGTTCGACGGGACGGCGGGTCCCATCGACATACCCTCTTCGACGGGGTCGGTACTCATGCCGCGCCTCCGCGCGGCGCAAGACGCAGCAGTCGCGACGCCTCGCGCGAGCCCATCGCCCACGCGGACAGCAGATACGTCACACCGAATGTCGCGAGAGTCGGTGGCGCCCCGATCATGGGGTGCGATTGCCGCAACCACCAACGAACGGGCAGCGCCACGAGGGCGGCAACGACGGATGCCGCCACGATGCGTCGCGTACCCTGCCACATGGCGGGCGTATAGAGCGTACCCAAGCGGCCGGTCAGGCTGCGCAACAACATGGTCACGTTCACCACGGAACCGGCAGCACTGCCGAGCGCGATGGCCGCCGCCGCCCACGGCGAACGACGAAACGGGTATGCGAGCGCAATGGCTGCGACGGTCGACATCACCAGACTCGCGATCGAGGCGCGCAGTGGCGACCGATAGTCCTGCAGCGCAAAGTGCGCCGACGCGAGCAACTTGACCGACGCGAAGCCCACGAGCCCACACGCGTACGCGCCAAGGACGATGGCGACCGCCTGCTGCTCGGCCGCGCCGAAGGCGCCGCTGCGCAGCAGCAGCCCCACGCACTGATCGCCGTAGCACAGGAAGACCACCGCGCACGGCACGATGTAGAACAGGATGCGCTGCCATCCACCCCGCAGACGCTCGCGCAAGGCTTCACTGCGCGCCGCACCCGAGTCGCGTGAAAACTCGGGCAGCGACGTTGCGGCAACGGAGACGCCGAACAACGACACCGGTAGCAGCGCAATGAGGTTGGCGTAGTACAAGTTGGACGTCGCACCACGGGGAAGAAACGACGCGATCTGCAAGTCGACCAACGATGAAATCTGAACCACCCCCAACGACAGCATCACGGGTCCCAGATTGCGCAGCGTCTGTTGCACACCGTCAACCTGTCGGTCCAGCGACGGCCGAAGGGCCCCGACGAGGCGAAACACTTCGGGAAGCTGCGCGGCCACTTGCAGCGCCGAGCCAACGAGTGTCGCCCAGGCGAGCCACCACGCCAGTTCGGCGAGTGACGTTGCCGCCTTCCCCCACCACAACAACAGGACGATCTGCGCCAGTGACCACAGTGCCGCGCTCGCGTACGACCAGAAGAACCGACGGTGCGAGTTCTGAATACCCAGACACCAGCCGCTCAACACCATCAACGCGGTCATCGGAAACAGCACGCGTGTCAAGCGGGTGGTCAGCTCGGCGCGCTCGGCATCGAAGCCCGGCGTCAGGAGGCTGGTCAGCAGCGGCGCGGCCGCGATGCCGAGGATCGTGAGCAGCGACACGCCGGCCATCAGGAGTCCAAGCACCGATGCCGCGAGCGCCTTCGCCCCCGCCGTGTTCGACGCGCCGAGCATGCGCGAATACACCGGCACGAACGAGGCCGACAACGTGCCCTCGCCAAGCAGGTTGCGCAGCAGGTTCGGAATCTTGAACGCGGCGGTGAACGCGTCGGCCTCAGCACCCGATCCGAAAAAGCGCGCGAACAGCGTTTGTCGCACCAGGCCAAGCACCCGACTGATCAGGATCCCGGCGAAAACCACACTGGCGCTGCGCGAGCCGGACCCCTCCGGCGACGACTCAGCGCCCGTGGACAAGGCGTTCGGCGTGTGCACGCGCCTCACGGCGCATCGCGTCGAAAATCGACGAACCGAAGCGCGCCAGCATCGGCAGGAGATTCAACACGCGCTCCGGCGACTGTCCGTCCGGGCGCAGTGACGCGCGCACGAAGGCGACATCGCGCATCAACGCCGCCTCACGACGCTTCACGCCGGCCACCACACGTCGCTCGAATCGTTCGAGCCGGGCACTGAGGTCCGAGGCCAAGCCCGCCACCACCTCGCCGGCGACGACCGGCTCGGTGCGAGAGACGGCATCTCGTACGGCGCGCACTTGCGTCTCGATCGCGACGCGGAGCCGTTCGAGCGCATCCTGAATCTCCGGGTCGACCGCCTCGCGAGCGACGCGAGACGTCGCGGTGTGCTCACCCTGCAGCATGCTGTCGTCGAGACCCAGCGCGTCCCGACGGGCGAGTGCGCGCGCATCGAGCACTTCCCCCGACCATCGGGGCACGGCGACCGGCGACTCGAGTCCCAAGGCGTGCGCGATGGGATCCACCTGGGCGAAGTATGCGTACTCACCGGGCCCCGCATGGTAGGCGACGGTCGGCAACAGCGCACGCTCGATGACCGGCCGCAGCAGCACGTTGGGCCCGAGCGATCCCGGATCCGACTCCCGCAACACCTGAGCGGCGTCGGCCATCGGCACGCGCGTTCGAACCCGACGCGCGACGCCATCGACGACGGTGCTCGTCGTCCGGAACACGAGGGAAAGGCCGTCGCGAACGTCTACCTGCGGGGTAAAGCCGGCGGCCTCGATCGCGGCGGATCGCGCCGATAGTGCCTCCGCGATCGCCCCCGAGCGCTGCAACGCGCGACGCAGGAACGGATCGGCCGCAGTGCGCAGCGCGGGGTGCGCCGCATCGAGCACGGCAATCCCCAGCGGTTCAAGCAGAGCCCGCAGCAATTGCACATAGGCCGCGCCCATCGTGGCGTGAGGCACGTACGCGTTCGAAACCAGCTCCAGCAGCGACGAGTGGGCGGCGGAGCCACACGCGCTCCCCAGCGTCTCGAGAGCGACCTTCATGGGTCCAAGCGGCACCTCCGCCATGGCGATGCCGTCGGTGGCCGGCCCCTCCAGTCGGGCCGTCTCGAGTCCGCGCGCCGTCGCAAAGGCCGTCATCGACGCTTCGACCCAGTCCGCGTCGTCCGTGGCCGCCCAGAACACCGGCGCAACCGGCACCCCGGTCATTTCTTCGAGCACGTCGGCCATCGCGAGGGCGCTGAGTGCCTTGCTCCACGTATATGCTGGCCCTCCGAAAAGCCCCGGCTGCTGGCCGGTGGTGAGGACCACGCCGCTCGCGGCCGCGCGGCCGAGCCGCTCGGCGGCACGACCCGTCGCCGCGATCGCCGGCGCGAGCGGGGTCAGCCAGTCGCGCGCACCGGCCCCCTCGCGCACGCGCTTCACACGCTCTCTCCACGCCTCGGGCGATCCGGGGCGCGCAGCCAGCCATCCGGCGTGCGCAGGATCTTGCTGCAACGCCCGAGACAGCGGGGATCCGCCGAGTGGCACGCTGCGCACCGACCACGCGGGCTGCGCGATCGCATCAGGGGTGGTCATCGCGTCGAGTTGAGGCATCACTTGTGGTACGGTTCTCCGCGAACAATCGTGCCCGCGCGATAGAGCTGCTCGGCAAGGACCAGCCGCGCCAGCTCGTGCGGGAGGGTCCACGGTGCCAGCGCGATCCGTCGCCAGGCGCGCTGCCGCACCGCCCCTCCCAAACCATAGGCACCGCCGATCACGAACGCCACGTTTTGCGCGTGATCGCGCTGCGCCGACAGCAATTGCGCGAACTGATCGGAGTCGAGCCCGTCTCCACCGGGATCACAGAGGACCACACGCACGTCGCTCGGCAAGCGGGCGGCCAGGCGGTCGCCTTCACGGTCGCGCACGAGGTCGACAGCCCCGCTTCGGGCGGGTTCCTCCTTCACCTCGATCACGTCCAACGGCCAGTAGCGCGCCGCCCGCGATTCAAAGTCCCGAATCGCGTCGGCCAACCCCAGAGACCGCGGTCGGCCGACGACGAGTACGGAAACGCGCACCGTGGATCAGGCGTAGATGCCGCGCAACCGGTGCACGGTAGCCACCCGACTGATCGACAACATGTAGGCCGCGGTCCGCATGTTCACCTTGTGTTGCTTCGACATCTGCAGCACTTCCTGAAAGCCGCGCGTCATGATGCCACCGAGGCGCTCATTGACATCCGCTTCGGACCAGAAGTAGCCCATCCGATCCTGTACCCACTCGAAGTACGAGACGGTGACACCGCCGGCGTTCGCCAGGATGTCCGGCACGACGAAGATGCCCTTCTCATCGAGGATCGGATCCGCGGCCGCCGTGGTCGGGCCGTTCGCGCCTTCGCAGATCAGCTTCGCGCGGATCTTCGGGGCGTTCTTCGTCGTGATGACGTTCTCGAGCGCGGCCGGCACCAGGACGTCGACCTCGAGCGTCAACAGATCGTCGGGACTGATTTCATCACCGCCGGTGAATCCCTCCAACGTGCGGTGCTTCTGCACGTGCGCGATGGCCGCCGCCACGTCGATGCCGTTCGCGTTGTGGAACGCGCCCGCGCGGTCACCGATCGCCACGATCTTGCAGCCCTCACGGGCCATCAGCATTGCGGTGATCGACCCGACGTTGCCGAAGCCCTGAACGGCGACGGTCGCCCCCTCCATCTTGAGGCCGAGGTGCGCCAGGGCTTCGCGCGCCATCAGCATCACGCCGCGCCCGGTGGCCTCGCGACGACCAAGCGAACCGCCCATCTCGACGGGCTTGCCGGTGACGACGGCGTTTTCCGTTCGACCGACGTGCATCGAATACGTGTCCATCACCCAGGCCATCACGCGCTCATTGGTGTTCACATCGGGCGCCGGGACGTCGGTGTCGGGCCCGAGGAGTGAGATGATGCCCTTCGTGTAGCGCCGCGTTACTCGCTCCAGCTCCCCGACACTCATGGCGAGTGGATCGCACACCACGCCGCCCTTCGCACCGCCGAACGGCAGGTTGACGACCGCGCACTTCCACGTCATCCAGGCGGCAAGGGCCTTGACCTCTTCCAACGTCACGTGTTGGTCGAAGCGAATTCCGCCCTTCGCGGGGCCGCGCGACGTGTTGTAGAGCACCCGATAGCCGGTGAACACCTCGACGTCGCCGTTGTCCATCGTCACGGGGACGGAGACGATCAGCTGCTTTTCGGGGTTCCGGAGGATCTTGTAGATGCCGGGCTCGAGATCGAGCAATTCAGCGGCCCGGTCGAAGCGGTACATCATCGCCTCGAACGGATTTGCCTCATCGAGAAATCGGTCCTTGTCCGGGCGGACGATGCTGTCCGTCGGCAGGCGGAGGAGATCGATAGCCATTTCGAATGGTCTGTGCCGGGCTCAGCCGGCGGTGGGAGCTGTGGCTGCGCGCACCGCCAGCAATCGCCCAAATGCGCGATCAAATGCCTCGGCGCCGCGATCCACCACAACCGATTGCGAAAGATACCAAAGGACAGGCGCTTCGCGAGGCCACAGGGGCGCAAGCTTTACTGCGTCTTTCAGTGTGCACACGACGCCGGCCGTGCCGGCAGCGTCACGCGCAATGGCCGCGGCCTCGGTTGCGCTGTACCGGTGATGGTCGGGAAAACGTCTCGCCACACGCAGGTCCGCCCCCATCCCGCGCAGCTGCGCTTCGAAGGCGACGGGATCTCCGACGGCACTGACGACCGTGACGGCCTGGCCGCGCAACCACGCGGTCGGCTGGGCCAGTCGCCCAGGATGCGATGGGCCCCGCTGGGCCGCCGATCGGGACTCCACAACGGACAAGGCCAGCCGGAGCTCTCCGGGGGTCAGTCGAATGACCGCCACGGGGACGTCCGGAGCCGCCGCCTCGATGGCGCGTTGCAGTGCCGCGACCTGCTCACGTTGCGCCGCCTTGACGGTGATGACCACGAGCTGCGCACGCCGGAGCGAACGGAGCGGCTCCCGAAACGGCCCTGCGGGCAGCAGGCGCGCGGTGCCCGTCCAGCGGTCGGCACTGAGCAACACCACATCGACGACGCGCGCGGCCTGACGATGTTGGAACGCGTCGTCCAGCACCACGCAATCGGCGCCTTTCGTGCGCGCCACCACCATCCCGTCCGTGCGATCCGGCGAGACCACGACCGCCGCTCCGGGATTGAGCAATCCGTGCACGCGCCACTCGTCATCGCCGACGCCGCGCAACACGATGGCCGGCCGAGCCCCGCGCGCGCGCAACTCGCGGACACACCACGCGGCCACGGGTGTCTTGCCGGTACCGCCGACCGTCAAGTTGCCGATCGAGATCGCGGGCAGTGCGGCCGAACGCGGCGGCGTCGCATCGAAGCGCGCATTGCGGCGCGACACGACCTGACCAAAGAGCCACGCGGCGGGCGTCAGCGCGGCGCGCAGGGTGCGTGCAGCGGCGGTATCCCCGTCCCAGATGGCATCGGCCAGCGTAGCGAGCGGCATCCGTCAGCGTCCGTCGGCCAGTTGCGCGACGCGCACGAGCTGCGCCTGCATCACGTCGGCGACATCGGCCGTGCGTGCCGAGGCCGCGCGGACATCGTCGGCTTCAATCGCGGTTGGCGGACCATACAGAATCGTGACGCGAGCAAACGGCTTGGGGATCTCGAAGGCGTCCCAGCTGCGCAAGCGCCACGCGCGATCCACGTGCGCAACGATCGGCACCAACATCGCCCGCGCGCGGAATGCCACGACCAGCGCGCCCGGTGCCACCGAATGCCGAGGCCCGCGTGGTCCATCTGGCGTAATGGCCACATCCGCACCGCGCTGCAGCACCTGCACACACTCGAGCAGCGCGCGTGCGCCGCCACGAGTGGTCGATCCCCGAATCCCGAAGAATCCGAAGCGTTCGACGATGCGCGCAATGATCTCGCCATCGCGATGTTCGCTGATCAGCACGCCGGTTGGCTGGCGGTGTGCCCAGAGAATCGGCAGCATCTGACCATGCCACAGCGTGTACACGACGCGGGCCGCGTCCGCGCCGCGCGCCAGCAACGTGTCACGTCCATGCACCCGCACGCGCCACGTACGTCCCAGCGCGGCAAGCGCCCACCCGCCGACACGGATCGCCGCCCGCGTACGCACATCCAGCACCCGCGACGGAGCCGCGACGGCGTCTTCCGCGCTCGTCACTGGCGGCAACCCGTCGTCGCACCTCGGTGGTTCATCGCAACATCTCGAGCGCCATCGTCGCGACCCGCTGTGAGGCGCCCGGCGTCCCGAGTCGGCCGCGCACCTGCGCCAATCCGCGCAACGACTCGGCGCGCGCCTCGGTCGACTCATCGAGGAGCGGCTCCAGCGCGTCCGCGACGGCCCGCGGCACAAAGGCGTCCTGCACAAACTCCTTCGACACCTCGCGCTCGGCGACCACGTTGACCAGCCCGATATGGGGAATCTTCACCACCCGGCGGGCGATGCCGTACGTGATTGCGCTGGTGCGATACCCGATGACATGCGGTAAATCAGCGACCGCCGCTTCGAGCGTCGTCGTCCCGCTCTTCAATAATCCGGCCGTTGCCGCACGCAACACCTCGAAGGAGCGCCCGGGTACGAGAGGAAACGGGCAATCGGACGGGGCAATCTGCACGGTCGGCGCCACACTGACGATCACGTGCAACCCTGGTCGGCGCCGCTGAAGCTCCTGTGCAGTGGCCACGAACGGCGCGAGGTGTCGACCGAGCTCGGCGCGACGACTGCCCGGAAAAACGGCCAGTACCTCACCGGTCTCCGGAAGACCCAGCGCCCGTCGCGCCTCGACGCGTGACGGCAGTGCCTGTGCACGATCCAACAGTGGATGACCGACGAACGTCGCGTCGATGCCATGCGCGCGCAGCAGCGGTTCTTCGAAAGGCAGAATCGACGCAGCCCGCGTGACGACGCGCGCAAGTTTTGGCAGGCGATCCGCGCCCCACGCCCACACTTGTGGCGTGATGTAATACAGCACCGGGATGCCGGCCGCGTGCGCCGCCTGCGCCACCTTCAGATTGAAGCCCGGGTAATCGAGCACCACCACGAGGCCTACCGTACCGCGGGCCATCCGTGCGCGAAGCCGGCGCAAGAGCGCCCAGTGTTTCGGGATGTGGGCCAGCACCTCGCTGAACCCCATCACGGCGAGCCGTTCGACCGGCTCCAGAATGGAGACGCCGGCCGCGCGCATGTGCCCACCGCCGACGCCAGCCATCGTGACCTCACTCGACATCGCTCGAATGGCTTCCGCGACCTTGCCCGCATGCAGATCGCCGGAGGCTTCGCCGACGACAAACAGGATCTCACGCACGCATGGTCCGGTGCGCGGCCTCGATCGCCGTCACGATCCGTAGCGCGGCCTCCAGCGCCTCGCGTCCTTCGGCACCCGTCACGGCGATCGGCTGGGTGCCCATGACGGCGCCCAGGAACTGCGCCAACTCGAGTCCCAGCGGCTCGCCATCGGGAGCATCGATGCTGATGCGCTCAACAAAGTCCTCGAGGGCGCGCGGCGCGCGTGCCAACTGATGCGGATCGAAGTCCGGCCGCAACCGGAAGAACTCCCCCGTCCCAGCTGCCAGATCGAGCGACAGATACCCGCTCTGCTGAAACAGGCGCAATTTGCGCACGCGCTCGCGTGAGACTCGACTGGCGGTGATGTTGGCCACGGCCCCATTGGCGAACGTCAGTCGGGCGTTGGCGATGTCGAGCTGCGGCGTGAGCACCGGGATGCCCATCGCCTGCACATCGGCCACCCGCTGTCCGACGAGCGTGTGCACGAGATCCAGATCATGGATCATGAGATCGAGCACGACCGCGACGTCGGAGCCGCGCGGATTGAACGGGGCCAGTCGGTCGCTCTCGATGAAACGCGGCGCGTCGACGTACGGCATCGCGGCGCGCACGGCGCGGTTGAACCGCTCCACATGCCCCACCTGCAACACGACACCGGCCGCTCGCGCCAGCGCGATGAGGTCGTCGGCCTCATCGAGCGTCACGGTGAA
>CAZMGX010000166.1:0-6301 GCA_964565915.1 uncultured Gemmatimonas sp.
GGCGCCGGCTACATCGAAGTGGCCACCGATGCACCCATCGCGCGCGTGGTGCGTCAGATCGTGTCGGGGGCCAGTCGATGATGGCCTTCGCGTTGCCATGGGTGGCCGGTCTGGCGTTCGCCGCGGCGCTGACCATCACCGCGCTGCATCTGCTGAGTGTTCGCCGTCCACCGGAGCTATTGCTGCCCACGGCGCGCTTTCTTCCGGAGCGTGACGTGCGCGCGGTCTCGCGTACGAAGCGACCGAGTGACGTCTGGCTGTTGCTGGTGCGGGTGGCACTGCTGTTGGCGGCCGGTGCGGCGATCGCCCAGCCGTTCTGGGAAACACGAGCGAGCAGCGATGTCGTCCTGGTGGTCGCCGATGCGACGGTGGTCCGGGATACGGCGGCGCTCGAGCGGATGCTGGTGCTGGCGAACACGACGCGTCCGACACGTATCGTCTACGTCTTCGCCGACTCCCAGCACCTGGGCGCACCCGACGTCGGCGCGTTGTTTCCACTTGCGGTGCGCTCGGCGGCGCAGTTGGTGCAGCGCGATGCCACCGTCGACTCGCTGGATCTTCACCTGTTTGCGCGCGTCGCCGCGATCGACACCGCCGCGTATGATGCGTGGCGATCGACCTGGCCGGGACGAGTGACGACGCATGTGGCGGCCTCGCCAACTCGGCGCACCGTGGTGGTTGTCGACGAGCGCGGCCAGCTTTTCACGGGCTTGTCCGAAGCTCGTGGTGGTGATCCTCGCGGTGATCCTCGCGGTGATCCTCGCGGTGACCCTCGCAGTGACCCTCGCAGTGACCCTCGCGGTGCCGCGCGCGCTGATCGTGGCGATGATGTCGTTCCGGTCGCGGTGGCGTGGCATGCGGCGCGTCTCACCGGCGTGTCCCGCGGCGTGGCGGCACCACCCGACACGCTGCAGTTCGATCGCCGCGACGTGGCGGATGGTGCGCGCGCCGTCGCGGAACCGGCGCCGACGACATCATCCGACCGGGGGCGTCGCCGGGTGCGATTGTCGTGGCCGACGAACGGGATCCCCGCGGGCTGGGTCCCGCAGCGTGTCCCCGACTCCGCGTCGGCCCTTGCCGTGAGTGGTCGCGCCCTGCCCGGGCCATGGGTGGTGACGGCGCTGCCCCCGGACACGCTGAACGCGAGACCCATCGCGTGGTGGAGTGATGGCCGTGTCGCGGCAACCGAACGCCGCGTGAACGGATGGTGTGACCGCCAGGTCTCGCTCGTTGATGCATCTGCTGGTGATGTGCTGCTGTCATCGTCCGCCAGCGCCTTGTTCGATCGACTGCTGGGGCCCTGCGCCTTGGACACGACGATGGTCGCGTCGGCGTTGGTCGTCCGTGCGGTCGATGGGACGGCCCGGGCAGCGGCGCAACACTTTCGGCGGTCCGCGAATGATGCGACGCGTGCGACGGTCGTGTCGACCACTCCGTGGGTGACGCCGTTCCTCCTGTCACTCGCGACGGTGCTTCTGTTCGTGGAGTGGCGCATGCGGCGTGAGCGGCCAGAGGCCGCAGCATGAGCCGCCACGCAAACATCAGTCTCCCGGCGATCGTGAACGACGACGCTCCCGGCAAACGATCACCCGGCCGCGACGGTTCGCCCGACGGGCCTCAGGCGCCCCTGCTGGCCCGTGTCGCGCAAGTGCGCCGCGCGCTCGTGCGGGTCGTGCATGCGCGGGTGGTGCTCCAGGCGCTCGGAAGTGGTCTGGCCAGCTGGCTGCTGATCACGCTGTCCTTGCATGCAATGGGTGTCGCCGACATCGATGTCATGCGCAACCGCGCCGTGCCGATCGTCGCGTCGATGCTGGTCGCCATCGCGTGTGCCGTCATGCTGTGGCGATCCCTGCCGGCGGTCTCCCCGCTGCGCACCGCGTTGTGGATCGAGGAACATGGAGACACCGGATTTGCGCTGGTGACCTGGGTTGAGCAAACCCTCGCCGGGGAGCCTCGATCCGCTCGCCTGGACCGTTCGGTGTCGCAGGTCGCCGCGCCCAGCATCGTCGCGGCAAAGGCCGCGCTGATGCCGCTGGCGCGCGCCCAGCTGGCAGGGCCGTTGGCATTCGTGATCGGGGCCGTCGTCGTACTGACCCTCACTGAGCGCACAGTTCGCCTGATGCCATCGGCACGTAATGGTCACGGGGCCGACGTGAGTACGCGCGCCGTGCGCCGCGATGTCGCGATCGGTGCGTGGCGCATTCGTGTGACGCCGCCCGCCTATTCCGGCTTGGCCACGCAAACCCTCGGCGACACCAATCTCGTGCGTGCATTGAGCGGGACCCGCATCGAAGTGCTTGGACAGGATGCGATCCCGGATAGCGTGGTGGTGCGTGTCCTGAACGACAGCGCGGCGACATCGCGGTCTGCCGCACTCGAACGTGCCGCCGATGGGTGGCGCAGCGTCGTGATTGCCGGCGAGCGGCCGGCGGAAGTGCGTGTGCGGCGTGACCAATTCGCCAAGCTCCTGCTGATCGACGGAGTTGCCGACTCGATTCCGCGCGTCACCCTGCTCTTGCCCGAACGAGATAGCGTGCTGCGCGTCGCCGCCGGCCGGCTCGCCCTCCAGGCCACGCTGCACGACGATCTCGGTCTCCAGAGTGCTGCGTTCGAAGTGGTGGTCAGTTCCGGCGAAGGGGAGCGATTCACCGTACGTACGCAGCGTGTTGGCGCTCGGACATTTGGTCGGACGCACGACGCGACCATGACCGCCGCACTGGACCTTGCCACGCTGTCGTTGGGCCCAGGTGATATGGTGCACCTGCGCGCCGTGGCTCGCGACGGACACCCGCTTGCGGACCGGGAGATCGGTGCGAGCGAGACACGATCGTTTCGTATCGCGCGTCCGTCCGAATACGACTCGATTGCCGTTGAGCCGGCGCCTCCACCGGAGGTGGACAAGTCGCTACTCAGTCAGCGCATGCTGTTGATGCTCACGGAACGACTCGAGGCACGTCGCCCGCGCATCACGTCCGAGGTCCTGCGCGCCGAGTCGCGAATTCTGGCGCGTGATCAGGGTCGACTGCGACAGGCGGTGGGTGATGCCGTTTTCCAGCGCCTGACCGGTGAGGCGGGTGGTGAGCACGCCCATTCCGTCGGCGATGGGCACGACCATGGCGTCGAAGCGATCGGCGGCAAGCTTGCGTTGTCGGGGGTCAATGCGCAGGGCATGCTGGAGGAGGGAGATGACGCGCCGGTCATCGCCATCAACAAGCCGTTGCTGGAGGCGTACAACGCGATGTGGGACGCCGGGCGCGCCCTCGAGCAGGCGGAGCCGAAGGCGGCGATCCCCTTCATGCGTATCGCCCTCGAGGCGATCGAGCGGGCGCGTGCGGCGTCACGCTTGTATCTGCGCGGCCGTCCACCAACGGTGATCGTCGATCTTGCGAAGATCCGACTCGTCGGCAAGGACACCGGCGTACCGGTCGCCCGCGTGGCGCGTAATGCGTTGCCGCGGCGCTCGGCGGCTCGTGAGGCGCGACTGTTGGGGGCGGCGGCGCTGGTGGCCACCGATGCCGCCGCGGCGCGCGACTCGCTGGCGGTACTGCGTGTCGAATCCCTCGCGGATGCACCGGCGTTTGCGGATGCCATCGGCGCGTTGCTCGAGGCGTTTGCCAAAGCGCCGGGGACCGATGTGACCGAGCCGTTCCTGCGCGCCCGTCGCGTGTTGGGTGGCATCGAGCGCGTCCCGTCGGCGGCGTGGTCACGCGGTGGGCCGCCATGACGTCAAACGCTGTGCACGCGCCGTTCGTGTTTGCCACGGCACAATACGATTCGGGCGATTGGGATTCGGCGCCGATGGTGCCGGCCAACGTCATCGACGCCATCGCGCGGTACACGTCGTTGACGGTCGCGCCGCAGGGTGTGGTGGTGCCGCTGGCCTCCGAGGCATGCTTCCAGTATCCGCTGTTGTTCCTGACCGGTCACCTCCCGGTGCGTTTCACCACCCGTGAGGCTGACGTGCTGCGACGATATCTGCAGCGGGGAGGGATGCTGTTCGTCGATGACCACAACCACGACATCGACGGTGCGTTCCACAAGACGATGCGTGAGGAGATCGTGCGGGTGGCCGGCAAGCTGGCGCCACTGCCGAATACGCATGCGCTGTATCGGGCATTCTTCGTCTTCGAGAACGGCCCGCCGACCACGTCGCATGAAATGAACGGGTGGGGCGACAACCTCGTCCACGAACATCTGGATGCCGTGCTGATCGCCAATCGCATCGCCGTGCTGTACAGCAGCAAGGACTACAGTTCGGAGTGGAGCTACCATCCCGACAACAAGCGCTTCCTGTCGGTCGACAACACCAAGTTTGCGGTGAACATCGTCGTCTACGCGTTGACGCGATGATGGCTCGCTGCATGAAATCGACGGCCGCCTGATGCCGCGCACGACGACACCGGTCACGGAGCGGGTGGCGCGCGGGGTCGGTGTCGCCGCGCTCGTCGTTGCCCTGTTCGTGTCGCTGCTACGGCTGCTTCGGCCGGATGGTGTCGAGGCGAGTGGTGGTGCCGTGGTGATCGATGGCGCCTTGGCGCGGGATGATGCGGCGCTTACGCGCACGTTGGCCGCGCGACTCGTACACGACGGGTCGCGCAACGCGTCTGATCCATGGCCGGTGGTCGTCGCTGACCTTCACGCGGTGCCGACGGCGCGAGTCCGCGGCGTTCTCGCCACCGCGCGCACGGCCGGCATGTCCGTCCGTTGGCGCGACTCGATCGGCGTGCGGGATCTCTTTCTCGATGCCGCGCCCGTCGCGTCGCCCGCCGGCGGAACCCTGGTGCACGCCGCGGTGCGCGGGACCCCGTCGTCACCGGCCATTCCGTTTCGTGTGCGTGATGCTGGCGGGGTCCTCGATTCTACGGGCGACGGAAGAGAGCATCCGCTGCGGCTGCGCGCGACGGCGCTCAACGGCCCGGTGCGCGCTGAGGTCATGCGCAGCGGCGTCTCCACCGCGATGGCGTCAATATCGGTGCCGATGGCGGCGGCCGTGCGTCGGGTGCGTGTTTACGCACAGCCTGGGTGGGAGAGCAAGTTCGTCGCCGCGGCGCTTGAGGAGAACGGTTGGGCGGTCGACGGCACGCTGACCGTTTCGCCGAAGGCGCGCGTCCGTCTGGGAGATCCGATGTCACTGGACACCGCTCGTTATTCCGTCGCCGTCGTGTTGGACAGTGGGGTGGCGGATGCCGGCGCGCTTCGACGGTTCCTTGGGGAGGGCGGCGGCGTGATCATTGCCGGCGACGCGAGTCGTGATCCCGCCGTGCGCGAGGCGGCGCTTGGCGGGGGGCGCATCGCGCGGATCGAGGATGAACGTCCACCGGTGGCCGGCGCGCTGCTGACCGATGAACCGCGCCGGGGCATCGCCGCGTATCATCTGGCGCCGGGACCATCTGCGGTGGTGCTGGAACGTGAAGGTGCGGAGGCGATCGTCGTCGGCGGGCGGCGTGGCGCGGGTCGCGTGGTGGTCAGCGGGTACCGCGAGACCTGGCGCTGGCGCATGGAAGGCCGTGATGAGTCGGCCGATGCGCATCGAACGTGGTGGAACGCCCTGCTCGCGGCCGCGGCCTTCGTGCCGACCGATCGTGTGGACAGTGCCGCACTGAGTCCGTGGCCCGGCGACGCGGCCCCGGTCGCTGATCTGGTGGCGCGTCTGGGGCCGTCGACCGACCAGCGACTCGCTGCCGACCGCCCGGCGTTGCACACCCGCGTGCCCCTGTGGCTACTGTACGTCGTGTCGACGTTCGCCTTGCTGCTCGAGTGGGCGGTTCGTCGACTGCGCGGGGCCGCCTAGGCAACAAAGGTCGAACGCTCGCCCTCGCCTTCGTCCACCGCGCCACCAGTCGTCACGGCCCATCATGCACCAGGTCGCGTTCATCTCACATTCCGATTGTGGTCGCCACGACACGGGCTGGGAACATCCAGAACACGTCGGCCGGCTGCGCGCCATTCCGCGGGCGCTGCGATACGAGCCGGACCTGTTCGCGTCGCTGCTTCATCATGAGGGTCGGCATGCGACGCGCGAAGAGTTGGCGTTGACGCATACGGCGGTGTACATCGACGAGGTCGCGGCACTCGTCGCACAGGGCGGTGGCCGACTGGATGCGGACACCGTCGTCAGCGAGGGGTCATGGGATGCCGCGACTGCGGCCGTCGGTTGTGTCCTCGATGGCGTGGACATGGCGTTTGACGGACGGGCGCGCCGCAGTGTCTCTGCGGTGCGGCCGCCCGGGCATCACGCGCTGCGCGATCGCGCGATGGGGTTCTGCCTGTTCGGCAACGTTGCCATTGCAGCCCACTACGC
>CAZMGX010000166.1:6311-10280 GCA_964565915.1 uncultured Gemmatimonas sp.
GAGCGCATGGGTGTGCGCGTGTGCTGATCGTCGACTGGGATGTGCACCACGGCAATGGCACCCAGGCGCTCGTTGAAACCGAGCCGCGGATCCGGTTCGTGTCGATGCACCAGTGGCCGTGGTATCCGGGCACCGGGGCGGCTGACGACCGCGGACCGCATCAGTCCGTCTGGAACGTCCCGATGCCCGCCGGGTTGCCCTCACCGCAGTACGTCGAGGCGCTCCTGCGGGCCGTCGACGCCGCGACTCACGAGTGGGTGCCCGACCTGGTGTTGATCAGTGCCGGCTTCGACAGTCTGGCTGGCGACCCACTCGGCGGATTTACCCTCACACTTGACGACGTGCGCGATCTCACGCGTGCGATGGTCGACCGCGCCGACCGGTGGTGCGACGGCCGGGTGGTCAGCGCCCTCGAAGGCGGCTATGCGCCGGAGGCCGTGGCGCAGGCGGTGCTCGTGCACCTCGCCGCGCTGGCCTGATCGGCGGGACCGGATAGCTTTCCGTCATGACCAGCCCACTGCCAGACGCCCTTCCGCGCACGATCTATCGCTCCCCCGACGGAACGAATGTCGTCGATTGTCACCCGCGCGACATTGCGCAACTGTTGGCCGAGGGCGGACCGCTGTGGGTCGATATCGACTCGACGGTGCGATCGCAGCACGCGATGCTGGAAAAGGTGTTCAAGTTCCACCCGCTGGCGATCGAGGACACGCTCAATCCGGATTCGCGCGTCAAGTTGGAGGAGTACCCCAACCACCTCTTCATCAGCATTCACGGCGTCGGGTTGGCCGAACACACCGATGATCCGTACGATCTCGAGACGAAGGACCTGTACTGCTTTCTCGGTCCGCACTATCTGGTCACGGTGCACGCGGGGCCTATGCCGTCGATCGATCGCGTGTCCGCGGCGATTCGTCGTTCGCCGGAGCTGCTGTCGCGCGGCGTGGAACGCACGCTGCATGCGGTGTTGGACGACACGATCGACAGCTTCTTTCCGATCCTGCTGCAGATCGACCAGTTCATCGACGGCCTCGAGGAACGTGTCTTCAACACGTTCGACGACACGGCGCTGCGCGACATCTTCAACGTGAAGCGGTTGGTGTTGTCGCTGCGCCGGTACCTGCAGCCGGCACGCGAGGTGTTGAACGTGCTGACCAACCGGCCAAGCACCCTTCTGTCGCCGGACGTGCAGATCTACTTCCGCGACATTTACGATCATGTGCTGCGCATCAATGACTCGCTCGATACCTATCGCGAACTGTTGAGCAGCACGATGGACAGCTACCTGACGCAGGTCTCCAACCGGCTGGCGTCCAGCACCAAGGGACTGTCCCTGGTGGCCACGATGTCGTTGCCATTCGTGGTCGTGAGCGGGATGTGGGGCATGAACTTCTCCAAGATTCCGCTGTCCTCGTGGCCGCACGGGTTCTGGGTGCTGCTGGTGGTCCAGCTCGGGCTGGGGGCCGCGCTGTTATACTTCCTGCGTCGTCGTCGCCTGTACTGAGTGTGTGCGCGGGCCGGTTGTGGCCCGTGCGAGCGTCCCCTGGCCCCCACCCCGACCTACGCGTCGATGTTCTGTCCGGAATGCGGTACCTGGAACCGTGCAGCCGCGGCGCGTTGTACGCGCTGCAGTGCCGGCCTGCCCGAGGTCAGCGCCCCGCCGTTCGATGTGCCGGACGAGGAACTGCGCGACCTGCGACAGGCGACCGGGAACCGCTATACCATCGTCAAGCGGCTGGGCAGCGGCGGCATGGCCCACGTGTATCTCGCGCGGCACGTCGCGCTGGGGCGTCCTCTGGTCGTGAAAGTCCTGCACAAGACACTCGCTCAGGAAGCCGAGATGCGCGAACGGTTTCGTCGGGAGGCCGAGGCGGCGGCGCGGCTCGTGCATCCCTATGTCTGCGCGATCGCGGACATGGGTACGCTCGGAGAGATCGACTATCTCGTGATGCCCTACTACGCCGGCGGGTCGCTCGCTGATCGGCTGGCGCGTCAGAAGACCGTCGCCGCGTCGGCGGCCGCGGCGATCGCGGTGCAGGTGGCTTGTGCCCTCGACTACGCGCATCGCCGCGGCGTCGTGCATCGGGACATCAAGCCGGACAACATTCTCTTCGATGAAGATGGCAACGTCGCGTTGACCGACTTCGGCATTGCGACGGCGCGGTTTCACGGCCGCCTTACCGCCTCGGGGCGCGCGATGGGGACGCCGCACTACATGTCGCCCGAACAGGCGATGGGCAAGCTGGTCGACGGGCGCAGCGATCTGTATGCCGTCGGCTTGCTGCTGTACGAGATGCTGATCGGCAAGCCGCCGTTCGACGGCGAAGACTCCTATGCCGTCGGGTACAAGCACGTGCACGAGGCGCCGACGCCGCCGGATCAGGTCGACGGCAAGGTGCCCGCCGCGCTGAGTGCCATCGTGATGAAGTGCCTCGCCAAGGCGGCCACCGATCGCTACGATCGCGGATTCGAACTCGCCGATGCCCTGATCGGATTCCTGTCCGGCGCCGGCGCGCTCGCCGACGTCCGCAGCGCGCGCGTTGCTCGTCAGATCGGCCTCACCCCTCACTAAGGTCCGCCCGTGCTCCTGCACGCCGAAAAGATCACCGTTCACACGCGCCACCCGTTCATCATTGCCCGCGGCGGCACCAGTGCGTGGCATGTCGTCCACGTGCGTCTGCGTGATGCCCAGAGCGATGACGATGGACTCGAAGGGTGGGGCGAGGCGGCTCCCAGTCGCTTCTACGGTGAAACCGCTGACAGCGTGATGACGGCGTTGTCGCGCTTCGCCCCGATGCTGGAATCGGCGAACGGCTGGTCCATCGACGCCATTGAGCGCGAACTCGAGAAGTCGTTGCGGTGGAACGCCGCGGCGCGTTGTGCCATCAGCGCCGCGCTGCACGACCTCGCGGCGAAGCGGCTCGGCGTACCCCTCTGGAAACTGTGGGGGCTCGACCGCACAGCCACGCCGCTGTCCAGCTTCACCATCGGGATCGCCCCCGACGACGCCACGCTACGCGCGCGTGTGCGGGAAGCGTCCGCGTATCCGATCCTCAAGATCAAGCTCGGCACGGCGCGTGATGCGGAGATCCTGCGGATCGTGCGCGAGGAAGCGCCACACGCCACACTGCGCGTCGACGCCAATGCGGCTTGGACCACGAAAGGCGCGTTGGCGATGCTCGAACCGCTCGCGAAGTACGGCATCGACATGCTCGAGCAGCCGCTGCCACCGCACGACCTCGACGGGTTGCGCTTCGTGCGCGATCGGTCACCCATTGACGTCGTCGCCGATGAGTCGTGCCTCGTCGCTTCGGACATTCCGAAGCTTCACGGGGTGGTGGACGGGGTCAACATCAAGCTCGCCAAGTGTGGGTCCCTGCGCGAGGCGTTGCGCATGATCGCGGTGGCGCGCGCCCATGGCATGCGCGTGATGTGCGGATGTATGATCGAAAGTACGCTCGGCATCGCCGCCGCGGCGCACTTCTCGCCGCTCCTCGACGACGCCGACCTCGACGGCGCCGCACTGCTGGCCGATGACCCGTTCGACGGCCCGTCCATCCCGAACGGGCGGATCACACTCGACGACACGCCGGGGCTCGGCGTGCGCAAACGGTAGGCGCACGTTCGATGGCCACCCGCTGTGTCGAGGTGGCGCTCCCGGCTCCGCTCTTCCGGACCTTCACCTACACCGTCCCGGAGGGCGTCGCCACGCCGATTCCTCCGGGAAGCCGCGTGCTGGTGCCGTTCCGCGGGCTGCGCGACAGCGTGTTCGCGGCCGTCGCCGGCCACGCCGATGACGACGGGCTGTCCGCCGAGGTGGCCATGCCCGGAGGCGGCGTGAACGTGGTGGTGCGCGGCCTGCGCACCCTCGCCCCGACCGTGACCGTGGCGCGGCGCTGAAGCTTCAGCCCTTGCGGTAGCGCCGGTCGACCTCGTCGGTCTTGCGGTGGAAGTTGACCCGGCGCGGCT
>CAZMGX010000167.1:0-10212 GCA_964565915.1 uncultured Gemmatimonas sp.
GTCGCGCGTGCTGATGCCGATGCTGCCCGCCGTGGGCAGGCCGCTGCCGGAGAAGGACGCGAAACGGGCGCCGATGATATCGTTGCGCGGCGTACGCTCCTCGTTGTTTTCCGCGAGGCGGTCCACACCGACGATGATGCGATGGTTGAAGAAGGACGCGGGTCGGTTGGTGAACTGGAAGCTGCCGGTGAAGCGGTCCGCGTCCTGGAAGATGTCGTACGCTTCGTAGTAGGCGTTCGGCGGCCCGGAGCGGAAGCCAAGCTGCGGATTGTTCGCGTTGCGCGCCGGGACGCTGACGCCACCGTACAGGAAGCTGGGCGACGCGAACACCGTGCCCCACACTGCCCCACCGCCACCAGACTCGTACGGCAGGTACGTGCGACCCGTCGTGTAGCCCAGTGACGCCGAGACGTCGAGCTTCGGGCTCGGGTTCGCCGAGACGTTGACGCGGAGGTTCGTGCGATTGAGCCGATTCACGCGCTCGGCGCCGCGGTTCTCTTCGTAGCCGCCGCCAACGTAGTAGCGCAACACATTCGAGCCGCCGCTGACCGACATCTGCAGATCCTGCAGCGCGCCGTTCGTGAAGATGTCGTTTCCGTACCGCGCGTTCAGCGAGTCGTTGAGTTGCCGGGTCGAGATGCTGACCGTATCCAGTGCCGTCGCGCTACCGGCGCGCGGGACGGTGCCGTAGTTGTCCGGGAATCGCGTCAGGAGATCAGGCACCCAGCTCGATCCCATGCGACCGACGACATTCCACGTGGCGCGACCAGCCGCGCCTTTCTTCGTGATGATCTGGATGACGCCGTTGGAGGCCTCGGTACCATACAGCGTCGCCGCGGCCGGCCCCTTGATGACCTCGAGGCTCTCGATGTCATCGGGGTTGAAGTCGTTCCAGCGCGAAATCGACGCGGAGCCGAACGCCTGATTGGCCGGTCCGGACGCCTGCGTATTGTCGACGCGAATGCCGTCCACGTAGATCAGCGGATCGTTCGAGAGCGAGAGGCTGGACGCGCCGCGCACGCGGATCCGCGAGCCCGTGCCCACCTGCCCCGAGCTGGCGACGATGCTGACACCGGACGCGCGTCCGTTCAGCAGTTCCTGGAAGGAACTGACCGGCTGCGTCGCGACGATGTCGGCTGCCTTCACGGTGGACACCGCATTGCCAATGGCGCGCTTCTCCGCGATGCCGGCGGTGCCGGTGACCACGACCTGCGTGAGTTCGATCGAACGTTCGGTGAGTGCGATGCGGACGTCGCTCGCGCCGATGGCGACCGCGACCGTCTTTGGCTGGAAGCCGATCCGGCGAACCACGAGGCGGATTTCGCCGCTCCCCGTCAGCCCGGCAAGACGGAATCGACCAGCGGCATCAGTCGTCGTGCCAACCCCACGACCTTCCACCGCGACCTGCGCCTCGGCGATGGGGCTGGAGTTCTTGTCGTTGACGACGGTACCCGTCACGACACCAGATCCTTGGGCGTGCAGCGCGGGTGAACCGAGTCCGGCCCAAACGATGAGCCCTGCGGCGAGATGTCTCAGTACGTGACGCGCTCGTGGCACACCACGAAGGGCGGTCAGCTTCATGCGAGTCTCCTGAAGGCGGGAATTGTGACGAGACTGCGACACAACCTATTCCCCCCAACCACGACTTCAAGCGTCTCGTCACTCGCCACGTCGCCCCAATTCGTGCGGATTTTCCGCACGCGAGCCCTGACCTCAGTCGTCGCCGCTTCTTGCCGGTCGGGCGAACACCGTGCCCGCGAGTGATCCCAGAGGCACCTTGCGAGGGATCACCCGCACGACACGCGAGACGGAATCGGTGCGGTCACCGATGCGGCCGATCAAGGCCACCGTCAGGTCACCCTCGACAGTGGCGGTCAGTGTCGTGGATTGCGACCACGCACCGGGTGTCGGGCAGACCCGCTCGCCGGACGCCACTTTCACAGCGCCCACTATGCGCACCCGACCGTCGACCTGCGTCACTGACAGGCCGCCGGGCGTCTCGCAGCCACGATTGGTGGCATACGTGGTGACCACAAACGGCTCGCCGACACGGGCCGAGTCGGGCACCTGCAGCCATTGGGCCACCGGGGTGCGTCCGATCTCGGCGAGGTCCAGCGAGTACGACGGTGACGTCGCATCACCGCCGCAAGCGGCGAGCAGCGCGGATCCTGCGAGTGTGGCACCACTCACCCATCGACGCATTGCCTCTCCTCGCAGTGGCTACCTGGTAGTGGCTACTTGAACGCGTTGAGCCCGGTGATGGCCTGGCCGAGGATCAACGAATGTACGTCGTGTGTCCCTTCGTACGTATAGACACTCTCGAGATTGGCCATGTGGCGCATGGCCGCATACTCCGCGAGAATGCCGTTGCCGCCCAAGAGTCGCCGCGTTTCCCGGGCGATATCTGTGGCGATGCTCACATTATTGCGCTTGGCCAACGACACCTGAGTCGGCGTGAAGTTCCCGGCGTCTTTCATCCGACCCAGGTGCAGTGACACCAGCTGTCCCTTCACGATTTCGGTGAGCATGTCGGCCAGGCGCACCTGCTGAATCTGGAATCCGCCGATGGGGCGGTCGAACATGACGCGGGCCTTTGCGTACGACACGGCCTCTTCGAAGGCCGCCAGGGCCGCGCCCAGCACGCCCCACGAGATGCCGTAGCGCGCCTGCGTCAGGCACATGAGCGGGCTCTTGAGGCCCTTGCTTTCGGGGAGCAGCGCATCGGCTGGTACATGCACGTCGGCCAGCGCCAATTCCGAGGTGTCCGACGCGCGCAGCGAGAGTTTGCCCTTCTGGTCGCGAGCGGTGAACCCGGGCGTCTTGGTATCGACGACAAAGCCGCGAATGCTGCTGTCGTCGGTGCTCTCGCCGGTCTTGGCCCAGATGATGGCGATGTCGGCCATGGAGCCGTTCGTGATCCACATCTTGGCGCCGTTGAGAATCCAGCTGCCGTCCGCCTGCTGGCGCGCGCGCGTGATCATGCCCGACGGGTTCGAGCCGAAGTCGGGTTCGGTGAGGCCGAAGCACCCGATCAACTCGGCCTTTGCCAGCTTCGGCAGATATTCACGCTTCTGCGCTTCCGAGCCGAACGCGAAGATCGGGTACATGACCAGGGCCCCCTGCACCGAGGCGAAGGACCGGATGCCGGAATCGCCACGCTCGAGTTCCTGCATGATCAGCCCGTATGCCACGCTCGACAATCCGGCGCACCCATACTCTTCTGGCAGGTTCGCGCCCAGCACCCCGAGCTCGGCAAGTCCCGGAATCAGCTCTTTCGGAAAGCGTCCCTGGACATAACATTCGCCGATGATGGGCAGGATCTTCTCATCGACGAAGGCGCGCACCGTATCACGAATCGCGCGCTCCTCTTCGGTCAGGGACGCATCGATATTGAAGAGGTCGGCCGCATGAGCCTTGAGCTCGACGGAGGGGAGCGCGGACGGAATCGCGGCGAGCGTATCGTTGGCCATGACAGCGGACCCGAGGCAGGTTTAGGCAAGGTGACAGAACAACCGTCACGGAAAATAGGCGAGGCGTAGGGTACCCGTCTACGTCGCGTGTCTCGCCGTCATGGTCGGCGGTCCGTGAACAATGGCTCTTACGCGTGGAGACGAACATGTCCAAAAGGTCCCGTCTGGTTATGCTTGCCGTGGTGCTCGTCGGCTGCGAATCCGGCACGGCCGCGCCTCCGGCGCCCGTGACATCGAGCATCACCCTCACCCCGTCGCGGACCGCCGTGTCGACCCCGCGTGGCTGGAACGCGTTGGTGGACATCGGCGTGACACGGACGGGCGGCTTTACGGATGCCGTTGCCTTGTCTGTTGAAGGGGTGCCGCCCGGCGTGATCGCCACGTTCTCGACGCCAAGCGTTCCTGCACTCGGAACTTCCGGCCGCCTGAACATCGACGTCGACAATAGTGCGGCGATCGGCACCTACCCCCTCACGATTCGTGGCCTCGGCAAAGGGGTAAGTCCGGCCACGACCACCGTGTCGCTGGTCGTACCGCAGCCGACCTTCCTGCTGGAGCTGGCCTCGCCGGTGCTGTCTTCCAGCGGTGCCGTCGGACTCACCTCGCGCATCGACGTGACGGTCGCGCGGGACAACGGATTCCGCGGTCCGGTAGTGGTGGAGGCCCAAGGACTGCCCACCGGGGTGACGGGACCTGGCGCGCTGACGATTGCGGAGAACAGCAACCGCACGAGCGTGTTTCTGGTCATCGGAGCAAGCGCGACGGCCGGGAGCTATCCCGTGACGATCCGCGCGACGAGCGCGGAGACCGAACCGCGCACGGCGAGCGTGAACATCGTGATCCCCGCGCGTTAAACGCCAAGGCCGAAAGCATTCTGTCGCAACCGGGGGAGGACCGACCATAGGTCGGTTGACCCTGCCTGACCGTGTGAATCGAGACGCATAGTCCGTGGATCGCCGGGACTTCGGCGAGCGAGTTCCCCTACGCACGTCAAGGGAACCGCTACAGATCGACGACGAGCCACTCGCCATGATGGGAGAGGTCGCTTGTCGTTCTTCCCTTCACGCGAACCATTATGCGCCGATTCCTGATTTCTCTGGTCACCGCCTCTCTGCTCGCTGCGTGCGGCGGAGGCGGGGACGGCACCACGCCGCCGGTCAACAATCCGGCGATCACTGTTTCGACGTCCTCGTCGACGGCCATCGCGGCGCAGGGTTCGAGCGCGACGGTGCCGATCACCATCACCCGACTGAACGGGGCGACCGGCCCCGTGACGCTGACAGCGGAAGGACTGCCGGCCAATGTCACGGCCGCGTTCGCGCCCAACCCGATTCCCGATGGCTCAAGCACCAGCACATTGACGCTGACCGTTGGCGCGAATGCTGCGGTGGCCACGTCGACCATCACCGTCCGGGCGACTGCCAGCGGCGTCGCCGCGCAGACGGCAACGGCCCAATTGGTCGTCACGGCTGGAGCGACACCCGCCTACACGCTGTCGGCCACGCCGGCGGCCATCGCCCTCAACGCCGGTGAGTCGGCACAAACGGCGATCGCGGTCGTGAAGACGGGCGGCTTCGCGGGGAGTGTCACCCTCGCGCTCGAAGGGGCACCCGCGGGTGTGACCGGTACGTTCACGCCGAATCCGGCGACGGGCGCCACATCTACCCTGTCACTCGCGACGACCACCGCCGTGGCCGCCGGCACCTACAACCTCACCGTCCGCGGTACGGCGACCGGACTGGCTGATCGCACCATCCCCGTCACCCTCACGGTTGCCGTCCCTGCCGCGTTCTCACTGAGCGCGACCAACGTGTCGGTGGCACAAGGAGCAACCGGGGCCAGTGCCATCACCATCACGAAGACTGGTGGCTTCAACGGTGCGGTCACGCTTTCTGCGGCAAACGTTCCGGCGAATGTGACCGTCGCGTATAGCCAGAACCCGACATCCGGTGGAGCGGTAACGGTCAGCTTCACGGCGGGTGCCGCCGCAACGCCGGGGGTCTACACCGTCGCGATCAACGGCACGGCGACGGGGGTGGCAAACCAGAGTGCATCGCTCACCCTGACGATCACCGCGTCCGGTGGCGGCGGCAACTTCGCGTGGCGCTTCTGCGACGCTGCGCGCATCCCGTTGTGGTTCGCGTTCCGGGACGGCACTGCCGGCAACTGGACACGCGTCACGGCGAGCGGCGGCAACACGTTCAACTTCACGCTGCTTCAGGCCGTGGGCGCTGTGGCGTACGTCGTCAACGAAAACGGCAGGACGAGCACCGAAGTCTTCTACGGCGCGCGCAACGAGTTGCAGTCGTCGCTGACACTCGAGTGTACCGACAACCCGGCAGCCGGCAAGACGCTGAACGGATCGGTGGTCGGGCTCTCCGCGACCGAGACCGCGGAGATCTTCCATGGCGGCGCCGAGGGGGGCGCGTCGTTTGGTGCAACGACCTATCAGCTGCAGAACGTGGCGACGGGCAGCCTGGACCTCTTCGCCGTGCGACTGAACACGACGATCGGTCCGCCGCCGTCGTCGACACTCAATCGCATGTTCCTGCAGCGCAACGTCAACGTGGCGTCTGGTGGCACACTGCCTGTGGTGGACTTCGCCGGCGGTTCGTCGTTCGCGCCCGCGACGGCCAACATCAACATCGCCAACGTCGGCGCGGATCAGGTCTTCCTTGCGAGCGTGATCCAGTTTGCGAGCGGCACCGAGGCCAACTATGTGCCGGACCTGTTCGCGACCGGCACCTCACGGACCTTCTACGGTATTCCGACCGCGTTGCTGGCGCCGGGCGACCTGCACGCCGCGCTGGTCGTGGCCTCGAACAATGCCGGGGCTCAGCAGCCGCAGGATCAGCGCCTGCTGTACAGCTACTTCCGGACCGTGGCCGATCGGACACTCTCCCTGGGTCCGTCGCTGGCCGCGGTGACGTTGTCCTCGTCGACATCGAGCGGACTGGCCAGGCCGAAGGCGAAGGCCAACTTCCAGGCCGAGTATGGTGATGCCTTCGGCGTCACGTTCAGCCAGAATAGCGGCGCTCGCTCGGTCACCATCTCGGCGTTGCGTGGATATTTCGCGGGCGGAGGTTCGGAATTCGAGTTGGAGACCCCCAACTTCGCCGGCATCGACGGCTTCAACACCGCGTGGGGTTTGCTGAGCGGCGTGTCCACGACCGCTGAGGTGAGCGCCATCGGCGGTCTGTCCGGCGTCATCAATCAGCCGACAGACGGTACGTCATGGCGGGTCGCGGCGCGCAGCACCACCTTCGTGCCCTGATAGACCGCGCCAGTGATTTGCCGGCCCCGCGAGCCTCAAGCTTGCGGGGCCGGTGTCGCAGAAGGGTGGCCCAATCCTTGCACCCCTCATGCCATAGGCAGCCCATCAGAAAAGAGCCGCAGCCGACGGCAAACATCGGTCGTCACGCTGAAACTGTTTCAGTGCAACGGGTTACCGGCGCGGCTCGCTGACGGTGGCGCGCCGAGTTCATAGGAAACTTCTGCAGGCCAAGCACCAAAGCGGAATTCTCTTCCCTCTCACACACGACCATGTCCCAAGACCTGCTCTTAGCCGTTGGATCCCGGATCGAGGCGCGCCTCAAGGCGAAGGACAGCCGGGCCCACACCGCCACGGACCTGGGGACGGCCATCCTCAGCGCCAAGCAGCCGTTCACCTTGCTGGAGGACACGAAGCCTGTGTCGTTCCCGGCGGCGCACGCCGCGCCTGCGGGCCTCATGCCGTCGGACAAGCCGCGCGAAGACGAACCCACGTTCTCGGCTGAGCAGACTGATTTTGTGGCCAAGGCGCAGGCGATGGCGATGGCGATTTCGGCGACCAGTGCAACGGGTGCCAGCGCAGCGCCCCCGATGGCGAGTGAGAGTGCGGCGCCCGCTGCCTCATACAGTTCGAGCACGGACACCGCCGCGGACACTGCCTCGGCCGTGGCCAGCGCGGTCACCGCCACGACACCACCGGTTCCCGCGTACACGCCTCCGGTTCCTGCCGAATTCGGCGTCGGTGCGGTCTTCGGCCGATTCGCCGGCGACACACCGATGACCGTGACCCGTATCGGTGACGGTGTGGTGTTCGCCATGTACACCGACAGCGAAGGGACACGCGAGGTAGCCTTCCATCCGACGCAGTTGTCGCTGATCACCGCGGCACCGTAGTTGAGATACGATACGGCCCCGCGAGTCTTGCACTCGCGGGGCCGTTGTATTGTCGCGGACGATCGCGAACCGTAACGATCAATGATTCAACGCCCGGCGTCAGCGCCGACTAGACCGCGTCCGACAGGCTCGTGAAGTTGAAGTCCTTCACACGAAGCGACGGCATCACCTGCCCCGCCGACGTGCGTTCGGCTTTGCCGATGTCCTCGATCTTGCTGAGCATGAACAGCGGACTTTCGTTCCAACGGAAGTTCTTGACGGCGGCCGTGATCTTGCCCTTCTCGATCAGGAAGGTGCCGTCGCGCGTGAGCCCCGTGAGCATCACCGTACGCGCGTCGAGCGAGCGGATGTAGAAAAAGTGGGTGACGAGAATGCCGCGCTCACAGCCGGCAATGAGTTCCTCAGTGCTCTTGCTGCCACCGACGAACTTGAGCCCACCACCACCTCCGCCACCACCGCCGCGCCCACCACCACCGCCGCTGTTGGTGGGCACCTTGCCCTGCTTCTGCGCCCAGAAACGGTCGTACGAAAAGTTCTTGAGGATGCCGTTCTCGATGTAGACGACGCGCTTGAGCGGCAGCCCTTCGCTGTCGAAGGGTGAGGCCAACAGATCCGGGTCGTTCGGGTCCGTGTACATCGTCACACGCTCGTCGGCGATCTTCTCGCCGAGTCGCGTGCCGCCCCCCGTCTTGCTGAACGTGCCGCGACCTTCGTCATTGGCGCGTGCGTTGAACGTCCCGACCAGCTGCGGCATGATGTCGGCCACGGCCTGCGGCTCCAGCACGACGGTCCACATTCCGGGCTCGACCGCCTTGGGATTGCGGCTGGCGACGGCCTTCTGCGCGGCGATGCGCCCGATGGCGGTGGCGTCAATCTGCCCCCAGTCACGCGCCCCGGCACTGGCCCACCCTGAGCCCGTCGCGTCCGGCGTTCGCGCCGTCGCCGAAAGATCGACGTCGGTGTTGCGATGATACGCGAACAACCCACTGCTGTTGGCCACGACCGTAGCCGTGGCATTGGCTCGGAGGAACCCGGCGACAAACAGGTTCCCGACACTCTTGCCTTCCTGCTCGGCCACGCTGATCACGCCTTGTGCCGCCTTGGCACGAACTTCCGGCGTGAGCTCGGCGGTCTTGTCGAAGAAGCTACTAACTGGCGCAAAAGTCTGCGGACCGAGATTCGGCATCGCCTCGGGATCTTCGGGGCTGAGCCGCGCCAGGCGCTCGGCCAATTCAACCGTGCGCTTGAGGCTTTCGTCGTCCAGGATGTTGGTCGATGCCGACGCACGCTTCTTGCCGATGGTCGACGTGACCGTGACCGTCGTGTCCGTCGTGCCACCGCTGGTGGTGATTTCGTTGCCGGCGAAACGTGTATTGCCGGCCCAGCCGCTTTGCACGTTGACACGTGTTTCGTCGGCCTTCGCGAATGACAGCACACGATCGGTGAGCGACTTGGCAGCCTCGCGCGAGAGGAACTCGACGTCTGCCAGCGCCGCCGGCGTGAACAGTGAGCGCGGGGTCATTCGCCTCTCCCGGTGTTGACGATGTTCACGTTCTTGAAGCGTGCGGGCACACAGCCATGACTGACCGAGTTCGATTGACTTGGCTCACCCTTGCCGTCGCCGAATGATCCGCCCAGCCAATACGACTTCTGGCCGCCGATCATGTCCATCGCATTCCAGAACACTGGCGTGTTGGCCTGATAGGCCACGTCCTTCAGCATGCCGGTGATCTTGCCACCCTTCACTTCGTAGAACACCTGCCCGGAGAACTGGAAGTTGTAGCGCTGGTGATCGATCGACCACGACCCACGGTTTTTGATGACGATACCGCGATCGGTGCCCGCAATGATGTCATCGAGACCGATGTCGCGCGTGCCCGGCATGAGCGAGATGTTCGGCATCCGCTGGAATTGCACGCTGTCCCAGGAGTCGGCAAACGAACAGCCGTGCGACTTCTTCACACCGGTCAGGTTCGAGATCCATGCCGCCTGCTCGCGCGTGGTCTGATAGTCCTTGAACAGTCCCTTCTCGATGATCATCCACTTGTCGGCCGCCACCCCTTCGTCATCCCACGCGACCCACGCCAGGGACTGTGGCTGCGTGCGGTCGGCCTGGATGTTCATCAGCTCGGTACCGTACTTGAGTTTGCCGATGTGCTTCTCGGGCGGCGCGACGAAGCTGGTCCCGGCATAGTTCGCTTCATAGCCCATCGCGCGATCGAGCTCGGTGGGATGCCCGATCGATTCGTGAATGGTGAGCCAGAGATTGGTCGGATCGAGAATAAGGTCATATCGACCGGGCTCAACAGTCTTCGCGCCGACCTTTTCGACGGCCAGGCTGGCCCACCTCGCCGCATTCCCGGGCATGTCGAGCGACTGGATGTACTCCCAACCCGCCGCACGCGGCGCCAGCTCTTCGCTGTACGACTGGAATCCTCCGGGACCGGTCGCGGTGGCGCTGAACGATGGTCCGACGCGAATGAACGTTTGCGTGGTCTCGGTGCCTTCCGAGTTCACATAGGTCTTGATCTCGCGCAGCAGCTGGAGTCCTGACGTGACGAAACGCACGCCCTTGGTC